>DASSCX010000047.1:0-4997 GCA_035697425.1 Pyrinomonadaceae bacterium | reverse complement strand
ACAGTACGGGAGCGGGTAGCGACCGCACTCAGGTGACCCCAGACTCGACATTCAGATCTTGGGGACCCGGATAATCGCTGATTCTCGAAACTTGATCGACCGGTTAGTTGAATGCGGTCGCTACCGCTCCCGTACCGTATTCTTCGCTATCCTCAGTTGCAATTCGAACTTGAATCCACCAATGACAAAATGACAAATGAGAAATAAGAAATGTTTCTGCTAACTCAGCATGGGTTCTATAGTTCGTGCCAGCTGCAGCCCGGGATGGCTTACCTGGATCACGTTTCCGTCTTCCACATCCCAAATTGCCGAAAGCACTCCTTGGGCGAATGACCATTGCAGCGCGCGCCGGTAATCCAGCTGAAGCGCGTCGCTTAAGATCCGCAACCGTCGTTCAATAACAGCGCGCGACGTCAAACAATCCGGTTGTTCCCAGGGGTTCCGAAGGATTGCGCCAACTTCATACTCCAGCTCGCCCACCACACCTTTCGGATCGATCGCAACCCAACCCCGTTTCGCATCGAAGAGCACGTTGTAATGATGAAGATCACCGTGCAAGAGCATCAGACGCGAACTTGATGTCGCGAGGCCGAGATACAACTTTTGCGCCTTATGAACCAGAGCAGAAGGAACCTGCTTGTCCGCGCTGTTCAAATAACGATCAAAACCGAGAGCCCAATCGAGCACCGTTGCACAACCATCCGGTGCAGCATGATTAGCAAGCTGTCGCACGATGTTAGCGAGAATTCCAGTCGCTTTTTCATCGTCGCCCTCGCGCACGAGGTCAAGTAAGTCGCTGCCGGGTTTGAGTCGCTCAAGCAACACTGCTCCCGCTTGGGATTCATAAACTCTGACCATTCCGTCGCCAGCGAAAGCGCGCAGGATGTCGCCGCTATGCCATTCGTCACTTAAGTTTTTACTAATCTTGAGGACGATCGGGACCCCGCGGCGTACACCAAAGGCCACAACGGACGTTTCTCTCTCAAATGTTTTCTCGATAGTTACGTGCCATTGGCTGGCATGGAGCGTTAGCCGGTCGGATGGAGATGACATCAATCAGATTTTGTCACGATTGTAGGGTCAGGTATGAGCCTGGGTGGCGTTATGAGGTAACGCCGAAGGCCTCGGCTGGAATTGCGAACTCCCCTGGAGCCTAGCGTGAATTACGCCGCCGCCGTCTTGGTTGCTTCCGTAGCCTTGCAGCGAACCACTTCAACGGAGCACTTCGCGTGCGCAACCACCGCCTGCGAAACGGAGCCCAACAAGAACCTCTGCCAACCGCGATAACCGTGCGAACCGACTACAATCAGATCCGGATTCCACTGTTCGGCTTCTTCGAGAATCATCAGCTTCGGTGATCCGGCAACGACGCGACTAGTTACTTTGAACGAGTCGCCGAGCTCAGCACTTAGCTTTTCTGAGGTCGCGTGCGCCACTGTTTCTGCCTGTTCGAGGACCGCCTGTTGTAAACGATCACAGTAGTCCGGCGATATTGCCCAGGCTTCCGGCGCAGGCATCAACGGCAACTCGTAAGCAGTTAACACCCTGATCTCGCTTCCCGGCGGCCAGGGTCTTTTTGTTAGCTCCGCTACGGCGGCTTCGCTGCATGCTGAACCATCAACCGCCAAAAGAATTTTCATTGCTCCACTCCTGTCTCAAAAAGCCCACCTCCTCACGCTGTATTCGCAGCCAATCCCTTTTCAGCCTGCGACATCGTGAACATTGCGGGTTTGAGCGGTCGAGTCACCAGAACCGGACATGGGGCCTGGCGCAAAACGCGATCGACATTGGATCCGAAGAGGGTGCGCATTCCGAAGCCGGCTCCATGCGCCCCGAGACAGATCAAGTCAATCTTGTGCTTCTCGGCATAAGAGAGTATTTCCCGGTAAGGTTGCCCTTCACTGACGGTGTGTTTGATGTTGCACCAGAGATGCGCTTCAACGGGAATCGCTTTTTGCAGCCGGTGAGCGGCCTTGTGGTAGGCGCCTTCACGCCCGGGCGGATACCAGGAAATCTCCGACTCATCCAATGTGAAAGGCGGGAGCACATGCAGCAGGTGCAACTCTGATTGATACTCCTGCGCGAGGGACAATGCATATCTAAGCGCCAACTCGGAATAGTCTGAGAAGTCGTAGGCGACCAGCACGCGCTGCAATTCGATCTTCTCAGCGGCTGTTACCCAATCGCGCTCATCGCTATGCATCACCAGAACGGGGCAGGGAGCTGTCCGCGAAACCGATTCAGCAGTCGAACCGAGGAGCGCAGCGCGGTGTGGCCGGCGACGCGAACGCATCACGATTAGATCCACGCGATAGAGGGCGGCCTCCCGCACAATAGCCTCGCCGGCATCGTCGCAGGTTACGACCAGACTCTTCCACTTGAGTCCATTCATATCTTCCGCACCCGAATACTTAATCAGCGCTTCTCGGATAATCTCAGCAGCCTCATCGTGGGCACTCAGACTGGCCGGCACGTCGCGGGTTTCGCAGTGCAAAAGAATTAACTCAGCGTCGTACGCTCGCGCGATGGCGACGGCATAGCGCAACGCCTCGTCGGAATGCGGCGATAGGTCGGTCGGGCAAAGGATGCATTCAATCTTCATGGGTTATGCCAGGGATTAAGCCCTGCCTCCGGAGTCGTTGTTGCTCGGGTTGTTCGCGCATTCGTTACTGCGTATATCAGGGAACTGCGATCGGGCTTCTGTACCTTAAGGTCGGAATGTAAGCGCGCACGAAAGGCACGCGTTTGTGCTCGCTTTGGCAAGCCACGCAGTAAGGCATTGCCGGATCGATATGGAGCTTTGTGTCCTCAATCCAGCGGCCACACTGAACGCAATCTCCGTAGGTGCCGGCCATCAAGCGATCCAGTGCTTCGTCAATCAGCGTTAAGCGCGTTTGCAGAGTCTCCTTATCAACTGGGAAGTCCGCCCCAGTTCGCTCCTGAAGAAGTGCTTCGCAGACCTCTTCTCTTTCATACCGAAGTTCGTACCAAACAGCGCCATGGCCTTGCGGTTGACCATTGCTGGGCTGAGTCTGTGAGTTGGCATTCATGTTATTTACCTCGAAAGAGTGTGTGATCGAAATCGCGTTATTTACTGCGCCCTAAGTTCCTTATCAAACTTCGGATAGTCCTTTCCGCCTGTCCTCGACGTCTGACATGGGCAACAGGTATGCCAACTTCGGACTTCAGGGATTGGGCCTAATAACTAAACCGAGCGAATTAGCGCGAAAGAGACCGCGGGGAATATTGCGCAGTCGTATTTAATTGGTGAGAGATTCTCCACAAACTGCCGCAGATTGAGCCTGGAAACGTGTGATATGCTCCCTGAAATCGCGAGCAATCCCGAATATTGCGGCTTGAGTCTTGATCTGAAGCGAGATTCCGAAGGTGTGCCGGGCGCAGAGCTAATCGAGCGCAAAAGATAATGGCCTCTGACACGAACCATCGTTCCGCCCTATTAATGGCCCTTGGCGCATCGGCTGTGTTGACGGTTCTGATCGTTGTGGGGTCCCGAAATCTTGAACATTACGACGCCGCCCTTTTCGGCTACACGGTGGCGAGTGTGGTTGCGTTCGGCGCGGTTTTCTTTCGCTACGCGATTTGGTTACAACGACCGGCACCTCGAGTTTACTGGCGCCGCGGTTGGAAATTGTTTCGCGACCGGGAAAATTTGCTTGCGAACACAAGCAGCGCTGCGAAAACCATCGTCGGCGGCATGGCCGTGCAGAAGTTCATCTTTCACCGCGGCTTCTCGCGCTGGTTAATGCACCAATTGATCATGTGGGGCTGCATCATCTCTGCATTGATCACTTTCCCGCTCGTGTTTGGCTGGGTCCACTTTGAATTGGAAGGCGAGCGCGGCTATCGCGCTTATGTGTTTGGGATTCCGCTGAATGTCGTTGACGGCCGCAGCGCGCTTGCCTGGGTAACCTTTCACGCCCTCGATTTCACTGCGATCATGGTGCTAATCGGCTGTGGCATTGCCATTCGGCGTCGCTTGCACGATCGCGGGGCGATCGCGTTGCAACAGTATCTGCTTGATTTTGTTCCGCACCTGTTATTGATCGCGATCTGCATCACGGGCTTGATGCTGACCGCCTCGAGTCTCTGGCTGCACGGTTATATGTATTCATTCATCGCCCTTTCGCATCAGGCGGTGGTGATCATGACTCTGTTCTACTTACCGTTTGGCAAACTCTTTCATGTGATTCAGCGCCCAGCGTCGATTGGGGTGGAACTTTATCAAAGGCGGGCGCGCGAGATGCCCCAAGCTGTTTGTCCGCGTTGCGGCGTTGAGTTTGTGGCGGAGCTGTGGCTGGAAGATCTAAAAACTGTGGTGGATAAACTCGGGTTCGATTACTCGATGACTGATGGACACGTTTGGCAGGATTATTGTCCCCGATGTAAGCGCATTCTGCGCGGCTTGTCATACGCATCCTTGCCTGCCGGAGTTTTCCGCGGGTCGCGTGTTGAAATGGGAGAAGGGCGGAAATAGGGGCCAGGTACAAAAAGTTGTTAAGGAGCGCACGAGCAGTGCGATTGGAGTAAGGCTATAACGGCTTGGCCGCCTGATGTGCGGAAGTGGCTTTTGCCCTTCCGGCAAGTCGTTTCGAGGTTTTTGGGCTATGCCCTTGGGGCTCAGCCCCAGGGTCAAAGGCGGCGCTAACGGTGGGGCAGAGCCGCCACCTCACATCAGACGGCAAAGCCGCTGAGTGCTGACCGTTTGAACAACCGATATGAGCAAGGTCGAACATCTGGAGCAGATCATCGAGGACTTTGGTCCGCATCTTCATGATGCGCCCTACGATGGCTGGCGTGCAGACCGCGTCATCGACAAGGTAGTGCCAACGCACTGCCCCTATTGCGCCGTGCAGTGCGGCAAGAACCTGCTGGTCGAAAAGAATCACGTCGTTGGGTTCGAACCCCGCTACGATTTTCCCGTCAACGAAGGTCGACTTTGTCCGAAAGGTGTAACGGCCTACCTCCAAGTCCATCAT
>DASSCX010000046.1:0-13203 GCA_035697425.1 Pyrinomonadaceae bacterium | reverse complement strand
CTACCAACGCCAGGCAGAGAACCGGAACAATCAGAACATAAAACAGAAAACCCATCGCCCCATTCGCAATCGAAATGTGGACTAAGCGGTATGTCACGAACAGCGCAACGATGATGAAAACAATGGCACCCACACGCTCGTACCAACGTGTTCGACTGAATCCTAACCACCAAAGCGTAACCACGAGTACGCCGAGCATGCCAGCCATCATCCCGTAGAACGCGGCAGCGGGAACGAGCGGCGGAACAATAAACCACCCCAGCGCTATCAAAGTCGCACCAATTAGGCCAGGCCACAGCCGCAGCGGTTTTTTGGGCCGCCCTTGCGGGCCTGTTTGGGGAATAGATTGTTCGGTGGTAGGTGGATCTGTGGCGGCGATTGGTTGGTCGTTTGGGGACGTGCTCATGGCAGGTTTTACGTACCTCGCGTGATGTTTGTTCTTAGATTCCGATGCGGAAGGGATAACGGGTTTGTTTTTCGATTGGAGCTTGGCGCGTAGCTGCAAATCGCGACGAAGTGGAGTCCCTAAGCGGCGTCGATATAGTCTGCGATAGTGGTCGGCTGAGGAATCGGCAGACCGTCCTCGCGCAAGCCCTGCAAGTGCAGTTCAATCGCTTCACTCATGCGCTGTCTCAACTCGTCGAGGGTCTTGCCGGTGGCCACACACCCAGGTAGGTCAGGCAGATAAGCAGAGTAGTTCCGTTCGCCCGGTTCGATGATCATTGCGTATCGCATGATTCCAAACTCTATTTCTTCAATCCCGCTTGCGTCAATATGCTCTTCAGTGTTTTAGGGTGAATATCGTCAGCCGGATGACCAGACACCGTGACTCGTCCTGGCTTGCTGGGATGCTTCATTTGACGATGGCTACCGACGATTGTCACCACGAACCAGCCATCGTTTTTGAGAAGTTTTAGAACTTCGCGAACCTTTACAACCCGAATAGTAGTTGGGACGAATATGAGCCAAAAGTCCTGGTCGTCGCATTGACCACTTCGCCCGTTACTTGGAGTTGAGCAAGGCGATCAACGCTCACCCGCTCTGGTTCAAGTCGAGCGGCGTCGTTTGCGCGCCCCGATCACCAAGCACTCGATCGAGTTTCTCACGTTGCTCGGGCGTTAGGTCTTCCCAGCGCTCGGCCATTCGCTCGCGCATTCGGTCCTTAATTCGTCGCCCCGAATGCGAACGATGCGAGCCACCACCAAATCCGCCGAACAGAATCCGGCAGAGAGCGAGCAATCCGATAGCCTGCCAGAAGGTGATCAGCTGTAATCCGAACAACGCCGGCGCCAGCCAGTTCCACAACAGCATCACGACTGTGCCGCCGAGCGCAATGAAGATCACCATCCCGGCGATCGCCGCTGGAATCATCCAAATAAGTCTTTTAGATCTTTTGCTCATAATGTCTTCCTCACTTCCAAACTCGTCATACCCTCGTTTGACTTTCCTTTGCGTCTCGGTGAGACTTTGTGTCTCTGCGGTTTACCCGCGTATTACAAGCTCGTCGTAAATGCTCTGCAGCCTCTGCCGCAAATGAAGCACCGCGTAGCGCTTGCGCGAGAGTAAGGTGTTGATATTCACCCCAGTCTCTGCCGACAGCTCTTTGAAGGAACGCCCCTCGAGTTCATGAGCGATAAACACTTCACGCTGGTCGTCGGGAAGTTCGTCGAGCGCCATTTCTAATTCCTCAAGCACCACACGGCGGACGTAAAACGCTTCCGGGCCCGCGGTAGGCGATGGCAACAGGTCTTCGAGGCGGAGCCGCTCACCATCTTCATCTTCTCCGACCGTGTCACTGAATGTCTCCGGCCTCTTCTTGCGAAAGAGATCGATGATGCGATTGCGCGCTACGCGAAACAGCCAGCCGGTCACGTGATCAATCGGCATCAGCCGGCGATTGGCTTCTACCAATTCGTAGAAGACTTCCTGCACGATGTCCTCGACGTCCGCAGGGTCGGGCACCCGCTGGCGGATGAAATTACGCAGCCGGGATCGTTCTTCCGCAACAATGGCGGATATTTTGCGGTCTTGCTCTTTCATCGCGCGTATGTTCGCCGTCTCATCCATCCACTCCTGTAGACGAACGGGGAAGGGAAATATTGTAGGAAGATTCAAATGCGAAACGGCTCTGCCGCCCGGTGTGAGGCTGTGCGTCTGGCGACGAGCCGCTGTTAGTGGATAAAGACCTCATACGTTGGCGAACTTCGAGAGGCCAGGTCGGGCACGGACCGAATGAGGGCAAAGCCCGATGAAAGGACTTGAGTAGACGGCTGGGCAAAGCCACAGCCTCACACCGGGCGGCGAAGCCGTGACGACGGCCCCTTCCCAATTTGTACTAAGTGCTCATCCTTTTCCTGCCCTATTCCTCACTTCTGACTCCTTACTTTCACTCCCGGCTCCTGACTCACCGCGTTGACAGTGCCCTTAGCGCAGGTACAGAATGCGCCCAACTCACGCGACAACTAACCTAATAGTAAGGAGAGGAGAGAACATCATGCCTTCCATCTCAGGAACTTTTTCTGGAAAAATCACGCAACAGTTTGGACTGCCCCTGAATGACCAGTCCAACCACCTACTCGCCATCGCGGAGGTTAACGGTACACAGAAGTCGCCCGATCCGCTGTGGGACAACGCCAAGATTTCCTATTGGGGCGTTAACGACTTGCGCAACGGCGAGGGCACGCAAACCGGCTACTACAACAACGTTCATCCTGACGGCGGCAGAGACTTTGGAACCTTCGAGGGCAAAGTCTCCACGGCAGGTGGCACGATGACCGTCGAAGGCACCTATACGATGACAGGCGGCGATGGTCAGTATCGCGGCATTACCGGCAGTGGCACGTTCAAGACCGTAACGAAATCGGAGACTGACGTTGAAGCCACGTGGAACGGTGCATACGAACTCGCCAAAGCGCAGGCCGGCTAAACAAGAGTAAGGATCAGAAATCGGATCGCGGGCGTCTGGGTGCAGCGAGCGCAAAACCGCGGCTTGCCGCCACCGTGCGGTAAGGCTTGTCTTACCGAAAAGGTTTTAATTATTTGTGCGAGGCTGAGCCTCGCGCTGGAAGAAAGAGTGCGTCGACCCGGTAAGGTCAACCTTACCGCACGGAAGGCGGCAAGCCGCTGCGAATGCACTGCTCACGCACCGTTCGTTAACGAACTCAACAACTCCAAAAGCTCGTCATAATTCACGGGCTTAACGAGATGGCCGTCGAATCCAGCTTCCTGAGACTTGCGGCGGTCCTCTTCCTGGCCCCACCCAGTTAGCGCGACCATCACAATATCCTTGCCCCATGATTGTTCACGGACACGGCGGCACACCTCGTGTCCACTCAACTTCGGCAAGCCAATGTCCAGGAGGACAACTTCGGGCCGGTACTTTTCAACCGCTGCGATTGCTTCGTCTCCATCGTGGGCCACAAATGTTTTGTTGCCTGTGATCTCCAGCAGCATCGCGAGTGAGTCAGCAGAGTCTGTGTTGTCGTCAACAATCAAGATGCGATGCGCCGCTGCCGGCTCTTGAACTTCGGCTGGTCCAGGCGTCACCGGCTGCGTTGTTCTAATAAGAACCGGCAGCCGTACCACAAATTCGCTTCCTTGCCCCTCGCCCGCGCTGCGCGCTTCCACCGAGCCGCCGTGCATTTCTACCAAACGTTTCACGAGGGTCAGTCCGATTCCGAGGCCGCCTTGTGAACGTTCCGGCGAGCGGTCGATTTGGGTGAACATGTCAAAGATGCTGGCCAGTTTGTCTTGCGGTATCCCGGCGCCGGTATCCTTAACCGTTACCACTACCTCACTGTCTTCTTGCTTTGCCTCGACCTGAATGGTTCCGCCCGGCTTCGTGTAGCGGCAACTGTTACTGAGCAGGTTGCCAAATACCTGGGCCAGGCGAGCCGGATCGGCATGGAGATAGATCGGTTCCGCAGGCAGGGCCACACGCAGATCATGGTTTGCTGAGTCGAGCAGCGGTCGCGCAACTTCGACAGCCTGTTGGATTACCGCCGCCAGTTCAACCTCGCTCTGCCTTAACTCGAGACGATCGTGAGTAATGCGATTTAGGTCGAGCAGATCATCGACAAGCCGCACCATTTGGCCCAGCTGCCGCTCGATGGTATCGCGCGCGCGCTGGAACGTTTCACGGTCACCGTCAGCACGCTTCAAGACCTCCAACATATTGACGAGGGGGGCGAGGGGACTCCTCAGCTCGTGAGCGAGCGTTGCCAGGAATTCGTTCTTGCGTTGGTTGGCTACTGATAGATCAACCGCGAGTCTTTGCAGGTCATCTGCCAGTCGCTTTCGTTCGGTTACATCCTGGCTGACGGTCGCAAAAGCTATCGGATTGCCCCCCGGGTCAGTCAGCTTCAACACCTTGTAAGCCATCCACCGCGCTGCCCCTGTTTTGAAGTTTCGAAAGCGAACTTCTATTTCGCCGTGTCCCTGCTCCATGACGGCCGGAAAGAACTGATTCATGATCCTGTCTTGATCTTCAGGGAAGAAGAAATCTGCAACAGGCGTGCGGCGAGCGTGTTCGATGCTATCCAGTCCGACCATTTCCAGGCCCGCGCGGTTGACGAAGAGAGGAATACCGTCGAGATCGCACACGCCGATGAAGTCGGTGCTGGTCTCAATGAGCGTGGCAAACTTTTCCAGGTCCGCCTCGGCGCGTTTGCGATCGGTGATGTCGGTCCCGGTGGGAGCGAGGAACAGCACTCCGCCCTTTTCGTCATGGATAGGCTGGATGGTGACGTCGGCCAGGCGCTGGCTACCGTCACCCACAAAGTAGGGCAGCTCACCTCGGAAGGTTTTTCCGGCGGCCGCCTCAGCGGATGCCTTTTTGATCAGCTCCACGAGAGTAGGAGAAGGTGTCCACCAGGGACCTTCCCAAAACGGTTTTCCGACAATTTGCTCTCTGGTGAAACCGCAGCCTTCCCAGGAGAGTCGATTCGGTTCGAGAATGGTGCCGTCCAAATCCATGATGCCGGCAAACAAAGGACCTTGATCGAAGAAAGCCTGGAACTTCGCGTTCGCCCCAGCGGCCTGCGCCAATAGTTCGCGCTCGCGCTCCTCGATCTGTCGCTGCGTGGTGATGTCCCGCACAATCTTCGACGCCCCCACGACGTTGCCCGCTTCATCTCTAATCGGCGAGATGGTGAGCGAGACAAGGATGCGCTGCCCATCGCTCCGCACGCGCTCGGTTTCAAAATGTTCGATCCGTTGTCCGGCTTTCAACCTCGCAAGGATCTGTTCTTCCTCGGTGATTCGTTCTGGGGGAATTACAAGCGAGATGTGCTGGCCCACGGCCTGTTCGGCAGTGAAACCGAAGAGCCGTTCGGCCGCTGCGTTCCAGCTTTGAATCACACCGGCGAGCGATTTTCCAATGATGGCATCGTTGGAAGATTCCACGATTGACGCCAGCAGGCGAGCCGTTAGTAGTTGATTTGCCTTGTCCCGCTCTAGAAGGCGCTGCGCAGTAACGTCGCGGAAGATAAGCACGCAGCCGGATACTTTTCCCTGGTCGTCGCGAATCGGCGCCGCACTATCATCGATCGGACACTCGCTGCCGTCTTTCTTAATGAGTACGGTGTGGTTCGCCAGGCCGACGACGATTCCCTCGCGCAAGGCTCTGGTTGCCGGGTTTGCGACCGGAAGCCGCGTTGCCTCGTTGACGATTTGAAACACGGTGTCGAGTGGTTGGCCCAGCGCGTCTTCGAGCGCCCACCCGGTTATCGACTCGGCCACCTTATTCAAGTAAGTGATATGGCCCGCGTTATCGGTGGTAATCACCGCGTCGCCAATACTTCGCAGGGTGACGCTGAGTACTTCGCGTCGCTCGCTGGCGCGCTGATGAGCGAAGCGCGCCGACTCGCCGAAGGCGATGATTAGGGCGCAAGTGAAAAGATAGGCCACCAGCCCGACCAGATTCGCGAGCGCATCGAGATTCACTTGGCCACGCGGTTCGATGAATAAGTAATGACAGGCGAGATAGCCGAGGATGGCGACTACGATGGCAGGACGATAACCGCCCAGCCACACTGCTGCGGCGACGGCACCGAAGAGGGTAACGAGAGGTAAGGCATCCCCCATCAGCGGGTCGAGCAGCCAACGGAGCAGGACGGCCACTCCCAGTGCGACGATCCCTAACCCGTAAGTTTTGATGGAATTCCGCACGCTTCCCCCTTGGTGAAAGTTTGGATCGAAATGGTCGTACGGACGGCTGCGTGGATTTTATCCTTGATGTTAAGGGCGTTCAATGGTGATGCCAATCCAGGTGGTCTGCGATAGGGGAATTCTGTAGGGGGCGGCACTCCGTGGCCGCCCCAGTTTTGAAAATGCCGATTGGTGCTCAGCCTTAATGAGTGGATCAATTCGTTCGTGATGTTTCGTGTTAGTTCGGCATCGTAGCGGCTGTTGGGGCAGAGAATACGATCCACTAAACAACACGAAACAGCGAACGCTTTCGCGTCGGCTTAGTGTCCACGCATCGTAACCACCCGTTACCGCCTTCCGGTACTGGCCTCATTCCGCTTCGCGGGTTATAGCCAATGGCCACTCCCCAATCGCCAATCGTCAAGGCCGCTTATAGATCTGCCCACCTTTCATGACGAAGCGAACGTCCTCGAGCACGCGGATGTTCTCGAGTGGATTACCTGGTACGGCGACCAAGTCAGCTAACAACCCCGGCGCAATGTTGCCTCGATCACTTACACCGAGCAGATCGGCAGCGTTCACCGTTGCAGTCCGGATGGCCTCAATGGGAGTCATCCCTCTTTCCACGAGCACGCCGAACTCCTTGGCATTGTCACCGTGCGGGAATACGCCCGCATCGGTGCCAAAAGCGATCTTCACTCCAGACTTAATAGCCAACTGCAGATGCTGCCGCGCGCGCGGAATAATGTAATCGGACTTGGCCCTGATCTGAGGGGGTAAGGCGTCGAGGCGAATAGCCTGCGTCAAATAGTGTGTGGGTACTAAGTAGGTGCCGCGCTCTTTCATCAATCGGATGGCTTCATCGTTAAGCAGCGAACCGTGCTCGATGGAGGCAACACCTGCTCTTACCGCGGCGATGATGCCTTCTGTGCCGTGGGCGTGGGCGGCGACTTTAAGTCCATGGCGAGCCGCCTCTTCCACAATCGTGCGCAATTCAATGTCAGAAAGTTGCTGCGCTCCCACCGGCCCTTCCAGCGACAGCACTCCGGCAGTTGCGCAAACCTTGATCACTTTTGCTCCATGCTTGATTTGATAACGCACCGCCTTGAGAGCGGCTTCGGGCCCATCCGCAATGCCGGCCTCTGGCCCAAGCTCCATCACACCGGGAATGTAACCGGTGGTATCACAATGTCCGCCTGTTATTCCGATTGAGTGACCGGCCGGAAAGATGCGTGGCCCCGGAATAAAATCGTGGTCGATGGCCCGCATCAGAGCGACATCCACGAAGTCGCCCGAGCCGACATCGCGAATAGTTGTGAAGCCCGCCAGCAAAGTATTCTGCGCATTGCGCGCACCTCGTAACGCATTGTCTCCGGCCGTGTCAGTAATCCCACGATGCAACCAGTTCCCCTCGAGGTCGAATGAGAGGTGTGTGTGCATATCGATGAGGCCGGGCAAGAGCGTAACGTTACCTAGATCAATTAGCTGTCCCCCCGGCACAGTCGCTGGATTAACGCTCTTGATGCGATCTTTCTCGATGACTACGACGGCGGGCGAGACTATGCGGCCTGTTTGCACGTCGAGCATTTGCGCCGCTCGCAGCACGATCACAGTGGGAGCACGTTGCAACGTGTCCTTGGTCGTCGATGTTTGAGCTGTGGCTACGCCTGCGCAGAACGACAGAGTTGCAGTTAGAAATAGGCCAATGACAGTGATGCGTTTCATGGTTATTGGGCGGGGCGCGGTGGTCTGATTCCGGTGTATTGGCTTGAAGCGATTTTCCACACGCCTTTTTCTTTACGACAAACGAGCGTCACTCTAATACTAAAAGGCGGGCGGGCTGCGGGTGCGACTCCCATCGGCGCATAGGTAAGACGCGCGATTACAATCGCAAAGTTTCCGTAGTTTCGATTCAAGAATTCGTCGGTTGTGACGCTGACACTCATTTGGTCGCCCGGCGGCTTCGCTTCCGGTTTGTAGAACCCAATTGTTTTGTCGCGCGGGTCAACTTCTCCAATTGGAGAAATCTCAATGAAGTCGGAAGTGTAGATCTTGTCCAGCGTTGCGGGGTCAAACTTTGCTTGAGCATCAGTCATTTGTTTGACTAAGGCCGTCAACTCCTGCTCATCCTTGCTCTGGCTAGCTGCTTGCGGGGCGGCGACGCAGAACACGACTGCCGCAAGGGTAACAAGTGCAGACATCAGGTAATGAAAAGATTTAATGGTCATACGAAATCCCGGACCTCAGGTTGTATATTTCAGTTAATTGGAGTAAACGAGCGTAGCAAAATTATCAGTAATCTCCAGCTGGGTCTTAAGGTTTTCAAAAGACTTACGGCCGAGCAGATCAACCAGCGTGCTTAGTGGCAGGGAGCAGGTGAGCGATGTGCGATTGAAGACAGCCACTTCGTTCTGCGCCGACACTCTACTCCCGGCCATTTTCTTGAGCAACAAACGTTCGCCTGGAGAGGAGATAGAAAGCTATGACTCGCACCCGCCCTTTCTTTGCTTTACGCGCACCATTAATCCTGCTCGGTGCCGCAATAACAGCGGCGGCGCAAGTTCCGAATCCAGCTCCGGCAGAAGCTGCAACAAATAACGAACCGCGCACTTTCGCTCTGCGGAGCTTAAACGATGCCAGCGCAGGTGATGACAATGTAGACATTGCCGCCCATCACAAAGCGTTACGTCTGGCGCCGAACGACGCCGGACTCTACAACAATCTCGGCTACGCTTACGCCCGCCAGCAAAACTATGAAGCAGCTGTCCGCATGCTGGAGCGGGCGATTGATTTGAATCCAAACCTGGCCGCCGCCCACTACAACCTGGGCGTCGTTTATGACCATCTGGGCCAGTTGCCTTTGTCCCTCCGTGCCACCCGTAAGGCGGTCGTATCCGATCCGCAACACCTGCAAGCCCGTGTTCATTTGTGTGAGCTTCATTTGGCGCTTAAGCAGGCAAATGAAGCCGTCGATTGTTATGAGAATTTACTAAAAATTGCCCCGCCAGATGCCAGGTCACGCAGTAACTACGGTTCTGCTCTGAGGCGGGCGAAGAGGCTTCATGACGCCTTAACGATCCTGGAGGAAACCATCGAGCTTTTCCCCGCAAGTGCTGAGGCTTACAACCAACTTGGCGTAGTCCTTATTGAGACCAGGCGGTACGACAAGGCTATTGTCGCGTTCAAACGAGCTCTTGAACTCGCACCGAACCAGGATGAACCGCGTTACAACCTTGCGGTTGCCGAACTATCCACCAGGAACAAAACAGCCGCGCTCGAACACTACGCATTTTTGAAACGCACCAACCCGACTCTTGCACAGCAGCTTCATGGAGTTATTTACAGGAAACAAGTGCTGTCGGCCGACCGCAAATAGAATCGTAAACGTGTTCGCTTTTAACGCCGAAGGCGTTCTCTAATTCCAGCCCAGGGTTGCGCTTTGGCAACCCTGGGAACAGCGTCGCCTTAATTGAAACGCAACCCTGAAGGGGTTGCGCGACGATTGACCGATGCACAACAATCGCAACTCCTTCAGAGTTGCGACGAATTAAAATGTGCTTTCTGTACCCAGGGTTGAAACAACCCTGGGCTGAAATTAGCGAACGCTTTCAGCGTTAACCTACGGGAGTGGGGTCAGTACCGTAACGCGGTAGCGTCGGATCCGAGATAAGCCTCACTCAACAACGGCAATTGGGAAGACTCTCTTAACAAGAAATTGGAATATCAGTTCCGTAGACCTCGTTGACATAGGCGAAGAAGGCCTGGGCCGACTCCGTGTCAAGGCGATATGCAACGTTCGTTGAGCGGCACACGGAGTCACCGGTAATCGTAATCGACACCAGAATCTGCTGACCGTCCACCGTTAGAAAATTCGGCCCGCCGGAATCGCCAAAGCAAGTCCCGCCGTTACCGGTCGAGGGATTTTGCGATAAACGAAGGTAACCTCCGTTGAGTGAATTAAAACTCGAGAAGGAATACATCCTCGGAATTGGATTTAGATCCTGGAAGTAAGGAACGCCGCCGCCCACCACACGATTCTGTAAGCCATATCCGGCGTTGGTGAAGACAGCACCTTTTAATCCATTTTGTTCAACCAACTGGTCGAGCAGCCCGCACTCAGGGAGCGTTGCCGGTGTAATGCCTCTGACGCTGGATTCCAGAATCAGCACAGCAAGGTCGCCGGAGTCACTTTGTCTTTGATTGTAGTTGGGGTTAGTGACGACGGTTTCGACCGCGTAAAGTTTCGTTCTGTTGGTGGTCAAAGCACCAAAGGGGATTGACTGATCGAAGCTCACGTAAGCTGTGTAGCCCAGGGGAGCCAGTACATTCGTGAAGTACTGTGTGCAGTGGCTCGCCGTCAAAAACACGTCGGGAGTAATCAGTGTTCCTGAACAGATGGGATAAATCTGACCCGTGGGTGACTTAACGATGAATGCCCCCACGTTGCTATACGTGTTGTTCGTGTCAACGAAGCCATACGTGATCGCGCTTACGGGAACGGGCTTGAGCAACGAGGCGATGAGAACAGTTGCGAACAAAAGACCTAAGCAGTAGAAAATGCGACGCATAGGAAACTCTCCTCCTTGGTGATAGCGAAGGTTAATAACTTAAGTTACGTAGTTGCGGGAAGGCAATTATATCCCTCCATCCGATTATCACAAGCTACCCGAGACCACTCGCAAACATGACGCGCGCTGCTTCTGCGATGCTGTAATAATGCCCACTGTCGGTTCCACATGATGAGGATGAGGAAACTGAATTTGGACGGTGCGCATGTTGGCAGTGGGCGCGCAACCCTGAAGGGGTTGCGGCGTTGTCTGGGAAGCAAAGCAGATTTCATTGGCGACACGTCGCGCAACAATTCCAGGGTTTCGATGAAATAAGATGTGCGTTCTGTACCCAGGGTTGAAACAACCCTGGGCTAGAATTAGCGAACGCTTTCAGCGTAATACGAGGCAAACCCCGCCGCACAATCCTCATGCACCCGCCGGATGCTGCGCATCACGATCTGAAACGAGGTCAAACGGTCTCGGTGCGATCAAGAGTAGGATTCGTAGCGGTGGCCGATCGAGATCTCCGAAGAGATGATGCCTGGTGTGGTAAGCATTCCAAATGGCTGGGACTGCGATCGACTCGGGGTTCGATTAGATGTGTCCCAACCCTCAAGGGGTTGCGTCGCAAGTCCATTGGAATTTAGAACCCGACACGCTTGCGGTTGATGCTCATGCGTCCTAATTCTGATGAGCTTAATCGGCTAGATTCCTAACGTTTGCTGCCTTCAGCGTTAACATTTGGAGTGGTGGGTACGACGGGGCGGTAGAACCCTCACGGCCGAGAAATTCAGATAGAGTTTTGTTCTCAGCGCTCGCCTGTACTACACTCCCGCCCACAGCCCAGAAAGCAGTAGGCAAAAGGCAGTAGGCAGTAAATCAGTCCCACGAAATCCAAAATCAGCAATCATTCCGGAGGCACGTCCCCAATGCTCGATCGGACTATCTCGCACTATCACATCACGTCGCAGCTTGGCGAAGGTGGGATGGGAGTCGTCTATGAAGCTGAAGACACCAACCTCGGCCGGCACGTCGCGCTCAAATTCTTAACACCAGCCCTGGCCAACGACGAGAATCTCCTGGCACGCTTCCAGCGTGAAGCACGCGCGGCGTCGGCGCTTAATCATCCGAACATCTGCACCATTCACGGCATCGAGCAACACGAGTCTGAACATTTCATCGTCATGGAGTTGCTGGACGGCGAGTCGCTGGCGGATCGCATTCGTCGCGGGCCAATAGATATTGAGTCGCTACTGACACTGGGTGTGCAGATTGCCGACGCGCTCGAGTCGGCACACTCAAAAGGAATCGTGCATCGCGATCTGAAACCAGCAAACATCTTCGTCACTTCGCGCGGGCAGGCAAAAATTCTCGACTTCGGTGTCGCCAAGATCGATCGGCACAATGCACCCGACGCTTCTTCGGTGGTGGAGACAATACGCAAAGACCAGCTGACCTCAGCTGGAACGACGATCGGCACCGTTGCTTACATGTCGCCCGAGCAGGCGAGGGGTGAGATCACCGACGCCCGAACTGATCTGTTCTCGATTGGCACAGTGCTTTACCAAATGGCGACTGGGTTTCTTCCTTTCCAGGGAGAGACATCGGCCGTCGTGTTCGATGCTCTCCTCAATCGCGATCCAGCACCGTTGACCCAATACAATGCGACGTTGCCGCCGGAGCTCAATCGCATCATTGGCCAGGCATTAGAGAAGGACCGCGACCTGCGCTATCAAAGCGCGACAGATCTCAAAACCGCTCTCAAACGGTTGAAGCGGGACCTCAGTTCGGGACAACACTCCACCACTGCGAGCGGAACTCGGCGAGCAGCGGCAACCGTGAGTGATCACTCCATTGCTGTGCTCTACTTCGAGAATCTTAGCGGCATGAAGGAAGACGAGTACCTGCGCGACGGTATCACTGAAGACATCACCACGGAGCTGTCGAAGATCAAAGGTCTGAAAACTTTCTCACGCGCGATGGTACTGAATTATCGCGACAAATCGGTGACGGCAGGACAAGTCGGCAAAGAACTCGGTGCGTCGTATGTGCTCGCCGGTAGTCTGCGTCGAGCGGGCGAGCGTTTGCGCATTAATGCACAGCTCGTCGACGCCGCAACAGATTTTCCACTCTGGTCGGAACGATACGACCGCGAGATGAAGGACGTCTTCGAACTGCAGGATGAGATCGCGCAGAAGATTGCCGCCGCACTGCGCATCACGCTCTCACCGCAGGAGCAGCAGGCTCTCTCCGCGAAACCCACCGAGAACCTGCAGGCATACGATCTCTATCTGCGGGGAAGAAATTATGCTCGTTGTGTCGGACGGCAGGATCTGTTGTTTGCGCTGCAGATGTATGAGAACGCAGTCGCACTCGATCCGGATTTCGCGCTCGCTCACGCCGGCCTGGCGAATGTCTGTGCGCAGTATTACTACCACTTCCAACGGCAGCAGCAGTGGCTTGATCGCGCCATCTCCGCAACGCAGAAAGCAAGCGCGAAAGGTCA
>DASSCX010000045.1:0-20689 GCA_035697425.1 Pyrinomonadaceae bacterium | reverse complement strand
AGAGCCTCTTTCGACATTTCCAAAGAGAAGATGCCAACCACTGCGCCCGCGTGAATGGCGGCATTCTCAGCGAGCATAAGCGCCAGACTGGTCTTTCCCATCGAGGGCCGCGCGGCGACGATAATCAGATCCTGTTTTTGTAAACCGGAAGTCATCTTGTCGAGGTCGGCAAAACCAGTGGTCAGCCCGGTGAGGACGGCCGCACGCCCTTCCATCTCCTGAATCTTCTCCAAAAGCTCTTCCGCAACCGGCTTCACGTGGACAAAACCCTGACGAATGCGTTCATCAGCGAGCTGAAAGATGGCGTGTTCAGCGTGATCCAGAATGATCTCCGGCTCATCTTCCTGTTCGAGCGCTTCCTGAGTGATTTTTCCCGCAGCACGAATAAGCTGACGCAGCATCGACTTTCCGCGCACCACTTTCGCGTAATGCGTGATGTTGGTTGAATGCGGCAAGCCGTAGGTGAGATTGGCGATGAACGAGATGCCGCCGACTGACTCGAGCGCGTTTTCTTTCTTTAGTTCCTCGCCGATCAGGATGGGATTGATTTCGGCGCTACGCTCAAACAGTGCAATCATCGCCATGAAGATACGGCGGTGTGAAGGCACATAAAGATCTTCGGGTTTTATCAGTTCGATTGCCTGGCTAATCAAACTGTTGTCGAGCACGATGCCGCCGAGGATGGCGCGTTCAGCTTCGGCACTGTTTGGTAAAGCGCGTTCGAGTGATTGCTCAGTTGCTGCCATGAATATTTAGAAGCGAATGTTTAGGTATGCTGAAAAACGGATGACGCTGATAGTTGACCAACAACATCACGGAATATACTACAGCGCTCGCAGGCGACCAAAAATGCGGTTGTGTTATTAGTACCCAGCCTTGATTCGTGGCTTTTAGTGTTATTTTGTGGTTGGTTTCTTGGTAACGGATCTTTCACGACAAACCAACCACTAAATACGGGAGCAGCCGCCACTAATAAGATCAATTCTGTTCGCGGTGTTCTGCTTTGAAATCAAAAGGGCGGCCAACAAACGGCCGCCCAGTGAACTGATTGGTTGTGGTTTTATCTACTCTGTCGCTTCAGCGTTATCGTCTGCCTTCGCGGCTTCGGTCTGTTTGGCGAGTTCAGCTTCCTGCTCTGGCGTCATGTGACCAACGATCAGCTCGCCTTCCGGAGCGATTTTCACTTGCAGGTCAACCGATACGTCGCGATGCAGACGGAGAGGCACTGTGAAGTCGCCCAGGCGCTTCAACGGCTCCCGCAAGTGCAAGCGGTGACGATCAACTTCGTAACCGCGCTGCTGCAACGCTTCAGCGATATCCATCGAAGTCACGGAACCGTAGAGCGCGCCTTGTTCTCCAGCTTTGCGCTCGAACGTCAGCACGAGATTGCGCATTTGCTCTGCCTGGGCATCGGCGGTGGCCCGCTCAGTCGCCGCCTTTTTCAAAAGCAGTTCACGTTCGCGCTCGATCTGTTTGACGTTGCCGACATTCGCTTCAACTGCCAGCTTCCGCGGCAACAGATAATTGCGCGCGTAGCCGGCTTTGACTCTGACGATCTCGCCGCGGGCGCCGAGATCGTCTACATCTTCACGTAAAAGGATTTTTGTGTGTGCCATAATCGCTTCCTTCCTTAATCCGTTGAGTATGGAAGCAGCGCGATATTGCGTGCTCGTTTGATTGCTTCGGCAAGCATGCGTTGATGGATGGCGCAATTGCCGGTGATGCGGCGGGGAATGATTTTGCCGCGTTCGGGAATATAGTTCTGTAGCAGCCTGACGTCTTTGAAGTCGATCAGATCAGCTTTCTCCATGCAAAAGCGGCAAACGCGGCGCCGGTGCATGCGGCGACCGCCGCGGCCCATCGGCCGCCCCCGCTCCATATCATCATCACCGTTGTAGCCGCGCGAGCGTTCTTCGTAGTTACTAGACATCTGTTTCTCCTATTCCCGGTTCTCGTCACCCGCAAACTCTGGGGCAGCATTGCTGCGATTGTGCCCAACTCCGCTCGGACGTTTTTCGGCTTTGCGGGCGCGGCGCTGTTTGAACTTTTCCGCACGCCGACGATCTTCGTCCACGCGCACCGTCAGATAACGAATGATGCGATCGTTAACTCGCATACGTCGTTCGAGCTCAGCGATCTCACGACCCGAGCCCTCAATCTCCAACAGCACAAAATTTCCATCCGTGTGATGCAGAATCTCGTAAGCCAAAGGCCGCTTGCCCCAGCTCTCTTCCTTGGTGACGGTGCCACCCTGGTCGGTAATAATCTGTTTGTGATTTTCAGTGAGGCGGGAAACCTCTTCGTCGTCCGCGCCGGGATCGACGATAAAGACTACTTCGTATTGCCTTGGTGTTGCCAAAATCATCCTCCTTATGGATGTCCAGCCTCATCGTTCAGCGATGAAGCAAGAAGGTTGTTGTTTTCGTAAATCGTAAATCGTGAATCGTGATTGTGCATCGTGAACTTTGAATCGAGGCCGTTCTGACCTTTTACGATTCACGATTCACGAGTTGTATTCCGACATTGCTTTCAAAACACCGTCGCGCAAAATGCAGCGCAGCGCAGCAACGCCTCTCTCGATCATCTTCTCAACTTCTGTACGCGAAGCTCGCGGAAACGAATCGAGTACAAAACGTTTTGAATCAGCGAGCGGATGTTCAGGTTGAATGCCCAGCCGCAAGCGCGTGAATTCATTGGTGCCGAGGCTGGCGATGATCGACTTCAACCCGTTGTGACCCCCGGCCGAGCCGCGTTCGCGAATGCGAATCCGGCCGAACGGCAGTGCCAGGTCGTCACTAATCACTATCAAGTGCTTGCCTGGTTCTTGAAGCTTGTGCTTTGTCACCAAACAAGCGACGGTGAGTCCGCTCAGGTTCATGTAGGTCTGCGGCTTAACGAGTTTTACAGTTACGCCTTCAACCTCACCTCGGCCGACGAGTGCCTGACATTCTCGCCGCTTACAATCAATGCCGGCCTCACCAGCCAGCTTGTCAATCAACATGAACCCGAGATTGTGGCGGGACCATTCATAGTCAGCGCCGGGATTCCCGAGTCCTACGATGAGAAACATTTAGTGATTGCCAATTGGCAATTGCCGATGCCAATTTTGTTTTCTGCAACCAGAAGCATCTGTGGATACTTCCACAAACCAAATGACCCGCGACGCCACCAGACACCAATCGGCATTCGCCAATCGGAAATCGGCAATGTTGCTATTCCTTCTTCTTCGGCTCTTCTTCGCCCTCTTCTTCCTTCTTGCCCTTTGCGATTACTTCCGGCTCAGCCGCGACTTCTTCTTCAACCACAGGCGCCGCCACGGGTTCCTCTCTCACGATGCCGATCGTGGCCACAACCGCTTCAGCGTCGTTAAGGATCTCAATATTGTCGCCCACGGGAATATCCGAAACGTGAAGCACGTCGTGCACGCCCAGGTTAGATACGTCGACATCAATCGAATCAGGAATCTCGCGCGGCTGGCAGCGAATCTCGAGTTCGCGCATGATCTGCTCGAGCACGCCCTCCTCTTCTCGAACGCCCACTGGCTCGCCGACGAGGCGCAGCGGGACAGTAACTTCAATCTTCTGACCCTTTACCAGACGCTGGAAGTCGGCGTGCACCAAACGGCCGCGCACCGGATCAATCTGCCGTTCGTGAAACATCACTTCGCTTAGGCCCACACCTTCAACGTCCAAAGTGAAGATCGTGTTACGACCGGCTTCGGAGCGCAGCACCGCGGCCAGCGCGCTCAATGGCGCGGCAGCAGCAACTGTTTCCCCACCGCCGCCGTAAATGGTAATGGGAACCAGGCCTTCGCGGCGCGTTCTGCGGGCGTCGTTCTTACCACGCCCATCACGCACCTTGGCCTTGATCGTTATCTCTTCGTGCTCAGCCATAGTCACTCCTCATACAGACGTTCAGCGACCCAACACATTTCCGATTGGCGATTGCCAAATGCCGATTGGCGATTCAATCTCTGTGAAGCCACAAAGCTTGAGAAAGTGCCAAATCGGCAATTGGAAATTGGCAATCGGCAATTGCTGCCGGTCGCTGATGGTCTTCTTTTTAAGCCATCAGTGTTTGCCCTTCATACGAAGAGCGAGGAAACGCTGGTTTCCTCATGGATCGACTTGATCGCTTTCGCCAGAAGCGGCGCGATACTAAGTACTTTTATCTTTTTCAATTCGCACGCGTGATCGCGTAGCGGAATCGTATTCGTAACGATTATCTTTTCAATCTCTGACTCAGCCAACTTTTCAATGGCACTGCCGGAGAGTACCGGATGCGTAAAACACGCGTGAATTCGTCCCGCACCGGCTTCCTTTAATGCTTTCGCCACTTTGGTGAGCGAACCGCCCGTGTCGCACATGTCGTCGACAATCAAACAACTCCGACCCCGGACGTCGCCAACCACATTCATTACTTCCGCAACGTTAGCCTTTTCGCGTCGCTTGTCGCAAAGCGCCAGTTCTGCATCCAGCCGCTTAGCGTAGGCGCGTGCTCTTTCCGCACCACCGGTGTCAGGAGCAACCACTGTCAGGTTCGGCAGCGGATTGTCCTGATAGTACCCAATCATGACCGGCGCGGAATAAAGGTGGTCGACGGGAATATCAAAGAACCCTTGAATCTGTGCGGCGTGCAAATCCATCGTCAACAAACGATCAGCGCCGGCAACGGTGATCAGGTTGGCGACAAGTCGTGCCGAAATGGGCACGCGCGGACGGTCTTTCTTATCTGAACGCGCATAACCGTAATAAGGAATCACTGCCGTGATTCGTTCGGCGGAGGAGCGGCGAAATGCGTCGAGCATCACCAACAGCTCCATCAAGTGCGCGTCAGTCGGCGGGCAAGTCGGCTGCACTATGAAAACATCGCCGCCGCGAACGTTCTCGTCGATCTGAAAGTTAAACTCGCCGTCGGAAAAGCGTTCCGCGAACGCCCGCCCCATATCGCAGCCAAGGTGTTTCGCTATCTCTTCCGCTAACTTTGGGTTTGCGTTGCCGCAAAAAACCTTGATGCCGCCAGTTGTGCTCATAGGAGGTTTCGCGTTTCGCGGTTCAAGTTTCGAGTTAGGCAGACTGCGAGACCCGGAACTCAAAACTCGAAATGTAATGATTGGCTGGGGCGGGAGGATTCGAACCTACGAATGCCGGTTCCAAAGACCGGTGCCTTACCACTTGGCTACGCCCCAGTATCAGAATCCTTCGTTCAACGCCCAGGATTAGCAGAATTCAACGCGCGTAAATATTCGTCGCGCGACAGAGTAACACAAGAAAAGATTCGCCAACTGCTTTCCTGTTTCAAGGAATGAGCGGCGCTTCTGAGCAGCTCATCGCTCTCAAAGATACCAAAGACGCTCGAACCACTGCCAGCGAGCAAAGCGCAACGAGCGCCCTCCTGAATCAGTGCGTCCTTCACGCCCCGAATCTCAGGCTCCATATCAAAGATCACTCGCTCGAAATCATTCTCTAAATGATCACACAGTACCCATTGTTTCGAATCAGAAAAAATAGCCTGTGTACGCGAAATAGCAAGGATAGAGACGGACTCGGATGTTGTCAAGGCAGGTGCTTTGAACGCTTCGTAGGCAATCGCGGTAGACACTGTCACAGCCGGAGTAACGACCAATAGCCGTTGCTGCGGCAGATCCGGAAGCGCCGTTAGTTTGGTACCGATACCAGTCGCCAACGCACATCCGCCTTCGATAAAGAACGGCACATCCGCGCCGAGCGTGGCCGCTATCTCAAGCAGGTCGTGCCTAGTGGCGGGAAGTTGCCACAGCCGCCTGAGCGCCAGCAACGTAATTGCCGCATTTGAAGACCCGCCCCCAAGCCCCGCTTGCACCGGGATTCTCTTCCATAGGTGAATCCGGCACGAACTCTCAACCTGAAACCGTTCCCGCAGAGCCTTTGCTGCCCTAACTACGAGATTGCTATCGTCGACGGGAATTGTTGCATCGTCACAGGTAAAAGCAATAGGTCCACCCAAGGTCTTAACAAAGTCGAGACTGTCGTGGAGCGATACAGCCTGCAGCACTGTTTGAATTTCATGATAATTATCCGGGCGCTTGCCCAGGATGCGCAGGCTGAGATTGACCTTGGCAAATGATGGAGTGGAGAGCGGGCTGGTGATCACAAGAAAAGGCGGCTGACGTTGCGCGCCAGCCGCCTGTTACCATCTTGTTCGGCGTTCAGCGCAGAATGAAAAGCTGGGTCAGGAAAACGGTGCCGTCGGGAGCGATAAAACTTCCCACTGCCGAAGCGCGAAATTCACTGCTGAGAAGATTCGCACGGTGGCCGGCAGAGATCGTCCAGCGCTCAACGGCAAAGGCCCCCGGATCTTCGAAGCCCTGATTATACGCGATGTTTTCCGCGATCACGCGATAACGAACTCCCGCCAATCGTGCCCGGTCTCGCAAGCGTAAACCTTCAGGCGTCTGGTGTGAGAAGAAACCGAGGACTGACATGTTGCGCGAGTGTCGTCGCGCGATGACGCAGAGTTCCGGATCCCAATCCAGTGGGGCTAACCCGTTCCGCAAGCGCAATTCATTGGTCGCTAGAAAAGCACGCTGTTCAGGCGTAGTCGCTTCCGCAATCGATGGGGAGACCGGAGCACTCGAGGTAAAACTCGCGGCGCCGCTCCCGGCGATCCGTCGAGGCATTGACTCGCTTGCCGATCCGCTGATGAGGCGGGCCATGGGGCGCGGCGCTAGCGATTGCGCTGAGGCGATTGAAGTGGAGACAAACACAATCAGAGAGAGACTTCCGAGTGCCCGGGGTACGATTCGAGCAAACGTCAACGCGTGTCGATTATTGCGGAGAACCTTCATGAGTAAGACTTGTCGTGCCCGGCAACGGGATTGCGGGTTGCGAGGCTCAGGGCCCGGAGGAAGGGCTGTTGGGTGCTGGACCTTGCCGGGGCCGGAAGGTCAGAAATCGTCACTAAGAAGGTACCAAAATCCACCCACCGGGATCAACAAGTTTGGCAAATGCGAAGTTTACGGCTGGATTACGGGAGTTTTGGGGGTGAATCTGTCAGGAAGGAGCTAGTCGAGGGCGAGAACTGTGGACTTGGGCTCATCCTCAGTACGCGCGAATCGCTGAATCGTTCGTATCCAGGACGTCTTGGTGGGATAGCAATAAAGCAGGATCACGATGGCGATGAGGCCGGCGCCGTAAGTGTAGAAGTCATTGCCAGTGATCAGCGTGGCGGCAAAGCCGAGCACTGAAAGCACAGCCCCTATCAACGCCACTTGCAGCGTCGTCTTCTCAAGGGTTTTCAACAAGGCTGAAGCGCCACCCAAAGCACCAATATCCTGAAGGCGCATTGTGGCGAATCGTGTACGCCGAAGCACAATTGAACCTAAGCCAAAAATCATGATGGTGATTCGGACCGCTATGTCGAGAGAGGGATTGTTTTGTGGTGTAACAAAACGCTTACTCAGATAGGCAATTACGCACAGCAGAACGGTGGCGACCAGCAAACCCATAACGGTCGTAGCTGCCGCCTTGTGCCGGCGCACCAACTCGCTTTCCACTGTGTAAGGCAATCCGGTTTGTGAAGTCACTCGCCACTCCTCACGCTTTGCTGCTTCAAAATACCAGTCTTATTCATTCTGGGAAAGTGCAGTAAAAAGAAACGGCCTGCCGAATTAACAGCGGGCCGTACCAGAACAGACTGAGTTGGCGGTTATGGCTGAGGAGCCGGGGTAGGTTGGACAGCCGCCGCGCCGACAGGTGCTTCAGATTTCTTCTCAGGACGATTAGTGCGCTGCACCGGCGCTATAGGCGTGGTGCTGGCAGGTAACTCCCCGTTGTATTTCAGCGCCTCGTCAATAAGATCGCCATTGCCTTCCTTGCTGTCGCGGCTAATCAAGATGCCATCGCGGCTGGTATTAACATTTGCTCGGCCGGTAATCTCCTGCATCAAGCTGCCCATAAAACCCGGGCGCTCCGGCACAACCACATTTTTCCGAGCGGGATCTGGCTCCGGAATCGGAGCCCCGATAATGCTCAACTGATCCCGTGCCTTGTCACCGAACTCACTATTGGGATGATCGCGAAGCAACTGTTGATAGTACTTCGCAGCTTCGTCTGGTTCTTCCTCTTGCTGATACGTAGTCGCTAAGCGAAACAACACCTCGTCCATATAGGAGAAGTTGGGATACTTTTCCACTATCTCTTTGAAGCGAGACTGGGCCCCCTTGAGTCCGCCTTTTTTCGTTTCGTATTTGACCTTGTAATAGAAATTGCCGATTTGCAGGTTATGCATCGCCAGATTTTCCTGAACCTCGTTCAAACGCTCCTGCACATAAGGTTTCAACTTCGATTGAGGAAACTGCTGCAACAAGACCTTGAGCCGCTGTTCTGCCTTTCGGGCATGAGTGATGTCGCGATCCGACAGACCCATCTGACGCATTTCGGCCTCGGCAACTTTAAGCATTGCGTCGTCCGCTAGCGGATCTGTAGGAAAAAAAGTAAGCCAGTCCTGATACGCCTGCGCCGCTTGAATCAGAGCGCTGGTTGTACCCTCAAGATAAAAAGAATCGGCGATAGCGAGCTTGGCCAGCGATAGAAACGGTGAATCGGGATAGGTGTTGATAATCGTCGTGAAAAGCAAACGGCCCGTTTCATGGCTTCCCTTTCGAACCTGCTTGGCCGCTTCCTCAAACAAAACCCGATCGCGGCCTGGGGCGACGGTGCCCGTCAACTCGGCATACTTCTCATCGCCGCCACCGCCGAATAAGCCCAAAAACTTACCTTTTTTCTTTTTCTTGGAAGATGTGGCGGTGTTAGCTGAGGCGCTACGGGCTCCTGCTGTTGCCTGCAAGCCAGCCTGAACGCGCACATCGACATCAGCGACCGAAGTCTCCAGTCGCTCCAAAACGATCGTATCGTAACGCTCGGCGCGATCCTGCTTGCCCCGAATGTCGTTAACTTCGGAAAGGATTGACCCGACTTCCTTGTCCAAACCGCGAAGACGCTCGCGCGGGTCGTCAGGATTCGGTTTATCTTTGTCAGCACTCTTGGCGGGAAGTGAATTTATGGCGCTCCCCAGCGATCGCCGCAGCGACTCTAGCTTGGATCTCATTACCTCGAGTCTTTGCACGGGCGACAATTCGCTGGTCTTAATGCCGCCTTGGGCAAAAGTATTATTAGCAATACAGAAAACAAGTGCGACGCAGAGTGCCGTCAGCGAAATAAAACGAACTCGCATGTAAATCCTCCAACCCCTAACAGATTGGCAATTGCCCATTGGCGCTTGCCGATTGATCAATTAACGAAGCCTGAATGGCAATTCGAATCCCGAATGTTAGTACCCCGGCGTTTGACCCTTGTGATCCCAAAGACGCCAATCGGCAATCTCAAATCGGCAATCGCCAATCCCCTAGACCCACTCTACTGTTGCTTCGCGCATCAGGCGAGTTGCTTCCTGCGGATCAGCTGCGCCAAAAATTGCCGATCCGGCAACCAAAATCTCGGCGCCAGCGGCAACAACTTCAGCGATGTTATTCAGATCGATACCGCCATCAATCTCGATTCTGACATTCAGCCTGCGCTCATCAAGCATCTGCCGCAGTCGTCGTACCTTTTGGAGCGCCGGGTTAATGAAGCGTTGTCCGCCGAAACCAGGATTGACGGACATAATTAAAATGTAGTCCGCGAACCCTATCGCTTCCTCGAGTTCACTTAGCGGCGTGGCCGGGTTGATCGCTACCCCGGCTTGCGCCCCGGCTCCCTTAATCGCCATTAAGGTGCGGTGCAAGTGGGCATCGGCCTCGACGTGCACCGAGACCATTTTCGCGCCCGCAGCCACGAATTGTTCGGCATAACGTCCTGGCTCCGAAATCATCAGATGCGCATCAATAGGTAATCGGGTCGCCGCGGCCAGAGATTTGACGACTGGCAAGCCAATCGTAATATTCGGCACAAAGTGACCGTCCATTACGTCAACGTGCAAAATCCCAGCGCCGCCCCGTTCGACCGCCGCGATCTCCTCGCCCAGGCGCGCAAAATCTGCCGACAAAATCGACGGAGCTATTTCAATTGTGCGACCGTTAACCATTAGCTTAACGATTGTCGTTTGACCTGACGGCAGGCGGTTTGGGTGACGGCTTGGCAATCACCGGGCGCCGGTTGTCGTTTTGGTTTGTATTTCGCTGATTTGTGTTGCGGCCCGAATTTGTGTTTCCGTTGTTAATGGGGCGATTGGTTATTGAATTTGCGTTGTTTGTATTCCCGCGCCCGCTGTTAGCATTACCGTTCCGATTCGTCCCCGAGTCAGCATTGTCGTTTTCGTTGGTGTTCTTGTTTGCGTTTGTGTTTCTGTTACGCCGTGGTCTGTTTTCGTTTAGATTCCGGGCCTTTGCATTTGCGTTCGCGTTGGCGGCCTTCTCTTCTTCGAGTTTCTTATCAGTCGCATCCGCCTCGGACGCCTCTCCGGCCAACGTGGTGCGGCTGATATCCATCGCGACCGTCTGGCCTACTTTCACTACCTCGCCCGCGCGCGGCAACTGAAACAAAACAGTATCTGCCGTAACTTGGTTGCTCGGCCGCGTGGCCCGAACGCGGAAATTTAGATCAGCTTGAGCCAGTATCTTTTCCGCTTCGTAACGATCTTTTCCCACGACCTCAGGCACCGTTACTTCCGGACTTCGCAGTGACAAATAGACCGTCGTAGCAAGCCCAAACAGAAAAGCAATCGCCAGCAATACTACGATGCCAAGGCGGCGTAGCGCTGAAAGCGATTGAAGTGCAAAACTCACTATTTAGTCGGACTCCGTTAAGCGATCAACCTCGGCTCAACCAAGCGGCGAAGTCTAACATCGGCTATCACGAGTCGCAAGCAGGCTTTCTGTGGGTGCCCTCAGCGCTTGCGCGTAAAAGCCATGATAAAAAACCCATCCGTGTTGTGGCGTTGTGGCCAGGTTCGCGCGGCACCTTGGGGAGTCAGCAGCGTTTCGTTGACTGCTAATGTTATTGGCTCGAACTCGATGCTGCGCTCGGCAAAAGCCCGCACTACTACTTCATTCTCTTCAGGCTCAACCGAACATGTTGAGTAAACCAAGCGACCCCCAGGCTTAACTACCAGCGACGCATTAGTCAGGATTTGGCGCTGGCGATTCGACAATTCCAGGATATCCGGGGCTGAGATGCGCCAGCGGATCTCCGGGTTGTGCCGTAGCGTGCCGGTTCCGGAACACGGCGCATCCACGAGAACTCGTTCAAAACTACGATCGCGAAATGGTAAACCGGATTCCCCATCCAAAACCAGACAGCGCCCATTTGCGAGACCGTGGGCTTGAAATGTTTCTCTAACCGTCTTGAGGCGGTATAGATGTTTGTCCCCCGCAATAATCTGAGCCTGTGAACTAGCCAGCTGGCTCGCCTTACTTCCCGGCGCTGCACAGACATCAAGCACCGTATCCCCCTGATGCGGTGCCACGACCTGCGCGACTAACTGCGAAGCCTCGTCCTGGAAGTAAATTTTGCCTTCTCTAGCCAGTTTCAGTCCCAGTTCTCCGCCTCCCTGAATTCGCCAGGCACCCTCGGCGATCTGAGAAGCTTCCAGCGTAGCGCCGGCATCGCGTAGCTGTTGCAAGATATCTGCCGCGGCGTCGCGCCGAACGACTCTAAAAACGAGCGGAGCGGGTTCATTATTTGCGGCTGCCAAAGCCGCGGTTTCCGGGAGTCCGAAAGCGGCAACCCAACGCTCAATTAACCAACGCGGATGTGACGTAGAAACGGTTAGTCGCTGAAGTGGATCTTCGATTCCCGTCGCCGGATCATATTCAAGCTCGCGCGTCGCGCGTCGCAACACCGCATTAACAAAACCATCCGCCGAGCGCACGTGCCCTCGACGAACGAGACTTACAGACTCATTAACGGCCGCCGAGTGAGGGATGCGTGTTAGGAAACGAAGTTGATAAAGACCTAGTCGCAACGCAAGCCTAACGGCAAGGTCGAGTTCCGTAATTGAACGTCCGGCAAAATATTCGATCGATAGATCCAGCCATAATTGAAACCGCAGCACACCCATGACCAGTTCGTGCGTGAGCGCTCGATCTCTTGCTTCGAGTTCCTCGGCTCGTGCCGCAAGCAGAACGGAGGCGTATCCCCCGTGGGCAACGCGACGCAAAATCTCAAACGCGGCGAGGCGCGCTGGAGACACCGAGTTACGTTGTTTGGAAGAAGTCTTTGTGGCGACCTTGTTCACTGAAATCTCGCGCCGAGTTCAAGCTGGGCACCGTTCAGGTAATCGCGCACCTTCATGCGCCGTTTAGCTTCGGGTTGGATCTCAAGCAGGCGCAGCGCGGTTTCTTTGCCACACCTCACTACGAGATTATCGCCTGCAGCCTCAACTACCTCTCCGGCAGCCGCCAGTTGATCTGTTGATCGATGGGCCGCAGCTCGCCAGATGACAATACGGCTGCCGTTATGATGAGTGTATGCATTAGGCCAGGGTTGGAAGCCTCTAACCCTCCGCTCGATTGCGGCCGCGCTCCTCGTCCAATCGATCAACCCATCACTGCGCTTCAGTACCGGAGCAAAGGAGGCATCTGCGTGTTGCTGCGGCTGGGGCCTAATCTCATCAAGTTGTTTCAGCGTCTCGGCGAGCAATTCCGCGCCCATATCAGCTAGACGCAACATCAGGTGCGGTGCAGTTTCTCCCTCCTCGATCTCAGTCGCCTTCTGCAACAGGATCGGTCCGGAATCTAACTCCTCTTCAATGATCATTGTCGTTACGCCGGTTTGCTGCTCGCCGTTGACGATTGCCCAGTTAACGGGCGCCGCGCCGCGATAATGGGGCAACAGAGAGAAGTGAACATTGATGCAACCGCGCCGCGGCGCTCGCAGGAACTCAGTAGGCAGAATCTTGCCGTAGGCAACTACGATTGCCAGATCCGCCTGGTGACTTGCGAACAAGCTCTTGGCTTCGGGAGTTCTAATCTTCGACGGCTGGTGAACTTTAAGACCGAGAAGTGCAGCGGCAAGTTTTACTGGTGACGCTGTAAGCTTGTGACCTCTTCCGGCTGGTTTATCGGGCTGGGTCCAGACTGCGACGACTTCATGACCCGCTTCAACCACGCGCCGCAAACTCGGCACGGCAGCCTCCGGCGTTCCCATGAAGACGATGCGCACAATCTGTCAGAGCGAGAGGTTCTTAGAAATGCTAGCTAGCGGCACTCTTCTCCCGAGCATTGGTCGTTGCCCCAATTTTGGTTGCGATCGACTTGGCCTGCATGAACAGCAAAAGGTAATCGTGGCCGCCGGCCTTTGAGTCAGTGCCCGACATATTGAAGCCGCCAAACGGATGAACCCCAACCAAGGCCCCCGTACATTTGCGATTCAGATACAAGTTGCCGACGTGAAATTCCTCTCGCGCCCGGTCGAGTTTGGCCTCGTCGGCGCTATAGAGTGCACCGGTCAAACCAAACTCTGTATCGTTAGCAATTTTTAATGCGTCATCAAAGTCGTTCGCCTTGATCACTGCCAGCACCGGCCCAAAGATCTCCTGTTGCTCAATCGTGTCGCCTGGCTTCACATCAGCAATGACTGTTGGTTCAATAAAGAAGCCCTGCTCGCCATCCGAGCCGCCGCCGGCGAGAACCCGCCCACCTTCGGCTTTGCCCTTTTCAATGTAATCGGTGATCGTGCGGAATGCTTTCTCATTGATAACCGCGCTCATCGCTGTTGCTGTGTCCGAAGGGTCGCCTACTTTTATCTGGGCGGTCTTCGCGACGATTTTTTCCAGCATTGGTTCGTAAACCTGTGCATCGATGATTGCGCGCGAGCACGCCGAACACTTCTGACCCTGGAACCCGAAAGCAGATTGCACGATCCCGGTCGCTGCTTCATCCAGGTTCGCGTCGGCGGCAACCACGATCGCGTCTTTGCCGCCCATCTCAGCAACGACGCGCTTGATCCAGATCTGTCCCGACTGCGGTTTAGCGGCACGCTCGTTAATGCGCAAACCGATTTCCTTGGAACCGGTAAACGCGACATAACGAGTTTTGGGATGGTCAACGACAACATCACCAACTTCTGCGCCTGATCCTGTCATGAAGTTAACAACTCCCGGAGGCAGTCCCGCTTCCTCGAGTATTTCAAAAAACTTGTAAGCGATTGTGGGTGCGTCGGAAGAAGGTTTAAGTACGACGGTATTGCCGGTGACAAAGGAAGCCGAGGTCATTCCGGCCATGATTGCGAGGGGGAAATTCCACGGGGGGATCACTGCGCCGACGCCAAGAGGAATGTATTCCAGGCGATTGTTTTCGCCCGGAATATTTGTCAGCGGTTGCGGTCCAGCGTAGCGCAGCATCTCGCGGGCATAGAACTCACAAAAATCGATCGCCTCAGCGGTGTCGCCGTCAGCTTCAGGCCAGGTCTTACCAACTTCATAAATCATCCAGGCGGACAACTGATGTTTTCGTTCGCGCAAAATCTCTGCGACGCGAAACAAAAGATTCGCACGTTCTTGAGGGCTGGTCTTTTTCCAGGTTTGGAACGTTTCATAAGCCGCTTCGACAGCGCGTGTAGCCAATTCTTTCGTGGCTTTTTGAAACCGGCCGACAACTTCGGTGCGATTGGCAGGATTGATGCTGTCGAGTTTGCCGTCAGTCTTGATCCGTTCGCCGCCAATCACGAGCGGATACTCGCGACCCAACTCGCTCTTAACTTTCGCGAGGGCGACGCGCATCGCATTGGCATTCTCTTGCTTGCTGAAGTCAGTAAACGGTTCATTACGAAATTCGGTTGGCATCTTAGGCTCCTAAAATTGTTTTTCTTATACTAGCAGAAAGAGGGTGGACTGTTAGTCAGTGAGCGGCGAAGAAAGCAAAGATTGACACCAGCGTGAAGTATTTCGTGTTATTCGTGTGATTTCGTGGTTCGTATTTATATGCTGTCAGAAAGCGATCCACGAAATCACAGGAAACGACACGAAATCATCAAACCCTGGGTTTTCGTACTAGAAGTGAGTGTCCACTGCCCACTGCCTTCTGGCTACTGACCACTTCCTCACCATTTCCCTGCCTTCTGCAGTTTCTTAATCTTTCGCTTCGCCAGCTCGCGCTTCAACGGGGTCATCTTGTTTAGAAACACGATTCCGTCGCAGTGGTCCGTTTCATGCAGCATGCAGCGCGCGGTCAATTCAGTGTCATCAAGTTCAAATTCATTACCGTTGATATCATGTGCTCGCACAATTGCTCGCAGACTTCGTTCAACAGGTGTGAAGATTCCGGGAAAGGAGAGGCAACCTTCTTCACCGTTTTGATTGCCCTCAACATGAATCACTTGGGGATTGATCATCACAATTCGTTGGTCGGGATCCTTGCCACCGGAACAGTCCATCACAAACAGTCGCTTGGGTACACCAACCTGCACTGCTGCCAGGCCAACGCCCGGCGCCGCATACATAGTTTCAAACATATTGCTGACGAGCTTTTTCAGATCGTCATCAAACTTCATAACCGGCTCTCCCGGTTCGTCGAGAATCGGGTTTGGCCAGGTTACGATTTGCATTAAAGCCATATTTATTTCCGCTTTAGAACAGTCAGCCACTCAATTGGGACTGCCTACGATGTCGATTTTACGACGAACGATGCTTGAATAATAACTCAGGAACAATTTGGATCGCGGGCGAGACGCCCGCAACGCGCCGCAGGCGCGCACCCTTTGGAGACCTCCCCAACCCGGGTTGCGCTCCCCGCTCAGTTGCGGGCGAGACGCCCGCGATCCGTTAATACCCTCGCAACTGTTCGCGGTAACCTTCAAAGTTGCGCTGCATCTCGCCGAGACTATCGCCGCCAAATTTCTCGCGCATGGCACCCGCGAGCACTAAGGCGACCATGGCTTCACCAATGACTCCGGCGGCCGGGACCGCGGTAATATCCGAGCGCTCAAAAGCCGCGGACTGCTCCTCTTTGGTTGCGATATCCACTGACCTTAACGGCTTGCGTAACGTAGAAAGCGGTTTCATGTGACCACGAATGCGAATCTCTTCGCCGTTGGTTACGCCGCCCTCCAAGCCTCCGGCGCGATTTGTTTCGCGAATGAAGTCTTTCGTTTCACTGTTGTAAGCAATCTCGTCGTGAACTTCAGAACCAGGCAAACTACTGGCTTCGCTTCCTGCTCCAATTGCAACGGCCTTCACTGCTGGGATAGACATGACTGCTTGCGCTAATTGACCATCAAGTTTCAGATCCCAGGCTGTGTGCGAACCCAGACCGGGAATAATTCCCCGGGCAACGATCTCGAAAATGCCGCCTAGTGTGTCGCCCGCTTCGCGCTGCTGATCGATTGCTGCGATCATCTTCTGCTGCATGACCGTGTCAGCACAGCGTAGCGGTGCGTCGTCCGGAATGGCGGCTATCTGATCGAAAGTCAACTCAAAAGGCCTTTCCGGAATGCCCCCAAGCTGAATCACATGACTGCGCACTTCAGCGCCGAACGCGGCTAACAATTGTTTCGCAACGGCGCCGCAAGCTACTCGCGAAGCGGTTTCACGCGCCGACGCTCGCTCGAGGACATTTCGCAGATCGCGTGCGGCAAACTTTTGACCGCCTGACAAATCAGCGTGCCCAGGTCGAGGTCGGGTCACACTGCGCGCTTTTTCTGTTGCCAATTGACGTGGCTCGGTAGCCATAACGTCGGACCAGTTTTCCCAGTCCTTATTATTAATGATCATGGACAACGGTGAACCGAGCGTAAGACCATGGCGCACGCCGCTCAAAATTTCTACCGCATCCAGTTCGATCTTCATGCGGCCGCCGCGGCCATATCCCCACTGCCTGCGCTTCAATTCCTGATTAATCTGGTCAACTGAAATGGGCAGGCCAGCAGGCAAACCTTCAACAATCGCGACGAGCGCGCGACCGTGTGATTCGCCAGCGGTGGTGAAATTGAACAAGGTGCCTACCTGATTCTTGATCTTTGCAGTTGAAGCCTTTTGTACTTTGGTCTTTGTACTTTGAACTTTGTTCTTTTGTACTACCTCAGCTGCTTATGATGAAAGAGGTAAGGCTGATTAGCGAACAAAGTTCAAAGCACCAAGGTCAAAGCTCAAACTAATCGAGATATGTCTCCGAAATTATGTTCCCCCGTCCTAAAATCCCAGCCGGGTCGAATGCCTTCTTCAGTGCTGCCATCTCCCGCAGATGCTTCTCACCGTACAGTTCGCGCAAGTATTCTCGCTTGAGTTTGCCGATGCCATGCTCGGCGGAAATTGTGCCGCCCACTTTCACTGCGTGGCGTACAAATTTCCAATAAAGCTCTCGTCCTTGCGCTGCCTCAACGTCATCACGCGGCAAGATATTCACGTGCACATGGTTGTCACCAATGTGGCCAAAGATCGTGTAGCGCAGCTTGCTCGCTGCGAGCAACTCTTCATAAAAGGCGAGCATCCCCGCGAACTCTTCATCAGGCACTGACATATCAGTCGAGATTTTTCTTTGGTTGTAGCGAGCAAACCATTCGTTCATAAGGACGGGGAGGGCGTGCCGGAACTCGCGCAGCTTCACCTGATCTGGTTCGTTCGCTGCGAACCAGGATTCGTCGATCAAAGCCTCGTGCTTTTCCAGCAGCGAAAGCCACTCGCTCATCACCGCGTCTTCTGAACTCGCCGTAATCTCCTCTTCGAAAAATACGGCGCCTGTTGCCGCCGCAGGAATCGAGTCGTACTTCTGTCGCAGGAATGCTAAAGACTCTCGATCAAAGTATTCCAAGGCGCGCGCATCGATTAGTCTTCTGCGGTGCCCGCTCCCCGCATCGGGGGGCGAAAGCTTGCGCCGGTCGGTTACCTCGAGTGCTTTATCCATCAAGGGCCCCAACCTACCTGGCTCCTGCCGCTCCCGGTTGGCGAGCGAATGAGTCCTGGCCTCGCTAACAAATTCCAGGAGTTTGTCGTTCGCACTAAAAAAAACTACCCCACTTAAGATCGACTCCGGCTTCGGAATCAGTGCGACTTCAACTTCGCTGATCACGCCGAGGGTCCCTTCACTACCGATAAAGAGATCGACGACATCCATACCCGGCGCTACGAAATATCCGGAAGCATTCTTGCGCACATGAGGCATGTGATAGGAAGGCAGTTGTGCCTCCAGCGTGTGACGCGCCGACAAAGGAATCTTGATTTGGTTGGCACAGTCGGCGCGAAACTGACCCCGGCGCAGATCGAGTATCTCCCCAGTCGCCAGACACACTTTTAGTCGTTCGATGTAATTTCGCGTGGGCCCATATTTAAAGGTGCGAGCACCGGACGCGTTCGTAGCTACATTCCCACCAATGAAACAACCGCGCTCCGTGGGATCGGGAGGATAGAAAAGACCCTGCGCTTCAACAAATCTTTGTAAGTTACAGAGCAGTACACCTGCTTCCACGACCGCGCGGCCACCACCACCTTTGTCATGGCCAAGACTCTTAATACGGTTTAGATTGTCAGTCGCTAAGACGATGCCACCGAAAGGCACGCGGCCGCCAACTGTCCCTGTGCCGGCGCCCGACACCGTTACCGGCGTGTTCTGTTGCGTGGCTAGAGCTAGAACCTCCGCCACTTCTTCGGTGCTTTGAGGGAAGACCACGCGCTCCGCGCTTCCGGCCTGCATGTAGCTGGCGTCGGAAAGATAGGATTGAATCTCGTCAGTGTTGGACTTGGTCAGCATGCAGATTCGGTCTTTAGTCTTCGGTCTTCGGTCTTTGGTCTTTGCTCGCTGGCGCGTGTTGAGCTAATAGGTCTTGCTAGGATCAGAATTCAAAGGACAAAGACCAAAAACCAAAGACCATCTATGTCAGCTGCAGCTCACGTTCGCGCAGATACTTGATTCGATCGCGATACTCCGCCGCCTTCTCAAATTCAAAACGCTTGGCCGCGGCACGCATTTCACCTTCGAGGCGCGCGATGGTGGCGTCGATATTAGCCGCCGTGTATTCCTCCATCTCATCCAGATCCAGCGGCACTTTGAAGTAATCGGCTTCCGACGCGGTAATAAGACTCGTTTCGATGGCTTTCACGATTGTCCGCGGTGTAATTCCCTGCTCCTTGTTGTAGGCCGCTTGAATCTCACGACGCCGGCGCGTCTCATCGAGCGCACGTTTCATCGAATCGGTTACGCGATCGGCGTAGAGGATCGCTTTGCCAGAGACGTTTCGCGCTGCTCGTCCGATCGTTTGAATCAACGATTGCTCGGAACGCAGAAATCCTTCCTTGTCGGCATCAAGAATCGCTACCAGGGAGACTTCGGGTAGATCGAGGCCTTCGCGCAGGAGATTGATTCCCACCAGGACATCAAACTCACCGCGCCTCAGGTCGCGCAGGATCTTGATTCGCTCGAGGGTTTCAATATCAGAATGAAGATAACGAACGCGCAAATCCACCTCCGTAAAATACTCGGTGAGATCTTCAGCCATCCTTTTCGTCAGTGTGGTTACGAGAACCCGTTCGTTTCGTTCTGCGCGCAGCCGGCATTCTTCCAGCAGGTGATCGATTTGACCTTTCACCGGGTGGATTTCTACTTCCGGATCCAGCAAGCCGGTTGGCCGGATGATCTGTTCGATAACTTCACCGCCAGACTTCGTCAACTCATAGGGTCCTGGCGTAGCCGAAACATAGATAGTCTGGCCAATCCGCGCTTCAAACTCAGCAAAGTTTAAAGGTCGGTTATCCATCGCGGAAGGCAAGCGAAATCCATATTCGACGAGCGTGCGTTTGCGCGACTGGTCGCCCTCAAACATGCCGCGTACCTGCGGTACGGATTGATGTGATTCATCGATCACCATGATCGTGTCGCGGGGAACGTAATCGAGTAGCGTGGGCGGCGGCTGGCCCGGCTTCTTCCCAGTCAGGTGTCTGGAGTAGTTCTCGATGCCGCGACAAAATCCCATCTCCTTGATCAGCTCGAGGTCAAACATTGTTCGCTGATGGAGCCGTTGCGCTTCAACTAGCTTTCCTTCAGCGATCAACTTCGGCTCCCACCAGTCGAGTTCTTCGCGAATAGACTTGAGAGCACGTTTGATGGTGCTTCCCGGCATCACGTAATGAGTTTTGGGATAGATGGGAATCCGTGAAGTATGCCTTTGCAAAACTTCGCCCAGCAATGGATCGATCGTCGAAATTGAATCAATCTCTTCGCCCCAGAGTTCTATACGCAGCGCCTGGTCCTGATAACTCGGAAACACTTCGACGACGTCGCCACGCACGCGAAATGTGCCGCGTTGAAAATTAATGTCCGAACGTTCGTATTGCAGCTCTACCAATTTTTGCAGCAGCAACTCGCGAGAGATTCGCGTGCCGGGCTCGAGAAAAAGCAGCATGCCGTAGTAGGCATCTGGATCGCCCAGACCATAGATACAGGAGACACTCGCCACTACGATCACATCGCGGCGCTCGAAAAGGGCGCGCGTGGCAGACATGCGCAGACGATCAATCTCGTCATTAATCGTCGCCTCCTTTTCAATGTAGACGTCGGAAGCGGGAACGTATGCTTCAGGCTGATAGTAATCGTAATAAGAAACGAAATACTCGACGGCGTTCTCAGGAAAGAGCGACTTGAATTCCTGGTAAAGCTGAGCGGCGAGAGTTTTGTTGTGAGCGAGGACCAGGGTAGGTCTTTGGGTACGCTCGATTACACTGGCGACAGTAAAAGTTTTGCCGCTGCCGGTGATGCCAAGCAGAACCTGATCTTTCGCCCCATCTT
>DASSCX010000044.1:0-26461 GCA_035697425.1 Pyrinomonadaceae bacterium | reverse complement strand
ATTGTAGACCGCAGCGGAAATCACAACGTCATTTCCAGTTGAGAGCCCCTCAAGCCGGGCCGCCATGTTTACCGTGGACCCAAAGTAATCAAGCCGCTCATTTAGCGTGACGGCGATGCAGGGTCCAATATGAATTCCCGCCTTCAGTGTTAAGGGAGCCGTCCCTTCCGGCGGCACGGCAAGTTCTTCCTGCGCCTGTAGCATTGCAGCTAGCGCCGAGGCCGGATTGCGAAATACCCCCATCACAGCATCGCCAATCGTCTTCACCAGGGCGCCATCGGCCTGGGCGATTGCGCGTTTCAGGACGTCGAAGTGATTCATCACACGACCAAAGGCAGTAGCATCGCCGATATCGCGATAGAGACGTGTCGAATTTTTCAAGTCAGTGAAAAGTACCGTCAGGGTTCCCACTGAGATTTGATCACCCGGGCGCAACGCCTCGCTGGAAAAGAGATCACGGAAAATCTGAAGCGCAGTTACTTCGGCGGCAGTAGCTGCCTGGTCGCTCCACGAGAGCCGCTCGAGGATGAAAAGATGTTCGGCATCGCTGCCGTTTTCCAAATTCAAGCTCGCCGGCGAAGAAAGATGTAGCTCAGGCCCGCCAATATCAGTCGTGACGTTTACCGTCGCGGATTGCTCGCCATTCGCATCGATAGTCAACAACCGCTCGCCTGACAATTCCAGCAGGCGCAAGCGATACCTGCCTTCCTCGAGTGGTAGCAAGACCGCGCGGTGGGTATGCGCGGCCAGTAATTGTTGGGCGACGACGTGCGGCGTTCTTTGGGGGCTGCCGATGCAGTAGTTTTTTACATCCACGGTGCGCACGGACGCATTAGGACGAAATGTGATCTCGACAAAGCGATCGAAGTTGACTGTGAAATCGATGCGACAAGTCTCACAGTGCACTTTTGAGCTTACGTCGCTGAGCGAACTCTCACTCTCCTGTGGTCCGCGGCAAAGGGGACAGAGCAGATCCCAGCGGAGATCGAGCAGGCCGGCGCGGGTTGCGCGCAGACATGCTTCCAGCACTGCGCGGCGCGACACGCCCCACTCGTCCGCCAATACATAAGGACTGATTCGTGCCACGGAGAAATCATCTCCGTGCTCAACAAAATCCGTCAGGCTCCGCGCGACCTCCGCAGAAACACCTTCCGCGACCAAACGCGATTCAATACTTCCGATCCGATCACGAACAACGGCTGAAAGCTCGGGTGCGGCTTCAGCGTCACCAGCAGCAATCTCAGTTGCGAGAGCTTGATCGTAACGGCGGAATGCTGCGGCAAACTTGCGCGCACTGATCTGACCGATCTGCAAAGGAATCACTATGAAACCCAGCAACGATTTCGGACGCGCCCAAACCTGGTAACTTAACTGCGTGCCACCGCCCGCTTGTGGCGTCAACTCCGCGAGCACTCGCAGCTCAGCAACCGGACCCTTGATGTATTTTCGTGTAACTCCAAAACGCGCCGGACGAATCCATTCGAAGGGTTGTTCTTCCCATTCGACGGGCAAACCCAAAAATGAAAGCCGTAGGCGGCGGCGGGCGTTTCGCAAGCGCTGCCGAGTTTCCCCTTCGGCAATCGAGGGCACGCCGGTGTCACGATTAAAACGATTGGTGTCAGCGACGAAGGACCAGAGGCGTTCCGGATCCGAGTTGAGCCGGTATTCCCAGCGGTAATGGAATTCACGGTAGGGCATCGCTATCGCAACAGGTAAAACAAAAAGGCAAAAGCAAGGCGCTCAGCCCGGCTTTCACCCTTCACTTCTGTATCTCCCCGAGCTAGACCTCTTTGTATTCGGAATCTACATCTTCAGTAGACGAGGCAACGCGGTAGTTTTTTGACTGCACCTGTTTGGTGATTAGCAGATCGTCTTTCGTCTTCAAGAGGTCGGCGCGATTATAGACTGACAATTCGAAGTTGTAGCCGTGCGTGATGGCGTCTTTTGGACAGGCTTCGACGCAATAGCCGCAAAAGATGCAGCGCCCGTAATCGATGTTGTAAACCTCGGCGTACCGTTCGTCCACCCCGATACGCTCCTCAGCAGGCCGGGGGTCATCCCGGGCAACGATGTAGATACATTCTGAAGGACAAGCGGCCGCACAAAGGAAACAGGCAACGCACTTCTCTCTTCCCAACTCATCGACATGCAGCAAGTGCTGACCACGATAGCGCGGCTGCATCGTTACCGGTTCTTCGGGATACTGCACCGTCCACTTCCGTTTGGGAATGTACGAGAGAGTGACACCCATGCCTTGAATGATTGCTTTAGTTGATTCGATTGCGTCGCCTATGATGGACATGATTATTTGGTCTTTGGTCTTTGGTCCCTGGGTCTTTGTGTTTTTGTACTTTGTTCTTTGTGCTTTGGTTCTTAGCGCTTTTTCCTGAAACTTGAAACTCGGAACTTACTCGGCTTGCGCTACCTCGGAAGCCACCGCTTGCCAGCGCCCGTCGCGCCAGACAAATTTGTCAATGAAACTGTAAACGACCTCCTGACCTTTAATCTGAATTCTAATCCGACCGGTCAGTGTTGCACGATCGCCACGTAATGCCACTTTCAAATCCTCGAAGTTCCACTTTTCGATTGTAGTATCGCGCTCGATCGTACTAAGGTACTCGGCCTTTCCCTGACTTTTGCCGTCGCTCCCAGTCCCGACATAGTCGTCGGCCAGGATGTACTCCAACTTGCGCTTGTCAGCGTTAATGTTGGCGACAGTCCATTCATGTTCGATATCCGTAAGGTCTGATAATACCTCAGATGTATCAGTTGGCGGGGGTGCGGCGTCATCAGTTACGGCGGCGTTTTCGTTTGCAGAGGAATTGCTGTTTAGATTGGAGTTCGGATTTACCGTATGTGAATTCGCATTGGAATTTGGCGGTTCGCTGATCACTACATTAGCGTTGTTGCTATTCGCTTTGCTGCGCGCCATCTTCGGCACAATCAGCGCGAGCACGATTCCCAAGCCAACCACACCGATTAACAGCGCCCCTGCGATTGCCACAACCCAGGGCCAAACTCTCCGTTTCTTGCCCGGCGGCTCGAATGATCCGGGCGGTTGATAATCCCTTTGCCAATCGCGCGGCACATAAGGTTCAGTCTCCGCATTGGCATCCGCTTTGTTCGGGTGGGGCGAAACAACTGTCGTTTCATCGGCCTCAACAATTGTTACCAAAGGTGTGCCGTCTTCAATGCAGAAACTCAGATTCTGATCAGTGAAAGTCTTATTACATGTCGGACAGCGTTTCATAGTAATTCCAGAATCCCGCCAACCTCAGCGCTATCGCGAAACGGCACCAGCGAACATCATGATGATCCAGATTGCCACAAACACAATATAGATCGCTAACACAACCGCACCCAGGATTGATCCAATCAGAGCCATCGGCTTACCACCGTAACGTACGGGATCTTTTTTGATTTGGAATAAAGCGACGATCCCCAGGACCAGGGCAAACAACGCGAAGAAAGGCCCGCCACATATCCAGCCAAAAGTAATGCTGATAAGTCCCAGGATCAGTGAGGCGACCGCCAGACTTTGCTGCTGCGTGGCCGGACCACGAATCGCTGGTGGTGGTGGCGGCGTCCATTGCGCCGGGCTATCGTTGGCCCAGCCATACGGTTGCGGCGGTGGTGGCAAATTTGACGCGGGCGCAGTTGCGGGATCGGTTTCTCGTGCCGTCGACATCAACACCGTGTGTGCCTCGTCAGCGCTCATGCGCAAGAGCGGCGTGCCGTCGTTCGGGCAGAAACTGAGATAAGGGTCGTCGAAGGTAGCGTTACAAACAGGGCATCGCTTCATGCCGGGGGCTCCTGTTAGACAATCTCGATCTGGCTGAAGAAGTAGGCGATTTCAATCGCTGCATTTTCGTCGGAATCCGAACCATGCGTGGCGTTCTCGCCCACGGATGAACCGAACTCCTTACGAATCGTGCCTGCATCCGCTTTGGCAGGATCGGTGGCCCCCATTAAGTCGCGCCATGCTTTGACGGCGCCATCCTTTTCCAGGACCAGCACTGCGCACGGACCGCTCGACATGAATTCTGTTAAGCCGGGGAAGAAAGGGCGCTCACGATGGACGGCATAAAAGCCTTCGGCTTCCTTGAGGGTCATGTGAATCATTTTGAGTGCGCGGATTTGAAACCCGCCATCGAGCATGCGTTGAATGATTGCGCCCGTCTTGGCAGCACGTACTGCATCGGGTTTGATAATCGCGAAAGTACGATCCATAACTATTCCTGGTTGCCGCTCCAATGTTTTTATTTTTGGTTTTTTTGAGCTTTGTGCTTTGGACTTTGTACTTTCTTCGCTCTGCAATTTTGACGCGCTTAACTGGATAGCAACATCCATGCAGCAATATGAGAGCAAAGAACTAAGTACAAAGAACAAAGTACAAAAACAGTCGCTCCCCTAAAGGCGCAAGTTATCATTTGAGAATAGTTTTCATCGCCTCACCGATGTCAGCAGGCGAGTTGACAACATGAATCCCGGCGTCTCGCAGTGCCGCCATTTTTTCCGCGGCGGTTCCTTTGCCGCCGGCGATGATGGCGCCCGCGTGACCCATGCGCCGGCCCGGCGGTGCTGTTTGTCCTGCGATGAAAGCGACCACGGGCTTCGTCACATTCTCTTTAGCAAATGCCGCCGCTTCTTCTTCCGCGGTGCCGCCGATTTCACCGATCATTACAATGCCATCAGTTTCCTCATCGGCCTCAAAAAGCGCGAATGCGTCCACATGCGTGGTTCCTACAATCGGATCGCCGCCAATTCCAATCGCAGTTGATTGTCCCAGACCGAGTGTGGTCAGTTGCCCGACCGCTTCATAAGTCAGCGTTCCCGAGCGCGAGACAACGCCGACTCGACCTTCCCGGTGAATGTGCCCGGGCATGATTCCGATTTTGCACTTACCGGGAGAGATGATCCCGGGACAGTTGGGACCGATCAAGCGCGTGGGTTTGTCGCGCAGATACTCGCGAACCTTAACCATGTCGAGCGTCGGAATTCCTTCCGTGATGCAAACGACGAGCGCGACTCCGGCATCGGCAGCTTCCATAACCGCGTCCGCGGCGAATGCAGGAGGCACATAAATAACGGATACGTTGGCCCCTGCTTCGCGCACCGAATCTGCCACGGTATTGAAGACGGGAATGTTTTCGTGTGTGGTCCCGCCCTTTCCCGGCGTAACGCCACCGACAACATTAGTTCCATATTCCACCATCTGCTTTGTATGGAACGTTCCTTCCTTACCGGTGATTCCCTGCACCACAAGGCGCGTATTTTTATCAACGAGAATGCTCATAATCTCTTAACGTGAATTTTGCCTTTTTCAGTTGAGTAAATGTGCTTTGTACTTTGTTCTTAGAACTTTGTTCGAAACTCCAAGCAACTCGCTTACCCGCTGTGGTTTTAAAGCAACGTCACAAGAGCAAAGAACAAAGTTCCAAGTACAAAGTTCCAAACACAACCCGCTTTGGTGTTCAATTCAATCTAACGAACGATTTAGGAAAGTTCAAATCGCTCTCCGTAAGTCGGCACCGACACGCTCCAACCGAATCTCTCTTTAATGCGTGCGGCCATGGCGTTGGCAGCCGGCGGCTCGCCGTGCGTGAGAAAAGTTTGGCGCGGCCCGGTCGGCAGGCCCTCCAACCAACGAATCACTTCCTTCCAATCAGCATGCGCGGAGAAGCCGCCAATCTTCTCCAGGCGGCAACGCACTGGTATTCGCTGACCCAGAATGCGCACTTCCTGTTCGCCATCGATGATGCGGCGGCCAAGCGTTCCCGCTGCTTGATACCCCACAAATACGAGCGTGGTGTTTGGATCCGGAACCAGACGAACGGCGTGATGCAGGACGCGCCCGCCGGTCATCATTCCCGAAGCGCTGATGATCACACGCGCACCCTGAGCCTGGTTCAAACTCTTCGACTCCGCTTTCGAAGTCGCGGTAGTCATTGAATGGGTTCGCAGCGGGTGCCTTTGCTGGGCCAAAATGCTGGCGTAGTCTTCGTCGTGCTCTTCCTTACGATTTGCATAAGCAGCCGTCGAGGCAGCGGCCATCGGTGAATCGACGTAAACCGGCAAAACTGGAATCGCCTTCTCGTCCTCAAGTTCCCTAATCAGATAAATCAATTCCTGAGTCCGGCCCACGGCGAATGCCGGAATGAGGACGACGCCGTTACGGTTCGCCGCGTCAGTGATGATGCGAGTCAAAGCCGCCTTGGGATTTTCCGGATCATGCAGACGGTCGCCATAGGTCGACTCCACCAGGAGGTAATCGCAGAGTGGCGGCGCGACGGGATCGTGGATGATTGGCTGGTCGTAATGTCCCAGGTCGCCAGAGAACAATACGCGACGGCCGGCGCCGTCTGCTCCCGCGCTTTCGATTTCGACAAGCACTAAGCTGGAACCAAGAATGTGACCCGCGATTCGAAAACCTGCGCGGATCCCTTTGGCCACCTCTACTGCCACCCCGTCATTTGGTAGTGGTCGCACTAGTTCCAGGGCCGCAAACGCATCGTCCTCCGTGTAAAGCGGCAGCGCCGGAGTATGACGAGTGATCTTATGCCGGTTGCGATAGTCGGCATCTTCTTCCTGCAGGCGTCCAGCATCTGGCAAAAGAATCTTAAGCAGGTCGGCGGTGCCGCGTGAACAAAAGACAGGACCCTTAAATCCCTGTCGCACCATCCGCGGTAAATAGCCGGTATGGTCGATGTGCGCGTGGGTAATGAGAACGGCGTTGAGAGCGCGCGGATCAAAAGGCGGTTCCTGCCAGTTGCGCTCGCGCAGCTCCTTCAAGCCCTGGAACATTCCGCAGTCCACGAGCACGCGCGCCTTTTCCGTTTCGATCAGATACTTTGATCCCGTGACCGTTCCGACGCCGCCCCAAAATGAAAGTGTCGCCATCAGATTCCTAATCAAGTTTGTTGGTTGACGCTGGACCCCTCCAGGAAGTCTGGCGCTTTGGTAGGAGGACTAGAAGGTTGTGTGCGATGGCGGTAACCGAAGAAAACGAGTAATGCGGGAATCAGCAGGCCCAGGTTGCGGAGAGCGGTCTTAACTCCAAGCTGGCTACCAATGATGCCACCAAAACAACCGCATTCGAGTGGCTCGCCATGGAGGCCGTAGACGTAGTAAAGCGCAAAGGCCGCGAATCCCAGCAGGAGGGCCGCCGCGCACAACGCGCCGATGCGAACCGTCTTTGGCACTAACAGTAGAGCCGTTGTGATTACCTCTACAACGATCACTGCAATTGTCGCGGGCCACGTCCAGCGCGTGTAATCAAATCCCGAAGCTGAAACCAATTGCGCGACGTTGCCGGCAAAATCCCTGACGATTGCTAACTTGGCGCCGGCGGTAAATAGAAAAAGCGCAGCCAGGCCGAACCGGCTGATGTGAACGAGCCATTTCAGTACTGACACGGAGACGCGGCGACGCGGCGACACGGTGAAATTATCAGAAGTCTGCGTGTGCATGGGTGCACCAACACCTTCATTGTTCATAATTACCGCGTCTCCGTCTCTCCGTGTCTCAGGGTCATGCTTTTAAGCAGCCAGCGCAACAACTTTCTCAGCCGCGTCTTTCATGCCGTTCGCCACGGTGAAGTTCATGCCTGACTCACGAATGACGCGCTGGCCCTCTTCGACATTCGTTCCTTCGAGACGCACCACGACGGGAACTTTGATTCCCAGGTTCTTTGCGGCTTCCACTACGCCGCGCGCCACCATATCGCAACGCACGATCCCTCCGAAGATATTAATCAAGACTGCCTTCACGTTTTGATCAGCTAACAGAATGCGAAACGCCGCCTCGACTCGTTCCTGCGAGGCGCCTCCGCCGACGTCCAGGAAGTTTGCGGGCTCGCCTCCGGCCAACTTAATAATGTCCATCGTTGCCATCGCCAGGCCTGCGCCGTTCACCATACAGGCAATGTTGCCGTCCAGCTTGATGTAGTTGAGATCGAATTTAGAAGCTTCTATTTCGAGGGGTTCTTCTTCGTGCAAGTCGCGCAGGTCGAGAAACTCTTTGTGCCGGAAGAGCGCGTTGTCATCAAAGTTTACCTTGGCATCGAGCGCGATCAGACGCCCGTCTTTAGTGAGCAGGAAAGGATTGATCTCTAAGAGTGACGCGTCCATCTGCTCGTAAGCGTTGTAGAGGGACTGCATAAACTTAACGGCCTGGTTGATTAGCGGCGCCGGAAGACCAAGAGCAAAAGCCAGTTTCCGTGCCTGGAATGATCGAAAGCCGACTGCCGGATCAATAGTCTCTTTCAAGATCTTTTCGGGAGTCTTGGCGGCCACCTCTTCGATGTCCATGCCCCCGGCCGCGGACGCCATGAAAACTGGCCGGCCCGACGCGCGATCCAACACCACGCCGAGGTAGAACTCCTTATCGATGGGCAATCCTTCTTCAATGAGTAGGACGCGAACCTCGCGACCCTCAGGTCCGGTCTGATGTGTGACCAGATTCATTCCTAACATCTGGCGCGCGATCTCGCGTGCTTCGTCGGCACTCTTCGCCAGTTTTACGCCACCACCCTTGCCACGGCCGCCCGCATGTATTTGCGCTTTGACTACGACGATCTCGGTTCCTAATTCTTTCGCGGCGTGATAGGCCTCTTCCGGCGAGCGGGCCACCAGTCCGCGCGGCACGGGGACGCCAAACCGACTCAGCAGTTCCTTACCTTGATACTCATGAATCTTCATGCGAAGTCCTCGACAACGATCAATGTATGCGGAAATTGTAATGTTGGAGCGGAGTGAGTGTAGCCGCCAAAATAGCAAAGGAGCAAGTTAGCTTTTTCGCTACACACTAAACAGCATTTGCTATGCTTGCCTTAAAAGGAGGCCACTCCATGAGCGACGTTACCGTAACCTCTCTGGCTAATTTACAAAACGAAGTGCGCTATGGCGCCGACCACACCTTCATCACAGACGAGCCCCTCTCCGCGGGCGGCGAAGATGCCGGTCCTGATCCTTATGTTCTGATCCTCTCGGCGCTGGGTAGTTGTATTTCAATGACGACGATGCTTTACGCGCGCCGCAAGAGTTGGCCACTGGAAAAGGTGACGGTGCACTTGCGCCAAAAAAGAATTCATGTGCGCGATTGCGCCGAGTGCACCCAAACCGACGAAGGTTACGTGCATCGAATTGAGCGCGCAGTTTCCTTCACCGGTCAGCTAACTGAAGAGCAACAAACTCGGCTGCAAGAGATCGCCCACAAGTGCCCCGTACATAAAACGCTCACCTCAGAAATTGTGATTGCGGAACTCGGCTAGTTGTCAGTAGTCAGTTGTCAGTTGGCTGTCCTTGAACTTTGAACTTTGTGCTTGGAACTTTGTTCGCTTTTCAGTCTTGACGCTCTGCACTGACTCCCCAAACCAAAAAGGCTTCCAATACAAAATCAGAAGCCTTTTCGAAACTGGTCGGGACGACTGGATTCGAACCAGCGACCTCACGCACCCCAAGCGTGCGCGCTACCAGGCTGCGCCACGTCCCGTTGAGTGATCAAAGTATGTCTTGAAAGTGGAATTGTCAAAGCTACTACTGCGGTGGGCAATTACTTCTTCGAAGAGGCGAAACTTTTATTCTGCTTCTCAAGCAGCGCGAGAATCTCCCGCAGTTCAGTAGCAACTTTCTTCAAAGCCTCGCGGTCTTCAGCGGTCTTATGGGGTGTGGCAGCGGCTGCTCGCAAACGCGGCGTGTCAACATCCGTACCGGTTGACTCTTCATGGGGTTCGCCGTCGCTACCAGGTCTTAATTTGCCGCCGCGGAGTTCATGTGCCAATCGCTTTTTTGCCCCCGCGATCGTGTACTGATCTTCGTAGAGCAGTTCCTTGATGCGCAGCGCCATTTCCACATCGCGCCTGCGGTAAACACGTTGGCCCGCACGATTTTTCTGCGGTGCAAGCATGGGAAACTCAGATTCCCAATAACGAAGGACGTGCGCCTGCACCCCCGCGAGTTCACAGACTTCGCCGATTTTGAAAAACAGTTTTTCAGGAATAACAACCGCCGGTTGACTCATAAAGCTCAATTCATGCCGTGGATTTCTCGATATGCTGGCGTCGGGGTTTTAGACTTTTACAAAGGGCGAGATGGCCAGCAGACAGGAGACTGCGGCATGTTACTGTCCAGCATTTGCCGTGTCAACAGTTATATTTACGTCTGCTTACTTAAAACTCTTTCTTAAAGGTAATGTCTAAGGCCCTGGGTTTTCCACACGTCTTTTTCACAAGCCTACAACTCGTAACATTGGTTCATAACCGACCGCAGTTCTTCATCGCAATTGATTTTGATTCTTCAATTCTCTTTCATTCTCACCGGGCTTCGGCCCGGTGCCAGGCGATCCCACGTGGTCTCCAACCGTTTCAACGGTTTCGCTTTGCACGCTTTCCTAAAACCGTTGCAACGGTTCCGCCAACAATGCCGCTTCAAGCCTTCGGGCTAAGGTCCGAGGTGAATAAGAACAAAGCTCTGGTCAACTCAATCTTCATCGGTAGACGCGCCCCAACGCGCAAGTTATAATCACCACGCATCCCGCACCAGCACCAGCCGCACCTTGGAGGTTCATTGCAGCCAGTGACCACGTCACCAACCGTTTTTCGCCTCGCCTCGCGGCTTGATGAGATTGGCTTTTCCGACATCGTAAATATTCGAAATCGCATCATGAAGCTGCGCGCTTCGGGTGCCACCGTCTATCAGTTTGAGGGTGGTGAGCCCTACATGAACACACCCGACTTCATTAAGGCGGCGATGTTCCGTGCGATTGAAGAAAACAAAACTCGCTACGCACCTTCATCAGGAATTCCGGAGTTACGGTCCGCGATTGCTGTCAAACTGCGCGAGAAGAATCTAATACCTGCCGCAGACAAAGACGTGATCGTTTTGAACGGCGGCATGCAGGGACTGTTTGGCGCGTTTCAATCGGTAGTGAATCCCGGCGAAGAGGTTTTGATCTTTTCGCCCTACTGGACGCCAATAAAAGATCTCGTTTATCACTGCGAAGGCAAACCCGTTCTCGTGCCGACAAGTGAAGCACGGCGCGAGGGTTTTGAAGCAACGCTCGAACGCTTCACTAACGAACGCACGCGCGCCATCTACTTCAACACGCCGCAAAATCCGACCGGAGTCGTCTTCACACCAGATGAAGCTCGGGCCGTTGCCCGTTTCGCCCAGGCCCGCGATCTGATCGTGATCGCAGACGAGGCTTACGAAGATCTGGTTTACGAAGGCGAGCACTTTTCCATCGCGTCAATCCCCGGCATGTTGGAACGAACTATTTCCTGCTTCACCTTTTCGAAGTCCTACGCCATGACGGGTTGGCGTCTTGGCTATACAGTTGCAACTGAACCCTGGATGACGGGACTGCAAAAGACAACGCTCTATTCGTCCAACGGAGTTTCCACACCAACGCAGTGGGCCGGACTTGCTGCCTTTAATAACCATTCAAAACTTCTCGAAGAGCACAATCGCGCTTATCGTGAGCGGCGCGATCTATTACTTGCGGGACTCAATGAACTAGGTCTCACTTGCGAGCTGCCGGCCGGTGCCTTTTATGCATTTCCTGACGTGTCGCGAATTAGTCGTGATAGCCGCGAAGCGGCTGAAACGCTTCTCGACCGTGCCCAGGTAGCAACGGTTCCGGGGGTCGTATTTGGCGAGCACGGGGAAAGTCACCTGCGCTTTTCCTTTTCTACCTCACTGGAAACGATTGAAGCCGGACTCGAGTCGCTGCGACGCAACCTCTAAACGAAGGACGAGGAATGAAGGATGAAGAGCAGCGTCGGATTGGCTTCACTTCTCAAAACCGGTCCAGCCCGCAACGCAGCGAATTTGATTTGATTCACGCAGTTCGGCAACGAGCTGTTAATCAAACATCTTCCCTCAGACACCATCCACTCCACGCTTCCCTGCTTCAAGGTATTGGCGATGACGGCGCTGTGATCAAACAGCAGTCTGGCCGCGAGACCGTCATCACTACCGACCTGTTGGTTGAAGATGTTGATTTTCGACGTGATAGCACACCGCCGGAGTTCCTGGGTCACAAGTCCCTGGCCGTTTCACTTTCGGATCTCGCCGCGATGGGCGCGCGGCCGCGCTGGTCACTGTTAGCCCTCGGCATACCCCAGGACCTTTGGGAAACCGAATTTGTCGATCAGTTTTACCAGGGTTTCTTCGCCCTGGCCCAACGATATGACGTGCGCTTGATAGGCGGCGATGTTTCGCGAACCCCAGAAAAGGTAGTTGTCGACTCCATTGCGCTGGGAGAATGTATTGCTGAACGCTCGGTCTATCGTTCAGGAGCGGAACCAGGTGATTTGATTTACGTAACTGGTTCGCTGGGCGCTGCTGCCGCGGGATTGCGGTTGATCGAGCGCGGCGCACGGGTCGGGCAGGAACATGCGGCTGAACCAGAATGGAAGCTCGTCCAGGAGTTGTTGTTGAGACAGCTTTGTCCGGAGCCACGTGTCGGTTGGGGCCTGGTGCTGGGAGAAGAGCGGCTGGCTTCCGCGCTGATCGACATCAGTGATGGTTTGTCGTCAGACTTAAATCACCTCTGTCGCGAGAGCAACGTTGGCGCGTTAGTACACGCGAATCAACTTCCGGTCGATGCGCCGGTCGCAGATCTTTGTGGCAGACGTGCTCTCGATCCCTTGCTGCTGGCGTTGCACGGCGGCGAAGACTTTGAACTTCTGTTTACAGTACATCCCAACAATGTTTCCAAACTTCCAAGTAAGGTCGACGGAGTGTCGCTCAAGTGTATTGGCGAGATCAGGGAGGCTGCCGCAGGCGTTCGCATTTCAGAGGGTTCTCGAGTCTGGGAGTTAACGGCGCAAGGCTGGCAACACTTCGGCTCTTGATGCTTGGGAGTTTGAAAGATCTGGACGATGAAGAACAAACCATGAATTTACACCAAGCGACACGAAACGATCGTGTAACTTTGTGAATTTGTGTGAAACCTTTTTGTCAAAACGATTCGTGAAACTTCGTGCTAATTCGTGGACTGTATTTGTCGAAGATCAGTAACCACTCACTTGAGCCGAAAGGGTTTCGCCTAGTTGGACGTCGCGTGTGATTCGTTTAAGTTCTCTTAAAAGATGGGCTCTTCAAGATAACCAACCTAATGCTTAGATTTCGCAACACTCTCTCCGGAAAGATCGAAGAGTTTCGCCCAATGCGTGAGGGCGAAGCCAGCATGTATTACTGCGGCCCAACTGTTTGGGAATACGGCCACATCGGTAATTTCCGTTCCAACGTCAACGCCGACATCCTGCGACGCTACCTCAAGTTTAAGGGCTTCAAAGTGACGCACGTGATGAACATCACGGACGTTGAAGATCGCATCATTGCGAAGTCGCAGGAAGCCGGACTCAGCATCGATGACTACACGGCAAAATACATCGCGGCACTCTGGGAAGATTCCGACGCTCTGGGCATCGAGAGGCCGGATGTTGTGCCGCGCGCAACGCGTCACATTCCGGAGATGGTTAGCTTGATCGAACGCCTGCTGGAAACCAATCACGCCTACAGGTCAGACGGTTCCATCTATTACCGCATCAGTTCGTTTCCCGAGTACGGCAAGCTTTCCAAGATTAATTTTGCGGGCAATATCGTCGGTGGCAGCGAGCGCATCGATACTGATAAATACGAGAAGGAAGACGCGCGCGACTTTGCTTTGTGGAAAGAGTCAAGCAATCTTCAAGAGCCCGGCTGGGATGCGGCGATTGGACGCGGGCGGCCCGGCTGGCACATCGAATGTTCAGCCATGTCGATGAAATATCTGGGAGAGACTTTCGACATTCATGCGGGTGGAATCGATCTGGTGTTTCCGCACCATGAAAATGAGATCGCGCAAAGCGAAGGCGCCACCGGCAAGCCCTTTGTGCGATATTGGATTCACTTCGAACATCTCAAAGTTGAAGGCGAAACAATGTCGAAGTCGAAGGGAAACTACTTCACCTTTCGCGATATTACGGCCAAAGGCTATTCGCCCGTTGCGTTGCGTTACTTCCTGCTCAGCGTGCCCTACAGCAAACAACTCAATTTCACTTTCGATGCGCTTTCAGGAGCGGAAAAGACGGTGGCGAGTCTGCGGGACTTTCGCGCGCGTTTAAGTGAAGCGAAGACTGAGCCGGGCGTGAACGAGTCACTGCGCGAGGCTGGAGAACGTGCGCTTCGTGAATTCGAAGAAGGGATGGATGACGATTTGAATACTTCGGTCGCACTCGCCGCCATTCACAATTTAACGCGCGACGTTAATACCGCTCTATCACGCAAGCAGGTACGTTCGGAGAACCAGCGCGAGTTGCTTGAGTTGCTCGGAAGATTCGACACTGTCCTAAACGTCTTCGGCAACGACGGGGTCGAATCGCTGGACGCTGAAATCAAGGCCCTCATCGATGAGCGGCAGGAAGCGCGCCGCCGGCGCGACTTCGCCCGCGCTGATGAGCTGCGCGATGAGCTGTTGCGGCGTGGAATAGTTTTGGAAGATACAAAAGACGGCGTGCGCTGGAAACAGAAATAAGTCTTTAAGCTATGAAGAGCGGCTCTGCCGCAATCGGTGCGCGGTAAGTCTATGACTTACCGACCATTTGACCCGTCAGCTATCCCGGGGCTGAGCCCCGTGTAAGAACTTGGAGCGGCGCACTCGGTAAGTCAGAGACTTACCGCGCACCGACCAGGCAGAGCCGATTGGTGATCCTGGATTCCCCATACCTAAATGCCATGAAAGATATCGAACTTGAAACTGAGCGATTGCTGCTGCGGCAGTGGCGTCTCGACGACTTTGAGACTTACGAGAAAATGTGCGCCGACGAAGTGATCATGCGCTACATCGGCGGCAAGACTTTCAATCGCATTGAGGCCTGGCGGCATATGGCCTATCACATCGGGCACTGGGAGTTGCTCGGCTATGGCCACTTTGCGGTTGAAGAAAAAGCTTCGGGAAAATTCGCCGGTCGAATCGGTTTTCTCAATCCGGCAGGTTGGCCAGGTTTCGAAATCGGTTGGACACTCGCGCGAGAGTTTTGGGGAAAGGGTTACGCGATCGAGGGAGCGCGGCGAGCGCTCGCGTTTGCCTTCAAGGAACTTGATCGATCTCACGTCATCAGTTTGATTCATCCGGAAAACAAACCTTCGATCAAGGTCGCGGAAAAACTGGGAGAAAAGGTTGAAGGCCAAACTGAAGTGCTTGGCATTCCCGTTCTGATTTATGGGATCGACCGACCCGCAGATGTCTCAAGCGAATAATACGGCGCCGCTGATCGAGATCCTGCAACTTGCCTACTCGGGAGAGCTCGCCGCAGCGTATGCATATCGCGGCCACTGGAAGTCAGTCAGCAATCGTGAGGAACGGCGGCGCATTGAAGAGATTGAAAACGAGGAATGGCATCATCGCAAACTCGTTGGCGAGATGCTCTCCAGCCTGAACGCGGAACCAAATCAGTCTCGCGAAGTGCGCGCTACGATTATCGGCAGAAGCTTGGGGTTCATCTGTCACTTGTCCGGCTGGCTGGCGCCGATGTATGGCGCTGGACGTCTGGAAAGCCACAACATTCGCGAGTATGAAACTGCCGCCCGCCTGGCCCATGACTGCGGGCGCGACGATCTGATTGACTGTGTCCTAACGATGGCGGAAACAGAATGGGAACACGAGCGCTACTTTCGTTCTCGAGTTCTGACACACCGCCTCGCGAAGCACCTTCCGATCTGGCCCGAGCCACCCGGAAAGGAGTCCATTCGCCGGGATGGCTTGCGGTCGGTCCCCTGAATGGATGCAGTGGGTAGTTTACCCAAGTTTTAACGACACCTCTCATCGAATTTTACATAAATATTACATACGAACCGTTGCCCGAGGACTAGGATGGGAAACTAGTTTCCGCCCCAATCTGATTCCTTGAAACTGGTACTGGCGACTGCGCTGGACGAGAGACGCAATCTTATTAAGAACGCTCTCCGGGAGAAGAAAGCCATGAAAGTTCTACTAATTAATCCCGAGTTTCCCGACACCTATTGGAGTTTTCGACATGCACTTTCGTTTGAAGGGAAACGGTCCGCTTACCCGCCACTGGGGCTCCTGACAGTGGCGGCAATGCTGCCGCGTTCATGGGAACGACGTCTGATTGATATGGAGGTCAGGCAGCTGAAGGATCGGGACATCGACTGGGCCGACATGATCTTTGTCACAGGGATGTTGATCCAGAAGGAGGCCCTTGGTCGAGTGGTGGATCGTTGTAAGACTTTGGGAAAGCGCGTCGTGGTTGGTGGGCCATATGTTTCAACCAGCTCCGAGGAGTTGCCCAATGCTGATCACATCTTCATCGGCGAGGCTGAAACTACTCTGCCGCAGTTTCTCAAGGACCTGGAGTGCGGTGAAGCCAAAGCCACTTATCAGGCTGCCGATCGCCCACCGCTTTCGCTCACTCCCCTGCCGGAGTTTGAGCTCGCGGAACTGAATCGCTACTCCGCCATGTCAGTTCAGTATTCTCGAGGTTGTCCATTCTCGTGCGAGTTTTGCGACATCATAGAAATCTACGGTCGCGTTCCGCGGACTAAAAGTAATCAGCAGATGATTGCCGAGCTTGATAAGTTAAAGAGTATCGGCTGGCGCGGGACTGTCTTCGTAGTGGATGACAACTTCATTGGAAATAAACGCAACGTCAAGAAGCTCCTGCCGGACCTCGTAGCGTGGCAAGAGGAAAACGATTTTCCCTTTTCGCTGTTGACGGAGGCAAGTGTGAATCTTGCTGATGACGACGCCTTGCTTGATACGATGCGGGCCTCGGGATTTCGACGCGTGTTTCTGGGAATTGAAACGCCTGTTGAGGAGAGCCTTAAAGAAGCGCAAAAATCACAGAACCGCGGCAATCTTCTCGAGGCGGTCAAGAAGATTCAGAGTTACGGCATGGAAGTAATGGCAGGGTTCATAGTCGGCTTCGATAACGATCCCGAAGACATTTTCGAACGCCAGATCAATTTCATTCGCGAGAGTGCTATCCCCCTCGCAATGGTCGGACTCCTAACCGCTCTCCCTGACACACAACTTTGGCGGCGACTTAAGAAAGAGGGTCGTCTGCTCGTCGAAAGCAGCGGCAACAACACCAGTGATTCTTTGAATTTTATTCCGCGAATGGATTCGCGACTGCTGGTCGAAGGTTACCGCTCGATTCTAAGAACGATTTACAGCTCAGGCGAATACTACCAGCGTGCTCTGGAGACTCTGCGACGCGTATCGGGAACTCCCCCCGAGCCCAATCGCTACAGCCTCAGAGGCGGCCTCATGACTTTTACGCGCATCATTGTGAGGCTTGGCGTGCTTGATCATGAGCGCCGCGAGTTCTGGAAATTTTTTGGGCACACTCTCGCCAACCATAGGGAGCAATTCGCGCATTCGATGCGCCTGGCAGTTATGGGTTACCACTTCCGCAGGCTGAACGACAGTATTTGAGAAGTCATCTAGGCGACCGCGGTACAGTACGGGAGCGATAGCGACCGGGTAGTCTCGCGAAATACATCACGTTTCGTGTTGCTTAGTGGAATTTCGTGGATCGTATTTGAGGCTACGGAGTGACGATCCACGAATTAACACAAAACTACACGAAATACGTTCTGCCTATGAACAGCCTTCCGACCAAATCAATTGCTCTGATTCTGACCTTCAGCTTTTCCTCCTATGCCGCGCCGGGACAACAGCCGGTGAACCGTCGCAAACTAGCCAATGAAGTAAAAGCCGAATTCCTTCACGCCTGGCAGGGATATAAGAAATACGCCTGGGGCCACGACGATCTGAAGCCTTTAAGCAAGTCGTACCATGATTGGTACGCACAACCACTTTTGATGACGCCGGTCGACGCTCTCGACTCGTTGATCATTATGGGTTTCAAGGCGGAAGCAGCCCGGACAAAGCAGTACATCCTCCAGAATCTCTCGTTCGATAAAAACATCTACGTACAGAACTTTGAGATCACGATTCGCCTGCTTGGAGGATTGCTCTCGGCATATCAACTCACCGGGGACAGACGCCTGCTCACGCTCGCTGAGGATCTGGGAAACAGACTGTTGCCGGTTTTCAATTCACCAACCGGATTGCCTTACCGTTACGTTAACCTGCGCACCGGCAAAGTGCGTGGTGAAGTCACTAACCCTGCAGAGACTGGGACACTCCTGATCGAGTTTGGCACCCTTAGCAGACTCACGCGGAAACCAGTCTTTTACGAAAAAGCGAAACGCGCATTAGTGGAAACCTATATGCGACGCTCGCTTATCGGACTGGTAGGAACGAGAGTCAACGTCGAAACCGGCAAATGGACGAATACTGACAGTCACATCAGCGCTGAGATCGATAGTTACTACGAATACCTTTTGAAGTGTTGGTTGCTCTTCAACGATCAGGACTGCAGAAGGATGTGGCAGGAAGGTATTCGTGCAATCAATCGTCATCTCGCTGATGAGACGACGGGTCCAGACGGGCGACGCGCAAACCGGGAACTCTGGTACGGCCATGCCGACATGAATACCGGGAAACGTACGGCAACGATTTATGGTGCCTTGGACGCATTCTTTCCCGCGGTGCTGGCTTTATCCGGCGATCTGGATCGGGCATCTCGGCTGCAAGCCTCTTCTTTTAAGATGTGGAACCAGCACGGGATTGAGCCGGAAGAGTTTGACTATAGAAAGATGGAAGTAGTTTCTGCCGGCTATCCGCTGCGTCCCGAGATTGTTGAGTCGGCCTATTATCTTTTTCACTACACGAAGGACCCGCGTTACTTACGGATGGGAGAGTCGCTCTTCCGCGATTTTGTGAAGCACTGTCGCACCGAAGCTGGTTACGCCGCGCTCAAGAGCGTGGTTACGAAGGAACAGTCTGACAAAATGCAGAGCTTTCTCTTTGCCGAGACTTTTAAGTACTTCTATCTGCTATTCGCCCCGCCGCGCACTCTCGAGTTCAACAAAGTAATCTTCAACACCGAAGCGCATCCGTTGCGGCTCAGCGGTACGGTACGGGAGCGGTAGCGACCGCATTCAAGTGGAGCGATCACTCGACCTTCATATATCGCCCTCACCCGGTTTTAAGACCCACGTTTCAATCAGATGCACCTCAAGTGTGCTGCTCAATCTTAATGCGGTCGCAAGAGCTGCCCGTACCGCAGTCGAAGCGGGGGCAAGCCCGCCTTCCCAACTGCAATTAATAACAAAGGCGCGACATCGCTGCCGCGCCTTTGAGTTGAAAGTGCCTGTTGTCTGTTAGTTCTTTTCCGGACCTCCACCCTCGGGACGTGGTCCGCCGCGACGCCGGTGTTCACCTTCGCCGCCACGCTTGTGCATCTCTTCAGCTTTTACACGCTGTTCCGGTGTCAGCAAACTGAAAACCTTTGACTTCATGCGTTGATGCTCGACGATTTGCTCGGCATGAACCTGCGCCTGCTGGTTGGCGATTTCACGAACCTTGGCTTCGTCGAACTGGCCATTGGCAGTGGCCGCTTCCAGCTGTTTGTGAAGCTCCTCCATTTTCTGGTGGCGGGCTTCTTCATTAGCCTGTACCCCATCCATCAGCGCTTTGATCTGGGTCTTCTGCTCTTCCGACAGCCCCAAAGCCCGCGCCATGTGTTCCATCATCTCCGGCCCGGGTCCGTGCCGTCTTTCTGAACGGCCATGTCCCTGGAAGTGGTTAAAACGCAACCCAGCCTGGGCCGTGGCAAAGACCGCGGCAGCGATCACCAACACCGCAATCCCACTTATAACGAGTACTCGTTTTCTCATCTTTAATCTCCTTACTTTTTGCTTCCGACCAACTAGACTAGCTGCTCGTGCTTACGTCAACGTTATACGCTACTCAATCGAGGGGCGACGTAAAGAGTTGGTTAACCAATCGTAAAGTTTTGTAAGCGGGAAGCGTCTCGAGTCTGACACTTCTTTACAAAGCTCCACACCCTTCGTGGGCTACAATGCCAAGAGGCTCATATGGAACGAATCCTAATCATTGACGACGATGCAGCCTTATGCGAATTGGTCGGTGAATACCTGCAACCGCTGGGATTCGCAGTTGAGGCAGTACATCGTGGCGATACAGGTGTCGAACGCGCGCTTCGTTCCGAACACGATCTAATCCTGCTGGACGTAATGTTGCCTGGCCAAAACGGCTTTGAAGTGCTGCGGCAAATCCGGGAATCGTCGAAGGTGCCGGTTCTTATGCTTACGGCGAGAGGTGACGACGTTGATCGAATAGTCGGCCTCGAAATTGGCGCCGACGATTACCTGCCGAAACCTTTTAATCCGCGCGAACTCGCTGCGCGTGTCCGGGCGATTTTGCGGCGCAGCAGCTCTCGCGACGACGCAGAATTAGCCACCACTCTCGTTGTTGGCGACGTAGAAATGGAATTAGGAACGCGCCTGGTTCGTCGCTCGGGAAAAATCGTTGAACTCACGGCAGTGGAGTTTGAAGTTCTGGAGAGGTTGCTCCGGGCCGCAGGCCGCATCACCACTCGTGAAGAGTTGTCGCGAGAGGTTTTAGGTCGTAGTCCTTCGCCGTTTGATCGCAGCATTGATATGCACATCAGCAATCTGCGCAAGAAGCTGGGCCACCAAATCGGCGCGGCGGAACGCATCAAGACGGTGCGGGGTGTTGGTTACATTTACGCCCAGCCTGGTGCGACCAAAGGAGCCTAGCCCAACTTGTTTCGCAGTCTCTTCCTAAAAATCTTTCTCTGGTTCGGCCTGGCCATGATCTCAATGGTGCTTGCCACGTTAGCCGTGCAGCAGTTCATGCTGCGCGAACCGCCACGCCAGCCGCAACGGGAGGCCGCGGATCCAGCTCTGGTGGAGAGCTCGCGCATGGCCGTCGATACTTACGAGCGCGACGGAAAAGCCGCACTCATTAGTTACATGGATCAAATGGAACGACGCGCCAAAATGCGTGTCTTTCTGTTTGGCAGCGATCTTACCGAGCTGTCTGGACGCCGCACGCCTTTCGGCGCACGCGAGATAGCTCAGCGCGTGCTCAAGACCAATTCCCCAGAGTTTGCGCCGACAGAGTTTTCTCCGCTCGTGGCGCGGCCTGTTGAAGGAGCCAACGAAACCCGTTATGCATTTGTGGCTGAGCTGCCGCGCCGGCACCCACCACCGTTGATACATCATGTAATGCACATTCTCGGGCTGATTCTAATCGGAAGTGCATTCTGTTACTGGCTGGCGCGTTATCTGACGGCCCCAGTTAAGAAATTGCGCATCGCCACCAAGGAATTGGCGCAAGGAAATCTTTCTGCGCGTGTCGGTCGCTCGGGTGGCCGCCGGGACGAATTGGTCTCCCTGGGTTCTGATTTTGACTTGATGGCTGAGCAGATCGAATCGTTGGTGCAAGCGCAAAGACGTTTGTTGGGAGATATCTCGCATGAATTGCGCTCGCCGCTCGCACGTCTAAACGTGGCGTTGGAGTTAGCGCGGCAACGTTCCGGCGCCGAAACCGCCAGTGCGCTCGCGCGAATCCAGCGTGAGGCGGAGAATCTTAATGAGATGATCGGCCAGCTCTTAACGCTTACGAGGTTGCAGACTGGCACCCGCGAAATCCAGAAGTCTGAATTTGATCTGTGCCGGTTGGTGCGCGAAATCGCCGACGATGCGGAGTTTGAGGCCCAGAGCGGCAATCGCGCAGTGAAGCTTGAGAGTGTGGCTGCCTGCTCTTTCTTTGGTAACGAGCAACTGCTGCGGCGCGCGATCGAGAACGTCGTGCGCAACGCCGTTCACTACACACCGGAAGGCACCGAAGTTGAAATAGAAGTACTAGAGACTTCGACCACCGCTGATCAAAAGGCCCTAACCATAACGGTGCGTGACCATGGTCCGGGCGTTCCCGCCGCCGCGCTTGAAGAAATCTTTCGACCGTTTTACCGCGTGGACGACGCGCGCGATCGCGAAGCCGGCGGCGTCGGGCTGGGATTGGCCATCGCCCAACGTGCCATCCAGCTTCATGGGGGGACCGTCAGTGCCGCGAATGCCCCTGGCGGCGGGTTAGTTGTTACGATCAGCTTGGGGAGTGAGATTAGCCAATGAAGACCCTTGGCCGGTATAAGTTCAGAGCTGGTTCATACGGCTCTTGAATCTCCCGCAGTTCAAATACCTCACCGAGCACAAATTTTTTTCCTTGTCTGAGTTGCGAAGCGGAGTATCATATCTGCGCCAACCCCCCTTTTAGTTTCTTAAGTTAGGCGCTGAGCAAGGAAACGTCCGTTTTGCCTAAAGCAACGTTTCCGGAATCAGCGATTTACGTCTCCACCGAACACGATGCTGAAAGGATCATCATGAAAACGAAAGTTCGCTTGAAGTTGCTCGTCATTCTTGCGTGCGGGCTCGCGCTCGCTGCTTCGCTAATTGTTTCGACCGATGCCGGAGCTCAGGAGAGGGCCAAACCCAAGGAACCGCCTTCTTCGTTTATGCCTGTTATCGAAGAGCCATTTGATGTCGTGATGCGGCGAGACAAGGCGGCAAAGGCGCGCGTGATGGCAGCCGCCATGCGACGGCTTGAAGAGCGCTATGACCTAACCCGCCGCGTTGATCCCGCTGTGAAGATGACGCGCGGAAAACCCATTCCGGTGGGACCGACAGCGCGCCTGAGAGGAGTCACCTGGGAGCAACTTGGCCGCATGTCTCCCGATGAAATTAGAGATAAGGGTCTCTTTCCGTACTTACCGTTACCGCATGTGAACCATCCGGTGGGCGGCATGATTTTTCCGCAGGTGCATGTCAAGCAGCAGCCGCGACTCGAACGCTTCGACATGGACTTCGACATTCCCGAACACTTCCTGCCGGAGTTTCCGCCTGCAATCTTCCTGACGACGCGCCCGGATCTCGGCGATGTTTCCGAAGGCCAGCTCGTCACCGTTAACAACTTCTATGATCTGTTCAATGGCATTCTCAATCCGAAACAACTCGACGGACTGCGACTGCTGGTAACGCAGTTTCCCCAGCAACAATTCAACGCCACCGCCGACCGCAAGACTGAAAGAAACGATGGCATGCAGGGCGTTGCATGTTTTGACTGTCACGTGAATGGACACACAAATGGCGCGGCGCACCTCGTAGGCGACATCAGGCCGCAGGAGAATCGCCGCCGCATCGAGACACCCAGCCTGCGCGGAGTCAACATTCAAAGGTTGTTTGGATCGCAGCGAGCTTTAAAGACCGTCGAAGACTTCACGGAGTTTGAGCAGCGTGCGGCTTACTTCGACGGTGATCCCGTCATTGCCACGAAGAAAGGGATCAACATTCTCGACCGGGGACATCAAGTGCATGAGATGTCGGAGTTTCAGGAGATCATGGATTTCCCACCGGCGCCTAAGTTGAATGTCTTAGGTCGACTCGATCGGCGAAAGGCGAGCCAAGCCGAAGCGCGCGGCGAGGATTTGTTTTTTGGTAAAGCGAACTGTTCTGTCTGTCACACGCCTCCTTTCTATACCGACAACCTGATGCATGACCTGGCAGTAGAGCGTTTTTACAAACCGCGCATGGAAGGGGGGATGATGATAACCAAGCAAGGTCTCATCAAGACTTTCCCGCTCCGCGGAATCAAAGAGTCGCCGCCTTACCTGCACGACGGACGCCTTCTGACGTTGGAGGACACGGTTGAGTTTTTCAACCTCGTCCTGGAACTTAATTTAACGACGGCGGAGAAAAGTGATCTTGTGGCGTTTATGCGAGTGCTGTGAGCGTGTGCTCGTAATCGAATGTCGGGTCGCGGCGTCCAGCCCGCACTGATCACGCGAGTGTAAGGAATAATGATGAGGCAAGAGGCAAACCTTGAAACGTCTGCGTCCACCGTTAGGTAAGTCGTTGGTTTGGTGCCTCGCGCTTCGTTGTCCGGCATGCGGCCGGTCGCGAATCTTCGCGCGTCTTTTTCACCTTAAGGAACGCTGTGAAGCGTGCGGCGTAATTTTTAAACGCGAAGAGGGATTTTTTGTCGGCGCGATCCTGGTGGCCGTTGTTACCACCGAGGCCGTCATCGTCCTGGCATATTTGATCTCACTGCCGATTATTGCCGGGCGTGATCAGCTCGTCATCGGCGTCTTGCTGGCCCTCGCGCTGCTCTTCCCGGTTGCATTTTTTCATCATAGCTGGAGTATCTGGCTGAGCTTCGATCATTTCATCGAAGGGCTGCCGCAAGCGAGTGTGGGATCGCGAGCGTCTCGCCCACACTGAGCGCAAAGCGCGAAACATGGGATCGCGAGCGTCCCGTCATTAACCAAAAAACTTTCACGCCTGCGGAGGCGTGAAGCGGCGGCAAGCCAGCCTTCCGGACTGAGCATGACCCCCGATTCCATCTCGCCTCCATTGAAAACCCGCATCCGGAAATGTAGAATCCGAACCGATGTTCAAGCATTCACTACATACGCTTCCGCTCGATTCTCGTGCGAATCTCTTCGCCGACTAATCCCCTTCTTCGAATCAGCGCTCAGCCGTTCATTTCCCTGGAATTACTTAGGGAAACTTGTAATTTTTCCTGACCGCTTAGCAAAGCGAGCGATTTGAGAAGGAGAGAACAAATGTCGAGCACCACTATGGCGCCGCCGCGCCGTCCCGAAATCAAGACTGCCTTGCCAGGCCCTAAGGGCCGGGTGATCATCGAAGCCGATGCTCAATTCGTTAACCCGTCGTATCCGCGCCCTTCATTCAAGCTGGTCGCCGAACGCGCCCAGGGCGTTTGGGTCGAAGACGTCGACGGCAACGTTTTTCTCGACTGCAATGCTGGCGTGGCAGTTTGCTCCACCGGTCACTGTCATCCAGAAGTCGTCCAGGCGATTCAGCGCCAGGCCGAACAACTAATCCATATGTGCGGGACTGACTATTACTATCGTCACATGCCCGCGCTTGCTCAGAAGCTTGACGAGATCGTGCCTGTTCCCTCACCGACGCGAACACACTTCGCGAACAGCGGTACCGAAGCCGTCGAGACTGCCTTGAAGCTGGCTATGCACGCAACTGGACGGGAGAAGTTCATCGCGTTCTTCAATAGCTTTCACGGACGCACACTCGGCTCGCTCTCGCTGACTTCATCAAAGGTGGCGCAGCGTCTCGGTTTTAAACGCCAGGCGCTTGACGTTGTGCACGTTCCGTTTCCCAACGAGTTTCGCAATCCGTTTCGTGCCGAAGACTGTGGCAATGGCGGCGCAGGCCAGGGAGCGCTGCATTGGATTGAGGAGCGTTTGTTCAAAACCACGACGCCGCCAGAGGAAGTTGCGGCAATCGTCGTTGAGGCGGTGCAAGGTGAAGGTGGATACGTGCCGGCGCCGAAAAACTTCTTGCTCGGCCTCCGCCGCATCTGCGACGAACACGGAATTCTTTTGATCGTGGATGAAGTGCAGAGCGGCATGGGCCGCACGGGCAAGATGTTCGCCAGCGATCATCACGAGCTCAAGCCGGACATCGTTTGCATCGCCAAGGGTATCGGCTCAGGCTTGCCCATCGGCGCTACCGTTTCACGCGCATCGTTGATGGATTGGAAACCTGGCGCCCACGCTTCCACTTTCGGCGGAAATCCGGTTTGCATCGCCGCAGCTTTGAAAACAATTGAGCTGCTGCAAGGTGGTTTGGTGCAAAACAGCGCTGAGGTAGGTGCTTATTTGAAAGGCGAGTTGGAAAAGTTGATGCAAAAGTACGACTGCATCGGCGATGTTCGTGGCCTTGGAATGATGATTGGCGTTGAGTTTGTAACTGACAAGCAAAGCAACACGCCTGCTCCGGAACTGCGTGATCGCGTTGAGGTCGCTTGCTATGAGCGGGGACTAATTATTCTGGGAGCGGGTGCAAATGCGATTCGCTGGTCCCCACCGTTGATCCTGACAAAAGAGAATGTCGACGTCGCGATCGAGATATTCGATCAGGCGATTGCAGCGGCAAAGTAAAGAGTTCCTCGGGTATTGATAAGCGTGCTTCGCACGCTACATCGCACCAAGAGCAACCCGGATTTCATTCATTCTTGCGCGCAGTCGCTCCTCATCAACCTCCAGCAATCTTCCGTCTCGATAACGCTCCCTGCCCGCTACCACTGTCAGTACCACGTCACGTCCGCTGGTCGAAAAGACAAGAGTCCCAACTGGATCGTAGGAAGGCAGTTGGTGCGTTCCGGCAAGCGAAACCACCGCGAAGTCTGCCTGGCAACCCGCACGCAGTTCTCCGACCTGATCTTCAAGTCCAAGGGCTCGAGCCCCGCCCAGTGTCGCCGCGTACAAGGCGTCACTGGCATTGAGAGTTTTTGATTGTTCAGTTCCGGACCGAGCGAGGAGCAAAGCGAAACGTGCTTCTTCCAGCAGATCGCAGGTGTTGTTACTGGCGACGGAGTCACTTCCCAGGCCAACTGAAATTTTCCGGCGCAGAAATTCGGCGAAAGGCGCCCGCCCATGACCGAGTTTCGCGTTGGACTTCGGGCAGTGCGCAACGCGTGTTTGCGTTTCGGCGATCAGGTCGAGGTCGTCAGCATC
>DASSCX010000043.1:0-2981 GCA_035697425.1 Pyrinomonadaceae bacterium | reverse complement strand
CGTCGCGCCACGTAGAAATTCGGGAGGAGTCTAATGAAACGGCACCCGGCGAGCGCAGTCTGGCCCTGGCAACCAGTTTGCCGTCGCCATCGCTTTGAAAGACGATCACCTCCTGCGGCGAAAGCATCGTCTCCAGGAGTTTAAGACTGCTATTTAGCCGGCCACGTGTTTGATCGGCCTGAAGCGAATTGAGGCTGCTTGATGAATGAATTAAACGTTCAGTCAGTTTGGTGTTCAAACTGCGGAGTTGCGACGCTTGAAGTGCAATCAGTACTACGGCGAGTGTAAGAGCTAAGGGCACAAACAGAATGTCGAACGAGAAAAGGCGCGGGGTGAGCAAATGCACCGTTATCAACGTAATGATCAAAATGCGAAGGTAGGGCAACGAACGGCCCGGGCCTAATTTATGAACCACTATGAGGACGACAAACGCGACAGCGCTAAGGATGAGCGCGACTGTCGCGAACAAGCGCCAGGAAGCGGCATTTCCCACGGGCAGCAAGACGAAGGTTTCGACCAGCCACGGGAGGAAGACAGTTCGCGAGAGGATCAGAGCCGCAGTCGAGGCCAGCACGGCCAGGGCCAGGTAGAAAAGGACACGTTTGTAGGAAAGACTTTTTTCAGACACGGGCGATGGCAGATTTAGGTAGCTAAAGGATGGTCGATGAGGGGCTTTACTGGGAACAAAGCCATAAGAAGTATACCCGGCGGGGATTGTTTAGGCTACAGAAATCCTTATTTAGTTCCAACTTTGCGCCTAACTAGCAAGGTTTATCAGGGCCCGAGCGAGGTCAGGTTCCTCGGCGGGAAATACGGTGCGCAGGTCAAGTAGCAGCTTGTTTTCGGAGACTCGGCCTATGATGGGCGGGTCGGAACATCTCAGCCGCCGCTCGATTTCCTCCGCGGAGTAGTGCGCGTGTTCCAGCGCGATTAATATTGTCGGCGGACTCGTGTTAGGTCCAGAACCACCGCCAACTGCGGATTCACCTTCGATAAGACTCATCGAGAGACTAGAGTTGTTGTCGTTGTGACCCACCTTTGCCAGGAAATGCTCGGCACGCTGGGCCATGTCCGACTTGGTTAGCGCCAACATTTGCAGCGCAGGTATTTCGTTGAAAAGGGTTCCCCGGCGATGGGCATTAAGAGTGGCTTGCAAAGCGGCGAGGGTAAGCTTGTCGACCCGCAGCGCGCGGTAGAGAGGATGTCTTCGTAGTCGCTCAACAATCGCCCGACTTCCTACGATCAGACCGGCCTGTGGCCCACCCAGCAATTTATCACCGCTGAAGGAAACGACGTCTGCGCCATCGACAATACTATCGCGAATGATCGGCTCGTCCTTCAGACCATATTCACTCAAATCCTGAAGGACTCCCGAGCCGGCATCTTCGTAAAGCATCAATCCCTTTTCATGGGCGAGAGTCGCCAGCTCAGCGAGCGCAGGGGCTGTCGTGAAACCCACCACGCGGTAGTTTGAGGGGTGCACGCGCATCAACAAACGAGTGCGCTCGTTAATGGCCCCGCGATAGTCATCGAGATGAGTTCGATTCGTAGTGCCAATGTCGACCATGCGCGTTCCTGAATTTGCCATTACATCGGGAACGCGGAAGTCGCCACCGATTTCAACCAACTCCCCACGGGAAACGATTGTTTCGCCATCGCGAGCGAGAACGGAGAGAATGAGCAAAGCCGCGGCGGCGCAATTGTTTACCACGAGTGCGGCTTCAGCGCCCGTTAGTTCAACCAGGAGTTGTTCCACTCGTGCGCCACGACGGCCGCGGGTTCCCGTTTCCGAATCGTATTCCAGAGTGCAGTAACCTGAGGCTTCTTGAGTCATTGCTGCTCGCGCCTCGGTCGAAAGCGGGGCGCGACCCAGATTTGTATGCAGAATCACTCCGGTTGCATTGATGACGCGTCGCAACCCGGAGTTCTCTTCAAGCATTACCAGCCATTCCATCCGCTCAGTTGCTTGTTTGAGCAGAGACTCACGGCTGCTGTGAGCGTCTGCATTTTTCGGGGTGGTGAGAATCTTAGACCTGAGCTCATCAGTCACTTCGCGGGCTATCTTTGTCAGACGTTCCGCTCCCGACACTTCCCGGAGACGCGCGGCAACCTCTGTCTTGAGAAGCTGATCTACCGAGGGAAGTTCGCGCAGCGCACTTAGCTTAGCTGGTTCAGACATGAATGGTTAGCATAGCCGCTGTGAGTTTTGGGAGCAATTCAACTCTTCTATTGACACCCGCCTTTTCCAACCCCTAGACTCAGTCAGCAGCGTCCTCCTCGACGCACTCCGCCTCAAATCACCTCTTCAGGAGCATCCGCTTGCGAATCGAGAACAGATTGCAAAGGGCCCAATCCAGGGCCAGAAATAAGAATGGCTTCGGTGGCGATAGCCAGATCACAGTCGACGATCAGTTGACCAGGCTCGAGGAAGATATTCGTCGCCTAAAGATCGAGTTTGACATCTATTTCAACGGCGCATCGAAGCGGCCGCCATATGACACGAAAGGGCGTGTAGAAACGATTCTAAAACGTCTGGGGGATGACCGCACCCTGAGCTTTGCCGAGCGTTACCGGTTCAATACCTTAATGGCGAGATACAACGTCTTCCGCGATCTTTGGCGCCGCACAATGCAAGGCCGGGAAGAGGGCAAGGACCCCGTATCCGCTGCACGAGCAACCGCTAAACGCGAAGCTGTTCAGAGTTTCAGTAAGACTACTCTCGTCTGTCAGGACGCGAGCCGCGAAGTGGAAACGGTAAAGAACCTTTACGATGCACTAGTTGACGCTAAGACAAAGTGTGGTGAACCGACGGAAGATTTCTCGTTTCCGAGATTTCATAGGCTAATCGCTTCGAAGGCGGAGAGTTTGAAGGCGCGTTTAAAATGCCAGCGGGTCAGCTTTTCGGTCGATGTTGAAGGTGGTCACGTCAGTTTTAAGGCGCGCGCGGAACGAGATTGAGCAGACAGCCGAGCCCCAAATTA
>DASSCX010000042.1:0-2505 GCA_035697425.1 Pyrinomonadaceae bacterium | reverse complement strand
AAAAAAAGTGCTGTTGCAACGATGAAACACTGTTCCATTCTCGCGTTAAGTGTGTTATGCTCCGCGGCTAGTAAGGGCCGGGAAGTCGTCCAGCACGTGAGAAAAGGAGCGGAGAAAGAGAATGTATGCCATGTCTGAAGACCGTTTAAGCGTCGACCGCGGCAAGGCTGTTGAGGCCGCGCTCGCAAACATTGAAAAGAAGTTTGGCAAAGGCTCGATTATGCGATTGGGCGAACGTGAGGTTTCCGATGTGCCCGCAATTTCCACTACCTCGTTGAGTCTGGACATTGCTGTCGGCATCGGGGGGGTGCCTCGCGGCCGGATTGTCGAGATTTATGGTCCGGAGAGTTCCGGCAAAACTACGCTCGCCCTGCACATCGTGGCCGAAGCGCAAAAAGCCGGCGGTGTAGCCGCTTACATTGACGCGGAACACGCGATGGATGCCGACTATGCCGGTAAACTCGGCGTGCAAATCGACCAACTCCTAATTTCACAGCCGGATTCCGGAGAACAGGCATTGGAAATTGCGGAAGCTCTGGTTCGTTCCAATGGAGTTGATGTGATTGTCGTCGATTCCGTGGCTGCGCTCGTTCCTCGCGCCGAGCTTGATGGCGAGATGGGCGATTCGCTTCCGGGACTTCAAGCGCGCTTGATGTCTCAGGCTTTGCGGAAACTCACAGCCATTGTGGCGCAATCAAACACCTGCTTCATCTTCATCAACCAGATTCGCGAGAAGATTGGCGTAATGTTTGGCAGTCCGGAAACAACGACCGGAGGGCGCGCCCTGAAATTCTATTCTTCGATGCGACTCGATATCCGGCGCATTGGTGCGATTAAGGATGGCGATCGTATTGTCGGCAATCGCACGAAGGTTAAGGTGGCCAAGAACAAAGTTGCGCCACCGTTCCGCGAATGCGAGTTTGACATCATGTATGGCGAAGGCATTTCGCGTGAAGGCGATGTGCTCGATTTAGGCGCAGCGCAGCGAGTGGTGGAAAAGAGTGGCGCCTGGTTTTCCTACAAAGGCGATCGCCTGGGGCAGGGAAGAGAAAATTCGAAGCAGGCCTTGAGAGAAAACCCCGAGCTGCTGAAGCGGATTGAGAACGAAGTCAAAACCAAGCTGGGACTGGCAGTACCCGTTGAAAAGACCGAGGCAGCTCCTAACGCCAAGGCGGCAGCTGCTGAGAAAAAGTAACCTGCGACTTGTTCGGGGTGAATAAGCGCTTAGTTGATGAGGCAGACAATTGCTTCATGTGCTGAGCGCTTATTCTTGCGTGCGCCAGTGTCCGTCCGCATGTTTGGAATGGCACTGTTCGGTACAGTACGGGAGCGGTAGCGACCGCATTCAACTGAGCTGCTCTGTTGGATCCAACCTTCCGGGTCGTGTTGCTGAATTCGCTTGCTAACGCTCCCGTACTGTACCGTCCCTGCTTTACACCCTCTCTTTTTTCAACGGATAATCCGCCGCGGCAGATAAGCTATCTAAATACAGCTAGTTGTTATGAACGACTCTATCGTCATTAAAGGTGGCAGCATCGTTACAACGGATGGGCACGACTCCATCGTGAGCGGTGATCTACTCATCCGAAACGGCCGCATCGAGAGTCTTGGTATCGTCAAAGATATAGACGCCACCATCATCGACGCGCGCGGCTGCGTGGTGCTGCCCGGATTTGTTCAGACTCACCTGCATCTATGTCAGACGCTCTTTCGCGGCGCCGCTGATGATTTGTCCCTCATCGATTGGCTAAAAAAGCGTGTCTGGCCGATGGAAGCTGCGCACACAGCCGCTTCAATCGCCGCTTCGGCGAGGCTGGGAATCGCAGAGCTAATCAAGGGCGGAACGACTTGCGCCTTAACCATGGAGACCGTCAACCACACGGAGGAAGTTTTCAAAGTCGTTGAGGAAACCGGGTTTCGGGCCACGGTTGGCAAATGCATGATGGACAAGGGCGAGGAGGTGCCGCCCGGGTTGCAGGAAAAAACCGCAGATTCCGTTGCCGCTGCGCTCGAGCTGCTGGATAAGTGGAACGGTAAGGGAAACGGTCGCATACGCTATTGTTTTGCGCCGCGCTTTGCGATCAGTTGTACGGCCGAACTCTTGTCGGCAGTGTCGAAGTTGGCGCAGGAGCACGGCGTGATGATTCACACGCACGCTTCCGAAAACAAAACTGAATGTGCATTAGTCGAGCACGATACCGGGATGCGCAACATCGCCTACCTCAATTCCGTCGGCATTTCCGGAAAGCATGTTGCACTCGCTCATTGCGTTCACGTCGATAAGGACGAGTTGCAGCTACTGAGCAACACCGGTACAAACGTGGTTCACTGTCCTTCTTCAAATTTGAAACTGGGGTCGGGGATTGCGCCCTTAAAAGAGATGTTGGAAGCAGGTGTGTCCGTTTCCCTTGGGGCCGATGGCGCGGCATGTAACAACCGGCTCGACATGTTTACCGAAATGCGCTCTGCCGCGCTCTTGCAAAAAGTCCTTCACGGCCCCGAAGT
>DASSCX010000041.1:0-9373 GCA_035697425.1 Pyrinomonadaceae bacterium | reverse complement strand
TTAGTTTATTCATGACCACAATTAGTTTTCCTGTTCTTCCTAACAATCCAACCTATGCCTACGTTTAAATGACTGGCAAAGGTTGAGCAAAACCTTCAGGTGAAATACTTAGGGCAAGCCGATGCCAAACTGGATGCCGCTGTTTCCCAAACCAGCCGACGGGTTTGGCGTTGGCCCCCCAGCGGGTTGCGGCTGACGCGCGGCAATCATCGCCAGGAATGGTTCCGCTCCCGATAGCAGACTGATGGCTGTCAAACGCGTCGGGTCAGCACCCTTCGTGCTCGAGACGATGATCATTTCACCGGGCTTAACGTCCGCAAGCGCAATCGTGGGTAACCGCTCGAGCAGGTCCTGAATGTTGAAACCGCCGCCTCTGCCAGGGCCACCGCCCGGAGCTCCACCAGCTTGTGGTGGCCCACCTTGCGCGGCGCCCGCGGGCGCTTGTCCACCGCTGGGATTTCCCCCTGCGGGGCGACCCATCATCATTCCGCTCCCCATTTCACTGGGAAAGCGTCGCAAGACTGCATCCTGCCTGACGACAATCGTGAGCGGCTGTTTCTTTTCAGCTTCCGTGATTTTGACTTCGCCAGTAGTGGCATCGACAGCAGTCACAGTTCCCACAACTGTTTTGAAAGCCCCCGTCACCACTTTCTCCGGCGTAAACCGTGTGCCATCCGGGGTGCGCTCTCCCAACGCGCGCAATTGATCACCAACTTGAAGTTCAGCAAACGTGCTGCTCCTGGCATCGCCAAACTTGATCGAGTCTGGCGCATAGCGCCGCATCTCGACCTTCTCGTTCACGGGAATAATCACCGACTGCATGCCTGCCATGGATCGACTGGAAATGGTGATCTCTTTGGTAGCGGGATTGAGTGCTGAGACGATCCCGAGGATGCCGCGCCGACGCCATTCAGCCCTTTCCGTGTCCTGCTTCTTCGCGATGTCGGCTTTTGTCATGACGATGACAGCACGCGTGGGCACCGTCTTCTTGTCATCTGAAACCTTACCCATGGCCATCACGCGATCCCCCTCTGCCAGATCGGCAAAGGTGATTTTCGCTGCGTTGGTCAGATTCGTTTCGCCGGGCGCCACGCGCATGAATTGCGTCGCGTCATTAAGCGTTGCGGTAACGAGTGCGCCGGCGTCGGTTTTGACTATTAACTGTTTGGCAGTTGCATCAATCGCCTTCACTTCACCGATTACCCGATTCGGCGTGATTCCGGGATCGCCACCTTGCGGCGCAGTTCCCGTGGCAGCGGCCTGACCCCGGGCAACAGTCATTGCGCTCAGCAAGATCAAAATCAGTAGTGTGCAGTTCTTTCTCATCATCTTCTTTCCCTGTGCTCTGAATGAACCAAACGAAGCTGTTACGTGATTAGAGAAACGTCACTCAACGCGTCAGCACGTCTGTGTTTTGCCGGCGCGCATCTATCTCAGCCATTAACGAGTCAAATTTCTGTTGCTGTTCTGCTGTCAGGAGGGACCGCATGCGACCCCGTGCTTTTAGACGCAACTCTTCGTAGCGTGGCCGCAATTCTCCGCGCAGGGTGCGAAATTCACCGGCGGTTTCGTCCAGCACCGTCTGCATCTCTTTAGACTGTTCAGCACTGAGGTTCAAATCGTTCCGAATTCTTTCGAACATGGCCTGACGATCACGCCCGCGCCCCTCGCGGAAAGAAGCGTTGGCCTTCGATCGGTAAACACCACTGAGGCCTACTCCCGTGGCAGCACCGAGTAGAAAAACAGCGACCAGCACTAGCCACGTTTTCAAGCGACCCTTCGATTTTTCGTTCATCTGCCGAGCTCCTTCTCATCTCTACTAATGATAGTGGCCAGTACTTCGTCCCTTGTAAGTGGCCGTCTTTCGGCAAAGACGAGATTCTCGACGCCTGATTCGTTGGTTCCGAGGTAGGCGTCTACGCTAAACGCTGCTGGCTGCTTTTTGTTCCCCGTGAAGTAAAAGGAAAGCCCTAAACTGAGCGCAGCTACGATCATCATCGCCGGGATGGCGCGCTTTGAGATCGACCAGAAGGCTGTCCAGATCCCCACATCCGAGCCCTGCCGTTCTGCCGCGATGCGCGCCTGGATACGCGCAAACAAGAAGGGCGACGCGGCAATTTCCCCGGCTTCCGTTTCGGAAAGGATAGCTGCTTGGGTAATGATGCGGCCCGCGCGATCGAGCCCTTCTTCCGAAATTGAGTCTCTTTCTTTGGTCATTTGCTTAATTGGGGAGCCCCGCGAACAGTTTGGTGAAACTCGGGCTCCACTCTAAAAACGGTGGTCAACGCCGAACGGTTACAACTATTTGAGAATTTAGAGGAATTTTTTTAGCAGGCGGCGCAGATCAGTCCGCGCACGGAAGGCACGAATCTTGACCTTGGCAGACGACCAATCCATCAAACGAGCAATTTCAGCGACCGACAATCCTTCAACGTCGAGCAGCACCAACACAATCCGATCTTCCGCGCTGAGCAGGCGCAACAACTTATGCGCGAGGTCTCGGTTGATGGCCGCCGACTCGACAGTCGTGACTCGCATGTTGGACGTTAGCTTGCTGAGTTCCTGTCGCTCGGAGTCACTGAAGTCAGCAAAGCTCTGTTCGCGCTTGCGACTCTGTTTCCGAAGTTCGTCGTAGCAACTGTTGAACGCTATCCGCGCCAACCAGTGGGCGAAGGAATCGACTTTGTACTGGGAAAAGCCTGAGAGTCCGAAATAGGCTTTGACGAACGTCTCCTGTATTACGTCTTCAATCTGCGGGGCTTGTTGGAAAAATCGGCCTGCGATTGTTGCGACCCGCTGGCGATGGCGTTTAAAAAGCAATTCAAAGGCTGCCGCGTCACCCTGAACAACCACAGCCACTAAATCCGCGTCACTGGTTTCTTTGCTAATCGGGTCGTGGGATGGCTCCATCTGGAGGTCAGAAGGCGACAAACAGGATCGGGAAGCTGGACTAACTATCGGGAAGCACCGGCCGATAGCCCGTCGATCGCTTAGCTGGCTTTTGCTGGTTTCCAGCTAATGCGGTAGCGGGCGGTGAGAGCCAGGCCGAGGCTGGTAACGATCAGCACGGAAAAAACGAGCGGCCAAATGTACGGCAGTGAAGCCAGCGCGATCCAAAAGGCCGTTCCCAGCAGCAGCGCTACAGTTTCTGAATTTGCCCTTCCCGAAAAGAGCTTTCGTTGCAGCCAGCGTCCGGTCGCTGCATAAACCACCACTCTTCCAAAAAGAGCCGCCACCAGGATGAGTGTGAACGCTAACAGTCCGACGAGGACGTTGAGCGGAGTCGGTAGGTAATGAAGACTGAAAGGAATGCCGGCGCCGATTATTACTGCGCCGATGACGCCGATAATGGCGACGCGGCCCATCGTTAACTGCAAGCGAGCGATCCCGCGGCTGATCGTTTCGGGAATGACCGCCGTCACTACGAGGGACACTACAAACCAGAAGAGCACGGCGAGGATTCGCAGCCCGACATATGTCGTCGACCAGCGTGGGCTAACCATTCCGATCGGATTGCGAATCAGATTACGTAACTCCTGTTCGTAGCCCGCATAAAGAATAGTGCTTTTGCCGGGGCTGCGATTCGGAATGGCGTCGTCGTGACGATAGGTGCCACCCACAACCATCACATCACCGCCAATGCTCGCTCCCTTTAGCTGGATTACCGAACCTCCGATTGCCGCGACGTCGCCATCAACTCTACCCGCAACAATCACATCTCCGCCCAAAGAGATCGCGCCATCCTTAACTGTCCCCGCAACTCTGACCGAACGTCCCAAGCCGTACGCCATCGTGTCGCTAACGCCTTCAACAACGTAAGTTGTTTCTGTCACGGCGCCGGCCGGCGCCGGTGCCTGGGCGTAGATCGCCATTACGGCGACAAACACCCAGACGCATAGCACGCTGGTACGCGCCACCACCCTCAGGAGAACGTAGTCGGGCTTTGCCGGAGGCAACAATAAGTCTGCTGTTGTTGTGATCGTCATACCAATTAACGCGCCTCTATTCGGAAAGGCGCATTTGGCCGCGGCGATGATAACTAATGATTAGGTGAGAGAGTGATGCAACCGCGAACAGAAGCAGGCCGAGCACTGCTAGATTCTTTAGTGGGGACTCTGGAAGAAACATTCGTACGACCACGCGCGAAATGATCGTCACACCTACAAGCGCATCGTGCGAAGTTGTCCAAAGCAAGCTTAGGACACCCAGCACTTTGTTTAGCAGTGAGCCAACGCTCAGCAGCAAAGAAGTACCCGCCGTGGCGCCGAGCAGTACAAAGGCCAAAAGGCCCAATCCCAGGCAAACCAGAAGCGCCCGCCGGCGTTCGCCGCCGGTGCGCACGCCGCGCATGTCACTTTCTGCACGCGCCGACACAATACGGGCAAAATCTTTCGGTATGAAAAGTTCTTGGGGGGTAGCCAGAGCGGAATCAAGCTCGCAGAGGAATTGACGTTGCGCGTTTAGCTCAGCGCGGCAGGGCTGGCAAGCTTCAAAGTGTGCTTCGAAATGAATAGTCGCCGCGGAGTCGAGTTGGCCATCGAGATAGCCAGCGACGCGGGCCGGAATGTCTTCACCCTGACAAATATGTTTGCTGATTTCCATGTGCTGGGTAATCGCGGCGCTACATCCCGGTGATACCGCGTTCGACAAATTGCTGCCGCATCAGCTCGCGGGCGCGAAATAACCGGTTCTTCACAGTTCCCAGGGGCAAGCCAGTCACTTCTACAATCTCTTCGTAAGTCAGATCCTGCGAATGACGCAAGGCAATCAACTCACGATAAGCCGCCGGTAGCGAGCGAACCACAAACTCGATTTCCAATCTGCGTTCGCGCCGTTCACTCTCCTGTTCCGGACTGAGGTTGCCGCTCTCAATTGGCAGCTCGTACTGGTCGCCTTCCAACCCGCCGAGCAGTGAGCGCTCGCGCCCGGCATTGCGGCGCAGATGATCGACGGCGCAGTTGTGCGCGATCTTATAAATCCACGTCGAGAACTTGAACTCGGCACGGTAGCGAGAAAGCGACCCATAGACCTTAATAAAAATCTCCTGGGTCAGATCGAGCGCCGCCTCGTAGTCGCCGACCATGCGATAGACATATGAGGAAATTGGACGCTGATAGCGTCGCACCAACTCCTCAAAACTTCCTTCAGCACCAGTGGCGGCGGTGGCCACGAGCTCGCGGTCGGTGACAGCGCCAAATTCCTTCCATAGTGCAGGGGATGCAGTCATGCTCATGATGCTCAGTTTTTACGAGCGCGAAAACGGAAATGTTTCAACGGGCCTTCCGCCTAAAGTCTCAGGTCTCAGGGCTCAGGTTCGGGTTTCGGGTTTCGGATAATGCCTGGGAATCGTAGGTATCCCAGTAGTCCCCAGTAGTTGCCCAAAACGAGCGCAAAACTCAGGACGCGAACCTCGAAGCCCAAAACTTGAAACTTGAGACTTGAAACTTGAGACTTATTATCCCCAGGACAGCGTTGCCAGCCCAGCCGGGGCGGCGATTGCATCAAAATCGAGCCCGCTCGTCGGCAAGCGCAAGCCTAAATCTTCGGCATCGAGCGGCCGCAAATCGCCGCCAGTCGTCTCATTTATGATCTCGTTCGCGCGGGCTTTATCGAAGCCGTCACCAGTCAGCAAAAACCTGGAGAGGGGCTGTTCAAACTCAGATTCGGTCCCGCGACGGTCGCGATAGAAAAGCAGCAGCCGGTAGAGTTCATCCTCACGCTCGTCGGGATCGCAATCAACGCTGCGGAAGATAAGGGGCTGCTTGTCGCGAAAAACAACCGCAGTAAAACCTTCAGCCGTGGAACTGAGCAACAATGAATCGCCGGTAAACCCGTTTCGGGTTAGCCATTGCGACTCGCCGATATGCCGCGGCAATACCAGACCCGCGCGCCAACCAAGCATGCTGAAGAGGTGCTCATAGTCAGCGAGCACGGCAAGGCGGGTGGCAACAACTAAATACCGATCTCGTCCCTGCGAATCCTTAGCCAAACGCTCGCGCGAGATTGACAGCTCGTCCAAGGGGACGCCAAAGCCTCGATCCATTTTCCACCGCAAGACCTCTTCCAATTCGCTGCCGGATCCGCTTGGCGTTTCGATGGTTAGAATCAGGGTGTGAGCAGTCGCTTCAGGGAGACTAACGGACCAGCGCTTTTGTTTCAGCAATCCGGCACTGGCCACGAGCTCTCTGAGGGCTGCTGCCAACTCCGTGTGATCTTCGATATTTGATTCGTCAAAGCTCGGTGAGATCAATGACTCCGGTAACTTTACTGTTGCCGCGCGGCGCAGACCGCCGGCATTGCCCCGCCGTTCCAGCTCAACGACTGAAGCGAGGCCTCTTTCGAGTCCGAGGGCGGTGGCGGGATACCAGGGATGGAGTAGCTTGGAAAGCATATAAAGCTGTGGTCTTTGGTCTTCGGACTTTGGACTTTGGACTTTGGTCTTGGTACTTAGTTCTTAATATTTGCTACCTGGTCTTGGTACTTGGTGCTATGTACTTTCTGATCTTGCTGCAGTCTTCGAGAGTTGCAGCGAACCCATGTAGAAGTAAGAACGAAGTTCAAAGTACAAAGCTCAAAGCTCAAAATTCAAAGACCTAAGACCAAAAGCCCAAGACGGTTGCTACCATTCAGAATACGGCGTTCCCTCGGAGGACGTGTCACCTGAGGCACTTCTTACGTTGATAACCCCGGATTCGCCGGATGTTGAATTTGGATCTTCGCCAGTCTCAACGGTCCAATCTTTTTGTCCCGTAATCGGATCAACCGGCAACTCGCGCACATAGTGTTCTGTAATCAGATCGTCGAGTGATTGCGGAAGCTTTCCTTTATCCGCAGCGTACTGATCGAGTAGCGAGCGCATTTTAAAAAGATCGTCGCGCAAAACCGCCTCGCGGGCATGCATGATCGTGCGTTGGTACTGCGGTAAAGCAATGGCTGCGAGAATGATCACTATCGTGATCACGATCATCAGTTCAAGAAGAGTAAAGCCACCCGAGAGGCGGAGACGGGGGGACGGGGGGACACGGAGACGCGCTGACCCGGAGCCTCGGAAAAGGGGGGACGTTCCCAACAGAAGTTTCCAGTTTTTTTCAATCAATCCCATCACCGCCGTCTCCCATCTCCGCTTGCCCGCGTCTCCCCTTCCCTGGAACGCGGCTACCAGTCACTGTACTTCTCGCCATTCAGTGCCATTTCCTTCGATTTCGAGCGCACATCAAAGACATTTTCGCCGCCCCACGAGCCCGCATCGGCGGCGTCGTAACAGGATCGTAGATCCCAATCCGCTTTGCCGGTCATCGGGTCAATCGGAATGGCGCGCAGGTAAACCTTCTTCTTCGTTGAAAGTTCGGAATTCCCTACCTCGGTGGCATTTACGCCCTGAACCCCGCGACCGCCGAGGCTGCCGCCCCGCGGAATAACATTCACGCCGCTCACGAGGGTTTCCAGGTCGGGCGGATATCGATCAGGATTATCGACGCCGAATATTGTGGCATCACTGATTACAACACGACTCCGGGGATCAATAGGGGTTTGTTGTTGTTGCTGCGGCGGCCGTATCGCTCCTTCTAGCCCTGTAGTCGGCATCCCCACCGTATCACGATGAAACTCGTCGATAGCGATGCGCATCTGTCGCAGCGCGTCCCGCAGCTGCTGCTCCTTCTGACGCTTAACGGAAACCTTCATCAGCGGTATCACACCAAGCGTAAGAATCGTCATGACCGTAATCGTCATGACTAACTCGATCAGGGTGAAACCACGCGCCGAGGCAAAAGCAACGCGGCGACCACGAACCTTAACTCCAGTCACCGTGTCGCCGCGTCCTTGCGATTCCGCGTCCCGCTTTCTACCGTCTTGCTCCATTTACTACTTTACTAGCCCATGCGCTGGCGCAAACTCAACTGGAATGTCGCGCGCATCTGGGGTAATCAGCCGCAAACTTTCAGTGTCAAAACCGAAAGCCGGATCGCCTGCGGTAATTGCTTCAATTTGGATCAGAACCAAAGAGCCACCCCCGCGGAGGGGAGTAGCGCCATTAAAAGTGGAGAGCGACAACATATAGACGCCTTTCGGATCGACCGACTGCGACAGGCTTGCGGTATGGCCCGGGGGCAGCAGGGTCCCAGGGTTAATCGCCGTCACTTTCACCACTTTGGGATCAAACCGCAGCATCAATACCGCGAGGCCTACCGGTACATCCGTCTTCAACTCGATGGCCATCGTTCGTTTCTCGCCAGCCTTGAACGGCGCGATTCCGCCGCTCAAGTTCATTTGGGCCCTGGGAGAGCCATTGCGAGCAAGAATGGTTGAAGTTTCGATCGGCTTTGGCGAACTGGTTAAAGCTGCAGTTTGAGCTCCGCCGCCAATCCCGGTGTTGACGAGGGCAAGTTGTTCAGCCGAACGATCACTTACGAGCGACTTCGGCGCCGGCACGAAGGCTGGAAGTTCCTCGATTTGATTTTTTATTTCGCTGACCTGGGTCGCCGCAGCTCGTGTGTTCGTCGCTGGGTTAGCTTGTGCTGGCGCTGTTGCAGCCGGATTCTGCGCCACTGTTGACGCTGCTCCGGTACTGCCCGCCCCGGTGTTGTTAACTGGTGCCTGGTGTCTCGCGACTTCGCCGGCTGCCCGACTGAATGGCGCGGGCTCGACATCCGGGAGATTGACCACAGCATTGCGCGGCAACTTCCGCGCGGCAGCCAACTGATCTTCGCGATCAGACTCGATAATCATCGCTTCGAGCGATCCCGTAGTCGGCGACTGTAACGTACCGCTAGGCCGCATCTCTTCGTCGCGCGGCGTCACGGTCGGCGCGCGTAAGACCCGCGGCGTCACCGCGATCACGATGTCCACATGGCGATCATCACGCGTCGGCGAAGTAAAGAGGCGCCCCAAGACCGGAATCAAGCCAAGCAACGGTAGTCCCTTTCGTCCCCTCGATTCGATGTTCTGGGCCACACTCGCGAGCATCATGGTGCGATTGTTCTGCACGCGAGCGGTGCCGGTGATCGTGCGCTCCGTGAAGGTCGGCGTGAGGGTGCTGGCGCCCAGCACATCTTTCGACTCAATCGACATCTTCACCTGCACGTCCAGATTCGGAAACACCTGTGGCGTAAATTTCAAAGTCAATCCGGTTGGTTCGTAATTGATTACCGGGAAACCGCCGGTCGGGAAATTTGTCCCCTTCGCCGGATCTCCGGTTTGAATGCCGAATGGATAGGTTTGCGCCGTTTGCACCGGAACGCGCTGTCCAATGCGTGCAGTAGATTCCTCGCCGTTGAAGGCATGGACCTGAGTCGACGCGATCAATTTCGTGTTTGCCTTGCTTTGAAAGGCGGTGAGTACCGATGACGGGATGACCAACGCCGCAGCAAGAGCG
>DASSCX010000040.1:0-7538 GCA_035697425.1 Pyrinomonadaceae bacterium | reverse complement strand
CTGGCTCCGATTCAACACCCGTATGCCGATATTCCCTTAACCGCGAAGTATCACCATGAACGCATGGATGGTCGGGGATATCCGGACGGACTAAGCGGTGAACAGATTCCCCTCGGAGCACGGATCGTCAGTCTCGCGGATTCGTTCGACGCCATGACAACCGACAGGCCTTATAAAACGCGTCGCATATTTTCAGAAGTAATTGAAGACTTTCGGCGAAACACAGGGACGCAGTTTGATACGAATGTCGTCCTGGCGCTTTGTCGTGCTTTGTTGAAAGAGATGGACGGCAGCGGCGGTACCCGGCGCATGACCAAGATGCTGGGCCGGGACTACCTTAACAACGAACGCGACTCGCCACTCCTCACGCAACTCATGAACGAGCTCGATCCCAATCAACAAGCAACGGCTGCTGGCAGGGCTTAGGAAGACTCTCCTCGTCAGTTTAATAAGAAGACTACTTCGGCTGGATTCTGAGGACGAAGTTGCAGATGGCGATCTTCTGATCCGGTAGAACTTCTGTACGATCCTCGCGAGCTAGCTCGCGGCCCGCAACGAGAGTCGGGTTGCGACCCTTGGGAGTTAACCAATAATGTCCCTCATTATCGCGATCCAGGACAGCGTGAATGCGGCTTACTTCCGGATCACCTTTCAGCGGTAGATCAACGGTGACGGAACGGGAGCCACGGCCGATCGTGATTTCATTCTTTGTTATGGGGACCACAGCCTCGCGCACGCCATCACGCCAGACTTCCATCGAGAAAAGTTCCACAAGACGCGGGCGCACAACCGTTTGCTCGTTGATGATATCTTCGGCGGTCTCCCGGACTGTGTCGTCGAGATTTACCGGCTTTGTTGATTGTCCCGGCGATTGTCCCGCACCGGAACGCGGCGTGACCATAGTATGCCCGCTCTCGGTTTCATCCCACACTGGCTGCACGCGAAACTCACCTTTGTTCAGTGTGCCATCAACGCGCAACTCAACTGCGAAAGACTTTGTCGCCAGTTGCGTTGAGCCGCTCAATTCGCGCGCGCGCTCCGAGAGCACATGAAACAGTCCTTGTTCGAGGCCACGGCGTTTGTCGCCTTGCCAATCCTTATCGTCTTCCGAGCTGAGATAGACAATGTACTCGCGGGGGATGTAGGTGGGCCCGCCCGGTGGCGTAAACATTTCGCGTTGCATCGCCGCCTCGACCTCGCGGGCGATCTTCACCAGGAACTCTTCCCAGATGCGGCGCGGCTTCGCGTGCTCGTCAGCGGCTTCCAACAAGTCGGCGTTGGTGTCGCCGTCTATCCACTTTCTAATTGATTCAAGCAGGCCCAATTATTCTCGCTCCTCACTAGATTGCCGATTGCCGATTGCCAATTTGATAGCTTTGCTAAAGACCAATTGGCAATTGGCAATGTTCAATTGGCAATGATATTAGTCCAGTTTCACAAATCTCTTATTCAACCAGCCGCGATCCGAAGTGAAGGGATCGGTCTTGGGCCGGCCGTGCTGCGTCACCTGGACCTCATACCAGTTGTTGTTAACTGCCAACACTTTCACACGCGAGCCAGTCTCTGCAAGTCCAATCGCCGTATTCGTCGAGCTCGGATCACCTCTTAGGTTCACGTCTGTAGTGGTGACGCCCTCCCGGCCAACAATAAAGGCACTCTCAAACTGCGGAATTCTCAGGAGCGGATTCCACGTTGAGGTCACGTATCTATGCGTCGCGAAGAGCATTGCTGCGAAACATACAATCAGTACGAGCGCCACCAGAAGTCGTTTCGACCGGCTGGGCGGTTTGGGTTGACGGGGAAGGGCAGGCTTGCCGTTGCGCGGCTGATCCGGAAAAGCTCGAACGATGTCTTTGGCGGAAACACGTGGAGCAGCCGCGAGCGGCCCCGGAATCATACTAACCGGAACCACTATCTTGGGACGCTTGGCTGTGTTTAGGACCTCGCCGCCAACAGCTGCAGTTGCCACCGGTAATCCCGGTTCGAAACGCGGCCGGGGCGGCGCTTGCGTGATCTCTTCAGCCTCTAACATCCAATCGGAACTGGGCCGGCGTTTGATCGCCTCCGCTACACTCAACGGCTGTGTCGGAGGTAGCACGGCATCGGCCAACTCTTCCCAGAACTCAGCGACTGACTGTTGTCGTCTTTCGGGGCGCGTCTGCGTGGCTTTCTCCAAGACACGCAGTACTGGCTCAGACCAGTAGTGACCGCTGATCGCTTCCGGCCATTTCGTAATCGGCTCATGCGCAAAGCGTCGCGGCGCCTCCCCCGCAAGCAAACTGTAGGTGGTCTTGGCCAAAGAATAGATGTCGGCGGCCGCTGTTAACGGTTCTTGCTTCGCGAGCACGCCCGCATCGAGCGGAGCGGTTTGCACGAGCGGATTATGTTCCGGGGCGGCATAGATATTTGTCCCGACTCGCGTAATCGCGCCTTCAGTCGCTTCGAAGCGCGCGACACCAAAATCAGCGATCTTCACTGTCTTGCGATCGCTCGTCAGCAGTAGGTTCTGTGGCTTGATGTCGCGATGTATCACGCCGCACTTGTGAGCGTGGGCTAGTCCCGAACAAACCTGTTCCAGATAACCGATAGCCTTTTCGATCGAGAGCGGGTGATGGCGCGAGAGCGCAGCCATGTCGCCGCCCGGCATGTATTCGAGGACAATGTAGTGAAATGTAGTGCCGCCCAGATCGATTGCCGTTCCATGCCCCAGGCGACTGATGATGTGCGGGTGACGAACGAGGTCAAGAGCCACCGCTTCATTCTGGAAGTTTGCAACGAGGGTATGCTCCAGCTCAGCGTCGGGCGTTTCCTGAAGGAAGATGTTCAGGGCTTTGATTACAACCGTGGATGGTGCGTCTTCCGCGGCGGCGTTGTCCTTGGCCACGTAGATCTCAGCATAACTGCCGCGCCCCAGGCACTCGAGCACGTCGTAACGACCGTCTAAGCGGCTTTGTTGTAACTTAAGCTCTGGCATTCACACTGTTCTTCAGCTGTCGCAGACAGCGCTCCCTTTGATGCTCTATACGCGAAAATCCCCGCGCCCAGACAAAACTTTTTCGCAAACACCAGGGCGTTGGGACTGAAGCGAGTTTGCTCCGCTCATAAATCTCAGGGGGAAGTCGTAGGAGAGGGCTTGGGCACCAAATCGTCGAGGTACGTAAGCGCCTTGGGCTTGTCAGGATCAGACTTCAACGCCAGGGCTGCCAGCGCGAGCGTGGCGTCTTTCTTTACGGTGGCATTTGTCGGCGAGGGCGCCGCGGCACTGCGAATGATTGCCTGTTCAAAGGCCTTTGCCGCCTCAGCGCTGTTCCCCGACAGCATGCAAGCGCGCCCGTACAGATAGAGGAAACCGGGGTTGGTTGAATCGAGCGGGTTCAGAATACCCTGCGCCGCCAGTTCCCTCGTCATCTCGCCGCTGAGCCAGGCTTGCGGTTCGCTGTCAATTTCCGCCCGTGTCCGCTCAAACTTTGTCTGCGGGTCCTCCGCTGTGGCTGCGGGCGAAGGCTGCGCGAGGGCGTCAGCAGGTTCCTGCAAAAAAGGTATCGGACCCTTGTAACGGCGGCCGACATAAAACGCCGCACCCAGGGCCGTCACGAAAATAAGGAGCAGAAGGAAGCGGCCAGCGGTTTTGGCAATTCCGCCCTGGTGCTGACGCTCAGGAATGTTCAGGGGCTGCTGAGTAACCGGAACGGCTTGCTGCGGCGCTGGAAAAGAAGTGCGAGAGGGGGGAACCAGAGAATCCAGAGTTCGATCTTCAAGATCGACTTCTGCGCCGGCTGGAGCACTAGCGGCCGCGCGCAACATTTCCGACTCCGGAGAGATAGTGCGCTGCAAATCTTCCGCGCGTTCATGAGCGCGAATACGCGCACCGCAACGAACTACCACTGCCGTTAGATTATCTTCAGCACCCCGTTCGTAACAGCGCTGCTTCAATTCTTCGCAGAGCGCGCCGAGGTCGTCATGTATTACGAGTAGCTGTCTTAACTCACCGTCGGATATATGCCGTGTGATGCCATCCGTGCAAAGTAGAAACTCGGTGCCGTCGTCGACTTCAAAAGACTTCAAGTCAACTTCGACGGTGTCTTCCGCGCCGAGGGCGCGACTAATGACATTCTTACTCGGATGATTTGCAGCCTGCTCGGCAGTCATGCGACCCGCGCGTACTTCTTCTTCAACTACTGAGTGGTCCTCGGTTTCGCGGACGATGTCGCCCTCGGGAGTTAGGCGATACAACCTTGAATCCCCCACGTGGCCAATAGTGGCAAGGTTGCCCTTCAGGTGAAGGGCAACCACTGTTGTCGCCATCATTGAGAAGCGCGCATTGTCCTGAGCCATCTGATGGATCGAGGCGTTGGCCCGCTGGATTGCCAACTCCATCAGATCCTCTATGTCGGCGCCGTCCTCCTGATGGCGGAACGCTTCATCGAGTACCTCGACCGCGGTTTGCGAGGCAACCTCGCCGGCTTCGGCGCCGCCGACGCCGTCAGCGACGACAAAGATGCGGCGGGCGCTATCAGCCAGGAACGAGTCTTCGTTGAGCGGACGTCTTTCATTCAGGCCGCGATCCGAGATGGCCTGTGATTCCACGGTAAAGCTCATAGCCGGCTGCGTCATTCGACCGCCTCCAGTTTGAGTGGTGAAGAGCTTCTATTGGGCGCCCTGCTGGCCAACAACCTATCCCCTGCGTTGCGGTGAGAGAAAGCCATAAGCATCCCTAGCATCGCATAGCTGGTAATCAAACTAAACCCGCCATGGCTGACGAACGGAAGGGTAATACCGGTCATTGGCAGCGCTCGCAAAATGCCGCCGATATTTACGAGGGCCTGAAAACCCACGAACGCCGTCAAACCTGCCGCGCAGAGTTTCGTGAACATATCACGCGCGTCGAGCGAAGTGCGAACACCGGCAACGACGAAGACAATTACAGCCAGAATGATGATGCCGCCCCCGATCAAGCCGGTCTCCTCCGCGATTGCCGCATAAACGTAGTCGGAGTCCGCAATGGGAATCACTTCCGGAAAGCCGAGACCCAAACCACGTCCGGTTGTTTTCCCCGAAGTGATGCCAAATACGGCCTGCGCGGGTTGGAACGCCAGTTTGTCGAACCAGATATCGACATTAACCGTCTTTTGCAGCTCGGGACTCTGTTGCGCGATCTCCTTCAGCTCCGGAGTGCGATTCAGCGCCTCGTCATAGTCTTTTTTCCACCAGGATACTTCCGGAGACGGCGGATCGAAGCCATCCAGCCACAAATGAAAGCGCTGTTGAATGCGCGATGGCAAGGCGGCCTGAATGGGGCGTGCGAGTGTAGGTAATAATGGGACCTTCTCTTGTATGTCTCGCGGCAGGGCGCCGACAACCAGAATTCCGATCACGAGAAACACCGAGCCGACGAATACGAGTAACTGCGGCCAGCGGCGGACCGCCACCAGATACAACGTCGCGTAGGCGCCGCTGAAGATCAGCATTTGTCCGAAGTCTTTGAGCGCGAAGAATGGGATGAAGGGGATTAGAGCCATCACCACGAGCGGGACGATGTCGCGCGCTCGGGGAATGCCCCAGTAAGTCTCCGCCAGATCTTTGTAGCGCGCCGTCAGAATTCCCGCGAAGCCGAGTAAGAAAGGAATCTTCGCCGGTTCCCACGGCGTCATGTTCCCCAGACTCTTGCCGGCGCTGGAAGTGACGATAGCTGCGGCTAAGGGAAGGAGCGTCAGCAAGACGATAATGAAGCTGTTTCGCTGGATCCAAAGCAGGAACCCGTCGCGAACACAGAACGAATAAGCAAGCGCAAACGCGATGAACGAAAGTATCGGAATCCAGGTGTAGCTGGAGGTTATGGCGTTGAAGATAGTGTAAGTCGACGGACGCTGCGGCAACTGATCAATCTCAATGGGACGAGCCGGAGTCGGCGGCAAGCCCATCATCTGTTTCTTATCGGGATCATAATTCTCGAGAATGTAACGAGTGCGCAGCGATTCCATCTTTTCTTCGCGCGCGGCCGCCTTGTTGCGCGCGTTGTATTCCGGATCACTGTAAAGCCGGTATTGGATCATCATCCCAAAAGCAAATAGCAGGACCGCGGAAGTAAAGAGAATCCAGTTGCCCTTGAATCTCATGACGCGTGACAACCAGATCAGGAGAACGAACAAGGGGAAGAACATCATCAGGTCGCGCACGGCGCCGATGATCGAAGTCTCGTAACCGCGCAATAACGCCGCGCGATGAATCGCTGCATAGCCGGCAATCTCAAAGCCGACTATCAGCAGCAGGACCAGTAGATGTGATGAAGCGCGGTTTTTCATCAGAAGTCAGGAGTCAGAAATTGGGCACGACCGGTAAGCGATGCCGGTACAGAACGAGAGCGGTAGCGACCGCGTTCAAGGTTTGGCACACTCTCGACAGAGTTTCGATCTGGTCGGATCATCGTCAACGGTCGAGCTGGTTCGAGTTGAGAGCGGTCCGCTACCGCTCTCGTACTGTACCGAGTGGTATTGCTTCTTGAGAGCGGTCGCTGCCGCTCCCGGGTTGTACCAGGCACACCGAGCTGGCCAACTGTCGCTGCGCCCGGAGGCCGCGCCCGCGGAGTCGACTGGCGCCGGGGTGCCACGCCGCCTGGTCGCTGGCCCGGTTGATTCCGTTGCAGGTTTGCGGTGTTGAAATATCCCAGGTCCTTTGCTTTCAGGACGAGCGCAGCAGCTATGGGCGCCGCCGAGCGCGAACCATAGCCGCCACCCTCAACGATCACGGCCATCGCCAATTGCGGTCGCTCTAACGGCGCAATGCAGAGGAACCACCCGTCAATTCGCGGATGTTCCTCATCCATTATTGTTTCTTCGTATTCGCGAATGATGTTGCCGCGATTGTCTTTTTCAACTCGATGTCGTGTCTTTGGTTGTCCCGTCTTGGGATCATAAACGGGAACTACTTTTTGCGCGGTGCCGGTCTTGCCTCCGGTGTTAATGCCGGCGGCCTTCACGGGACCGAAAACACCCCGCGCGGTACCGCTTGAGCCACCGGTGACCAATCCCATTATCTGTCTCATGCGCTGCGCGTTTTGCTGCGACACGACTTGCTTGAAAACTTCCGGGGGTCGGTCAAGTTCAATCTTCGGCTTCATTAACTTGCCTTCCATATTCCCAATTGCTGCCGCTGCGAGGGCCATTTGAAACGGAGTCATTTGACCCGCATAGCCTTGACCGTAACCGATCAACGCCAGGTCGTAACGTGTAACCTGTTTTCCCGTAACGATGGTCGCTTCACGGGGCGCGAGTGCGCGCTTGACGGCTTCGGTGCTCGCGTTCCAGAGCTCAGGTTCTTTACGTCCACGTAAAGCTTCGGCTGGCGTATCGTAAGCGCCGATGCCGAGCAGTTGCGCCGCTTGTTTTAGTTTATCGGCGCCCAGCTTCACGCCCATCTGCGCGAAATACTGATTGCACGAGACTTCATAAGCTTTGTCGATGCCGATGCGACCATGAACTTCGCCGGGGCCGCCGTCGTCATAAATTACATTCGCGCCGGGGGCCGCGTAGTAGCCGCCG
>DASSCX010000039.1:0-11012 GCA_035697425.1 Pyrinomonadaceae bacterium | reverse complement strand
GCTTCCTGCGCGGATCGACCTCACGCGGCCGCATGACCACTATCGTTTGAGCAGTACCTACCAGTCACCAGCGTCGGTAGACATCGATCGTGAATTCCGACCGGAAGCTTTTGTCCTGGAAAACAGGTGGAAGCTCCCCGAAGTCGACCTCGACGCCCGCCGTGCAAAGCCGACTCCAAACAATCAGTAGCTGAGTTTGGCTTACTAGGTGTTAGGCACGCCCATGTATTAACATTCGGCGCGTCTTACTTACAATTCCCAATGAGAACGATTCTTAAAGCCTCGGATTTGGTTAAGGTGTATCGCGTTGGCAAGGTTGATGTGCCCGCGCTCCGCGGCGTGTCATTTGAAGTCCAGGAGGGTGAGTTTGTCGCCATCATGGGCCCGTCGGGTTGCGGCAAGTCGACCATGCTGCACCTGCTCGGCGGTTTGTTAACGCCGACCAGCGGACAAATTGTGATCGACGGCGAAGATCTCACCGCTGCTTCCGATGCGGCCCGAACTGACATTAGACGTAGAAAGATCGGCTTTGTATTTCAGCGCTTCAACCTCTTCCCCACGCTAACAGCGGAAGGCAATCTGCGCCTGGCGGAAAAAATCCACGGCAATGGCGGCGACGATCCCGCCCGCCGCCGGGAAGTGCTCAAGCTACTGGGACTCGAAGATAAGCTTCATCACAAACCGCTCGAACTGTCCGGCGGCGAACAACAGCGAGTAGCGCTGGCGCGAGCCGTCGTAACGCGACCGGCGATTGTGCTCGCGGATGAACCCACCGGAAACCTCGACTCAGAAAACTCCACTCTCGTCCTCAACATGTTTCAGGAACTAAACTACCGCTTCAATCAAACTATCGTCATGATCACTCACAATCCTGAAGCCGCAGCAATGTGCCGACGAATAGTACAAATGCGCGACGGTCACATTGTGGCGCCCGCCGCTGGCGTGCGGATGTAGCAAGCGATTTACAGGGGAATAGACACAAGTTAGAATCTAAGAGCCTTCTGTTCGGAAGGCGCGCCTTTTGCCTTTCATCCGGCAGTCAAGCCCGGGAGTTGGTTTTCGTGGATACAATCAAGAGAATCTTTCTTTGGACTTATGAGAGGAACACTTGGCAGTGGGACACCCTGTGCGCCCTGATTTTGGTTTTTATTTTTTTGACCCCCAAAAGCTGGTTTTCTGTCGGCGAACGGCAGGTCGGTTTGGGGCATCAAAGCCCAGTTGCCACTACCGTCTTTGTGGGGGCTGAAGTTGTTGAAAAACAAGATGATAAGTCAATTCTGCGAACTCATTTAAGGACTCTGACGGGAAGGGAAAATGCCGAGGTCGGAGCCATTCGTAAGGTGGTAGATAAAGAAGGTAAAACGGTTGGATATCAGGTTGACATCCGTTGACCTTACCCTATAATCGCTGGGTTTTTTTACCCTCAGGCGGAGGGTCGTCGGCTTGGTAATAATTCGAGGAGCAAATATGAAGAGATTTGGTTTATTGATGGTTGTGATGCTGGTGCTCGCGGCGGCCCTGGCGGGTTCGCGCACGCCCGCAAATGGCCAGAGCGCAGGTTTGGTGAGTTCGGTGCTAAACAAGATGGAGCGCAATCGGCAGAGTCTGAAGTCGCTGCGTTCGGGCATCAGCATGGAGAAATACAACTCGCAGCTGCGCGATTCGGAAAAGTTTAATGGCGTGGTGTCCTACGTGCCGGGAGCTGGCCGCGAAGCTTCGGTGCGCATTGAATGGCGCAGTCCCCAACATGAAATCCTGACCGTTACCAATGGCAAGTTCGTCCTGTTCCGGCCTCGTCTGAACATGGCATACGTCGGCAGTTCAAAGTCGAAGAACAACAAAGCGGGCGGCGTGATGGAAATGATTTACATGTCTCGCGCCCAACTCGAGTCGCGTTTCCAGCCAGTCCAGGAGGTGCGCGAGGAAACACTCTGGGGCGGAGTCAGCACGATTCACTTGAAACTCGTTCCTAAAGGCAATGCCAGTTTCAAGTATGCCGAAATTTGGGTTGATTCATCGGGTATGCCGGTGCAGACCAAGATCGTGGAAAAGAACGACGATGCTACGACCATGCGGCTGACGGGACTGGAGAAGAACGCCAAAATCTCGTCAGACGACTTTAGCCAAAAGCTGGACGGAGTTAGGATCGTCAAGAGCTAAACGCGAGTTCAATCACAAAAGCCTGAAGGGCTCTGGCAGTGTGACCAGAGCCCTTTTGGTTTATAGGCCATCTTGCGTTCCCAGCAGCGGTCGCCTATTCTTCGTGGTCTAATAAAGGACTGGTTTATCTCCGGCGAGGCCGGACGATGTTTTGCTTCATGATCAAAAAGAGCACATTTCTGAAACTTAAGCTGCGCGAGGCGAGCTTTATTACTCGCGGACTACTCTCAAGCCGCCATCCAGTGCTGGCGCACCTCATTCCAATGCGACGCTGCAACCTTGCCTGTGGCTACTGCAACGAGTACGACCACTCATCATCACCCATACCGCTCGACGTGATGAAGCAGCGAATCAACAAGCTGGCGGACCTGGGTACTTCAATCATTACGATTTCCGGCGGCGAGCCAATGATGCATCCACAACTGGACGAGATCATTCATCACATTCGCCTCCGGGGCATGATTGCAGGCCTGATTTCCAATGGTTACTACTTCACACCCGAGCGCATTCAGCGTTTGAATCGGGCGGGCCTGGAGTACCTGCAGATTAGTATCGACAATGTCGAGCCCGATGAAGTATCGCGCAAGAGTTTGCGCGTTCTGGAAAAGAAACTACGTTACCTTGCGGACCATGCGGACTTTCACATAAACATAAATTCGGTGATTGGGGGCGGAATCAAGGACCCGCAAGATGCCCTGGTCGTGGCAAAACGTGCGGTAGAACTGGGATTCTCGAGCACGGTTGGCGTCATTCACGATGGTGATGGGACTTTGAAACCTCTGGCTCCGAACGAGAAGGAAATATTTCAGCAAGTTAAGAAGGTTGGCAACAAAGATCACGCGCGTCTCAATTGGTTTCAGGACAGCATTGCCGAAGGCAAGCCTTACAACTGGCGCTGCCGCGCGGGGGCGCGCTATCTCTATATTTGCGAGGAAGGATTAGTGCACTGGTGTTCGCAGCAACGCGGCTATCCCGGAATTCCGCTTGCAGACTACACGATGGATGATTTCGATCGCGAGTACAACACAGAGAAGTGGTGTGCTCCTACCTGCACTCTTCAGTGCGTGCACCAGGTTGGTATTCTCGACAACTGGCGCGATCCGCAAAAGACCGCCGCGCAGATTGCCAAGGAACGGGAACAGAAAGAGAAACTAGGCGAGATGGTGGGCGCTGACTAAGTCACTGCCAAGTCCCTTTATAGCTTATGTGTTTTCACCTTAAGCGCCTCATTTTAGGAGCTGCCGTTTCTTCTCTTATCCTCACTTTTTTCCAGACCAGCAAATCCCAAACAGTTCAGCCCACGCCGTCGCCTTCGTCGATCCGGCTAACGGTCACCGTTATGAGCAGTAAGCGATTTGTAACCGAACTTAATCAAGAGAACTTTCAGGTTTGGGTAGACAAGGATCCGGCAAAAATCGTGGGCTTTACCAACCAGGAAGTGTCCGTTAGTTTAGGAGTGTTGGTTGACGCCTCCGCATCAATGGGCACGCTGGGCACCAGAAAGCAGTCCGGGGATTTGAGTCTCATCCAACGCGCTTTGGCAAGGTTCTTCGAACTCGGCAATCCTGCCAACGATTACTTTCTCATGGGTTTCAACGTGAAACCTCAGCTGTTGGTGGATTGGACTTCGTATACGGCCTCGATTGTGGACAATTTAGGTGTCGTGAAGCCCAAAGGCAACACGGCACTTTTTGACGCTTGTTACCTCGCAATTGAGAAACTTCAGCGCGGTCGCCATCCGAAGCGGGTTCTATTATTGATAAGTGACGGTCAGGATAATATCTCGCGCTTCTCTTTCCATGAGGTCAAAGAATTGCTGAAAGAGACTGGCATTCTTCTTTACGCGATAGATCTTCAAAGTTCAGAGTATTCGGGAACCGCCCTTGACCTGGAAGGCGAAGCAATTTTGTCAGAGCTCACCACCACTTCTGGAGGCTTCTCATTCAGAATTTCTCGCAGACAACGCAACGCTGACGAAATCTTTGGGACAGTCGCCAATGAATTACGCAACCAGTTTTCGCTGGAGATCGAATCTCGGACCCCTACCTCTAAGAAGAAGTGGCACAAGATCAAGGTGAAGTTGACCTCACAACCGCAGGGTTCCGCAATTAAAGACCTAAACTTGCGCACACGCGCTGGATACTACTCGTTTTCAGACTCCAATTGACATTCCAGTGCGCGAACCACACCCCGGCAGTGGGTGAGGCGATAAGAACTCATTGAACCTCCTTTTCCAGCAGGCCCCTGGCTGTTTCACAACGCCGATCGGGCACCGGTTGGGTGCACAGCGGACTCAAAAGAAATCGCTGGTATTCAAGCTGGGCCTGATTGGGTAGGCCGATCGCGTCCAATACGCTGCCGATACGGAGAATCACCAAATCGTCTCGCTCGCCCCCAGCTTCCGCTTGCCGCAGCTCTGAGAGTGCCTCAGTCCAATAACCGGCTTCAAACAATTCGACACCAAGTAGTTTGCGAGTGTGTGGATCATCTTCCTCAAGAAGTGCCGCGCGATATTCAGCGATAGCTTTGACGCGATTGCCTCGTATCTTTGCGTACGCAGCTCGAGCCAGATGGACGTCGACGCCGCGGTTTTGGTCGTACAAGTACAGGGCGATGCCGCCCACGACGAGTAATCCGTAGGCCAGAGGGACAAGAAACCTCCACGGCACCTCGCGATGAGACGAACCTCTCCGCTTGAGCAGGACAATCAGGTAGAGGGGAAAAATTACAGGCGTGAGAGAGAAAGTGGCCAGGGCCCACGTAAGCGCCGTCCCAAACGAAAAGCGTTTGCGGGCACTGGCCAAAACCCAGGTGGAAAGCAGTGCAAAGAGAATGAGCACTGCCGGCCAGATCAGCTCGAACAACTCGCCGGCGGAGATGTTTATTTGCCGGCTCACTTGCGAGCAGTGGCGGCAGGTTCGCCGACCGTGAAAAGCGTCACTGAGCTGGAGAGCCCTAGTCCCGAGAGACGACCCGCCATGATCACGATCATCTCGCCTGGCTTAACCACTCCCGCTTCGAGCAAGGTTTTCTCCCCACGCTTCAACATCTGTTCGGTGGAATCCGCCTTGGGCGTGAGAAGGGATTCGACGCCCCAAATCAGCGCCAGTTCGTTTTGCACTAACGGCGATGTGGTGAGGGCGACGATGCGTTGCTCAGGACGCAGCGCGGACAGTCGCCGCGCCATCAACCCGGATTCCGTCAGTACTGCCGTCACTTTAGTTCCCATTTCCTCGGCGGCGAAGGCTGCTGCTTCACAAAGCGCGCGACTGACGCGGCCCGACTGTTTTCCGGCCCATTTGGCGACATTGTTCGTATCTGGAGCTTTGCCGGCCTCGGCCGACTCAATGATGCGGCACATCGTTTCAACCGCAGGAATGGGGTACTGACCCACAGCGGTTTCATTCGAGAGCATGAGTGCGTCCGTTCCATCCCAGACGGCGTTGGCGACGTCAGAAGCTTCCGCTCGCGTTGGACGTGGACTTGTTACCATCGACTGGAGCATCTGCGTGGCCGTGATTACCAGTTTTCCGGCCAGCATGGATTTCTCAATGATCCGTTTCTGGTAAACCGGCACCAGCTCGACACTCGTTTCAACACCAAGGTCGCCGCGAGCGACCATGATGCCGTCGGCTGCGGCGATGATTTCATCGAGATGCGTAATCGCTTCCGCCTTCTCAATCTTTGCGACCAGCGGTGCGCGTCCCCCCGCTTCGTTAATCATCTGTTTCGCGCGCGTGCAATCGGCAGCGCTGCGAACGAAAGAAAGCGCAATGTAATCAGCGTCCTGCGTAACAGCCCACTGGAGATCAGCAATGTCTTTTTCGGTGAGGGAGTCGATCGGTAAAGAGATACCGGGCAGGTTGATGCCTTTGCGTTCGCCGAGTACGCCGCCGTTAATTACGCGGCAAACGACGTCGGTTGCGTTTGTACTCTCTACCGCCAAGGCGATGGCGCCATCATCGAGCAGTAAACGCGCTCCCGGTTTTACTACCCGGGGCAAGTCGGGATAGTTGGTTGCGACTTCCTTCTCGTCTCCGCGAATCTCCCGAGTAGTTAAAGTGAACGTCGCTCCGGTAGTCAGAATTACAGGCTTGCCATCTTTAAGTTGGCGGGTCCGAATTTTAGGTCCAGAAAGATCAACCAAAACCGCCAACGGCAGTCCCAAATTCGCGCCGGCCGCACGGGCGCGTTTAATGTCTTCTGCCTTCTCTTCATGCGTGCCGTGCGACATGTTGATGCGCACCGCGTTGACGCCCGCCTGAATCAGGCCTTCCAGCACCGCAGGTTCGCGGGTTGCTGGTCCCAGCGTGGCTAGGATTTTCGCCTTCCTGATAGTCAAATCTTTCCCCTTACTCATTTTTCCTCAATACAACCCAGGTAGCAGCGCCGGCACTCTCCGCGAGTATGCTTCAAATTCAGCACCAAAAGTTTCTCTTAGCAAACGCTCTTCACTGCGGATGCGAATCACCGTGCCCCCAAAGTAAATAGCGATTGCCGCTAACAAAGCGGGCCAATAACTGATGGCGATGCCGGAGGCCAGTAACATCCCTAAGATTCCCGTGTAAATTGGATGGCGCACGAAATTATATGGGCCTCTCATTGCGAGTTTATGTCCGCTAACCACCCGCGCAGTAATGCTCCATTCCTTCCCCAGGGTTTTTACTGCTGCAATCACCAGCAGTACCGAAGCGATCGCTGAAACCATGGCAACGATTTCAAGAATGACTGCGGCCGCCTTACTAAATGAAACGAGCGAGGTGTTAAGCGGGCGCCAGATCGAGAACACAATAAGAAGTGACAGCGCTTGCAACAGGACTCCGGGAATCGAGCCGAAATCACGCTTTTGGTCGGATGTAACCGGCGGTTTCTTGCGCAGCAAGAACGACAAAGCGAACACCAACCAACAGGCCAACACAACCACCAACGCAACTGACGTCAAATTAAAAATCACTTCAAGTCTGAAACCAAGTTAGTCTTAATCATCTCTTCCAACTGTTCGGGCATTGATTGATCGTAACCAATATAGCGCTTAATGAGCCGGCCTTCGCGATCGAATACAAAGGTTTGCGGAATAGTCTTGTCGTCTGACAAGAACAGATCGGTTAACGACTTGTCGGGAAAACCAAGGGGATAGGAAATGTGAAACTCGGCGGCGAAGTCTGCCACTTTTACGCGATCGTCTGGTCCGCCAACGTTCAAACCAACCAGTGCCAGGCCCCGCGCTTTGTAACGCTCATGCAAACTGATTAGGTGCGGAATACTCTGCCGGCATGGTTCACACCAAGTCGCATAAAAATCCAGAACTAAGACCTTGCCACGTTGTTCCGATAGGCTTACTCGCTTGCCGTCAGCAAGCGTCCAACCGGCGTCGATACTCGAGCCTTCGCCGTTGACGGGCGGCATTGGGAAAGTCGTGCTGGGTGGTTGGGATAGTACAGGTGTGGGTTCGGAATCGTTTGTGCTTTGTTGCGAACAGGCGCCACCTAAACAAAGCGCTAGTACAGGAGTGATCAAGATGGCGACGCGTCGAGCGCGGGCTTTAGCAGTAAACATAGCCGGCGCTTAATCGTCGTCATGGGAACTTTGGGGAAGTGGAGTCTCGTCCTCCTGAGGAAGAGCTGGTCCGGGAACGCTGTATTCCTCACTGATCCAACGGCCCAGATCCACTAGTTTGCAACGTTCGGAGCAAAAGGGGCGAAAGGGATTGTTTTTCCATTCAATCGGCTTACCGCAAATCGGACACTTCATAGAGGCTGCAGTTCGCGAACTATCGAATCTTCGGCAGGGGGTACCGGCTCATGCACGAGCGATTCGGGTCGCTTGACCAGGATGCGTCTGTTAACGAATTCGATCGTACCTTCCCGGCGCATGGCGTTCAAGCGCACCGTAACACTTTCACGGGTGGAGCCCACGATGGAAGCAATCTCCCGATGCGGCAAGGGAATATCGATTAACACGCCTTCACGCTCGGGCACCCCGTAGCGGTGAGAGAAATCTGCGAGCAACCGATCGAGCCGAGCGGGAATCGCATTGAGAGCGAAGTCGGCAAGGCGGCGCTCGGCATTTTCAAGTCGTTGACCGATCAGGCGGAAAGTGTAATTATGAAGTTGCCCGTTCCCCACCATCCCCTTTTGAAATTCCCCCGCAGGAATTCTTATTAGCCGCGAATTTGCGTAGGTAATCGCGCAATTCTCCCTCCGCCCGGCCGTGGAGTAGAGAGCTGATTCGCCAAATAAGGAGCCATCCGAGAGGATGTCAATTACAGCTTCGCGTTTCGTCAGCGGGTCAATGCGGCAGAGTTTGACGCGACCGTGAACAATGGCAAAAAGGGAGTCAGCGGGATCACCCGCCTTATAAATGAAACGCCGGCGCCGGACATCAAGAACGACTGAAGTGCTCGCGAGGTGCGTAGCGGATGAGTCGTCCAACGTCGCACCAAAGTCCAGTTGCCGGATTAAAGTTACAAGATCCGCGGCTTTTAAATCGCGGGCACGCTTCGGGTACATGGCTGTGTTGTCCCTGTCTCTCATGGGAGATTGAGTTAAAGGCTTCTCGAAAACTAAAAGACGCTTCTAACTATAAATTATGATGATCCTGACGTTGGGTAGCCGAGTAAGGAAAACCCCTGGGAATTTGTTCGAGGTCGCTGTCTTTGCTATTGCACTGAAATGGTAATTGGGGCAACGCGAAACAGACAATCACAGAATGGACCAAACTCTAGCACGAAGGCCCAAAGGCACGCAACATTTAACTAGCGGGAAACATTCATTCATGGTAGGCAAACCCCACGTTCTCGTCGTGGACGACGACCCCGACAAGCTCATCTTACTTCAGTTCGCCTTAACCCGAGCTGGATATCATGTGCGCACAGCCGAAGATGGCGAGGAAGGGCTGGCGGCGGTGAACTCTTTTGACCCTGACCTAATTGTATCCGACATCATGATGCCCCGCATGAACGGCTATGAATTAGCTCGCCGCATTCGGGAGAATCCGCAGACACGCTTCATCCCCATCATCCTGCAAACGGCAGCTGGATCCCGAGCGGAGGATCAGCGGCTCGGTTCGGAAGTGGGCGCGCTGGGTTTTATCACCGACCCAACGGACCTGGATCTGCTACTCGCGCGAGCTCGTACCCTGCTGGATTTCAAGGCTTATCTCGATACCTGCGAAGAGCAGGCGTCCACCGATCACCTAACAGGCCTGGCTAACCGCCGCCGGTTCGAACGCCAGTTGGAAAGGGAAGTGGCCCGCACCGCCCGGCACGGGCGCCCCTTCTCTTTGATTACCCTTGATATCGATCACTTCAAGCGAGTGAACGACACTTATGGGCACGAAACGGGCGATGATGCGATCAAGAGTCTCGCGCGCGTCTTGCAGCAGGGAACTCGCGGCATTGATCTGGCTGCGCGAATCGGTGGGGAAGAGTTTGCTGTAATCCTTACCGAGACCAGTTTGACGGGTGCGATCGAGGTTGCGGAGCGGTTGCGAGTGGCGCTAAAGGCAGTTGAGATCCCGGCAGTAGGGCGGATTGCTGCCAGCTTCGGGGTGGCCGAATGTCCCGCACATGCCGAAACCGCGCGGGAGTTGTTGGCACGCGCTGACGCGGCTTTGTATGAAGCTAAGCGCGAGGGGCGGGATCGAGTGTCCGGAGCGAGAACCGGCGAAGTTAGCTCGAACTCCATCGTGGCCGGCCGCGTACAATAATCAGACCGGGACCTTGGGCCTAAGGGCCAAGTCCAAGGTCTCAGGTTTCAGGTCTCAAACCCAAGAGGCAAGTGAATCTGAAATCTGAAACCTGAAACCTGAAAACTTATAGATGGGCGACTACAAAGAAAAGATTGAGGAATGGCAGCGGGCGGCTAAGCGCAAGGCGCGCGAACTCGACGAGAAGTTTGCGATCTCCGAGCTTGTCGAAGAGGGTTCGCGTGTAGCGGGCGAAACTGCCAAGCGCGGTGCTGAGACTCTGGCCAGCGGCGCGCAAAAGATTCGGGTCGAAGCTGAAAAGTTAAGTGAGGATGGCGATGTCGGCGACACTGCTCGTCGCTTCAAGGATGAAGCGCTACGAGGAGCCCAGAAGGCTGGGGAATCAATCCGCAACGTTGCCGGCGATGCTGGTAAGAAAGCGGGCGAGGTCATGGATGATGCAAAGAAGCATTACGACCGCGCCTCGCAGATGTATGACACGGGGGCCAAATTCACGCGTGCTTCCGCAGCGGCGACATCCGGACTAATAAAGGCTCGCGATTGGGTCAAAGCAAATCCCGGCAAGGCCGCAGCGGTTTCGTTTTCTTTAGTGCTGGGCGTGCGCATGGGCGCTGCGCTTCCGGGAATGGATGGGGTCCTGCTTGGCGCTCACCCACACTGGCTTACTCATTCGGCGTTACCAATCTTCGGCATTAGAAAACTGAGTGAGAAGTTTGATGGTTATCTGCGCAAGCAGGAAGAGTTGATAGCCAAGGGTGAATTGTCCGAGGCGGAACAGAAACGGGCGGAGTTTGAACGTAACATTACCAAGTATGTGGGAGCGCCCCTGCTCGGTGCTTTCAGTTGCGCTGCCGGTGCGGCGATGTTTGCCCAAATTCTACAACCAGGCAGCGTTGTGGGCGCGCCTGTGAGTTGGCTGGTGGGCGGAAATCCATTTCTGGGAGGCGTCTGGCTGTTTGCCAATGGCGTCATCTGTTTCCACGAAGGTTATAAGTTTTTCATGATTGCGCTCGCGGATCAGGATGAGGTCGCACGCGTCGTGAAAGAGATCAAGGGTTTGTTGCCTGCCGCCGCTGTCTCTTAAAACTTCAAACAAATTGCTAAGAGCTTTGCCTCAAAAGTCATAGCACGACTGCGTTCAGCGT
>DASSCX010000038.1:0-3439 GCA_035697425.1 Pyrinomonadaceae bacterium | reverse complement strand
CCACCCACGAGTTCACGACGCTCAAGCACGAGCGGCTTCAATCCGGCCTTGGCTAGGTAACACGCCGCGACCAGGCCATTGTGACCGCCACCAATGATGATGATGTCGTGCGTCATAGTCTCAAGTCCCAAGTCTCAGGTCTCAAGTTCTCAATTGTTTAGCTCAACAAACTTGAGACTTGAGACCTGAGACTTGAGATTAACGTCGTTTCCAATCCTTCAATAATTGCAGCGCGGCATTGCGTCCGGGTGCGCCCATGATGCCGCCGCCGGGATGCGTCGCTGAGCCGCACATATAAAGGTTGCGGATCGGTGTGCGATATTGCGCCCAACCCGGCGCGGGTCGCAGGAAGAAAAGCTGTTCGAGCGTGAGCTCACCCTGGAAAATATTTCCTTCTGACAAACCAAAATCGCGTTCGATGTCGAGGGGCGTCAGCACTTGCCGATGGAGAATCAGATCGCGGATGTTCGGCGCGTGCTCAGCAATCGTATCGATAACGGTGTCGCCAAACTCTTCGCGCTTGTCGTCCCAATTTCCTTCTTTCAAGTTGTAAGGCGCGTACTGCACGAAACACGACATTACATGTTTGCCGGGCGGCGCTACTGAAGGGTCAGTCAAACTTGGGATCACAATGTCGATGTAAGGACGCCGCGAGTAGCGGCCGTACTTCGCCTCGTCATAGGCGCGCTCCATGTAATCAACGCCGGGTGAAATGGAAACGGCACCACGGAGATGCGGACCTGCCCCGGGCTTCGCTGTGAAGTTTGGCAAACCCGACAAAGCAAGATTCACCTTCCCTGACGAGCCGCGATACTTATAGCGTTTTAGATCTGCGGCGAACTCATCGGGCAGATGTTCTTCACCCACCATTTTCATGAACGTCAAACGCGGATCCACGCTGGAAGAGATAACGTCCGCGTAGATCTCATCTCCATTCGCGAGCACAACGCCTTTCGCCTGCCCGTTCTGCAACAGAATCTTTTCGATCGGCGCTTCGGTGCGAATTTCAGCACCTGCTTCGCGCGCCGCATCCGCAATCGCGTTTGAGATCGCCCCCGTGCCTCCCCGCGATAAGCCCCAGGAACGAAACGCGCCATCGATCTCACCCATGTAGTGGTGCAGCAGCACGTAAGCGGTCCCCGGAGAACGAACGCCGAGGAAGGTGCCGATGATTCCCGAAGCCGACATCGTCGCCTTCAATACGTCGGTCTCGAACCACTGGTCGAGAAAGTCGACGGCACTCATCGTCATCAACTGCACCTGGTTGTATTGATCTTCGGCCGGGAGGTTTTGAAACCGTTTTCCGAGGAAATAGAGATCTTTGAGGCCTTTTGGTTTTAGGGAAGTGGGATCCGGCGGCGTCATGCTCATAATCGGCTTCACGAAGTGGGCCATCTCCAGCATCGCCTTGCCATATTCGTCATAAGCTTCCGCATCCAGCCGGGAGTGACGGGAAATCTCGCGCCGTGTCTTCGCATGATCATTCACGCGCCAGAGGTAATCGCCGTTGCGCATGGGGGTGAACGTGCCGTCGAGCGGAAGGATCTCTAACCCATGACGCGGGAGATCGAGCTCGCGGATGATCTCGGGACGGAGAAGCGAGACTACATAAGAGCAGACAGAAAACTGGAAGCCAGGAAAGACTTCTTCAGTCACCGCGGCGCCGCCGAGCACGTAACGACGTTCGAGCACGAGCACTTTCTTGCCCGCGCGCGCCAGATAAGCAGCGTTGACCAGACCGTTGTGGCCACCGCCAATCACGATGACGTCGTAACGATTGTTCATTTGTGATCGTTATTGCAGCTTGCTGAAGATTCGTTAGCATACTTATAATCGCTCGCCCTGACAAACATGTGTTATGGATCTTGATGTAACGCAAACTGTCAGTTTGCGTAGGCAAGCTAACAGCTTGCGTTACATGCCTTCGAGGATTAAATGCCTGTCGGAACTGCTTTTCACGAAAGAACATTTCCGCTTTGCGAGAGTTTGAATTATCGCGAGTGGTCCGGTTATTACGCCGTCAGTTCTTATGAGCCGCATCACGAACATGAGTACAACGCGATTCGCAATGCGACGGCGCTGATCGATATTTCCCCGCTCTTCAAATACCGACTGAGCGGCAAGGATGCGACGCGCCTCGTCGACCGTGTGATTACACGCGACATGCGCAAAGTGTCAGTGGGCCAGGTGATCTACACGCCCTGGTGCGATGAGACTGGAAAGGTAATCGATGACGGCACGGTTTCGCGGCTTGAAGAAAACATCTACCGCTGGACTGCTGCCGATCCCAGTCTCCGCTGGTTTACGCAGAACTCTACCGGTCTCGAAGTGCAAATCGAAGATATCTCTGAGTCCGTAGCTGCCCTCGCGCTGCAAGGTCCAACTTCCGCACGCCTCCTGCAAACCGTGACTACGGGCGCAGAACTGAAAGGTCTCAAATACTTTCGCGTCACCCCCGCAACCATCGCCGGAGTGGCGGTTGAAATTTCGCGCACCGGATACACCGGTGATCTTGGTTATGAGATCTGGGTTCCTGCCGGCAAGGCGCTGCAAGTTTGGGACGCGCTCATGGTTGCTGGGCGCGCGTTCGACATTCATCCTGCGGGGATGCTGGCTCTCGATGTAGCGCGCATCGAAGCCGGACTACTGCTGATCGATGTCGACTTCAACAGCAGCAAGAAGGCGTTGATTGACGAGCAGAAATATTCGCCTTATGAGATGGGACTGGGACGGCTGGTCCATCTCGACAAGAATCGCTTCGTCGGCCAAGCCGCTCTACTAAGAGAACAGCAGCGCGGGCATGCGCGGGAAATTGTGGGTCTGGAAATCGATTGGCCGGAAGTAGAAAGTCTATATGAAGCTGTCGGCTTGCCTCCGGCAGTTTCGCCAATCGCCTCGCGCGTTGCGGTGCCCGTTTTTCACGATGGCCGCCAGGTAGGCAAAGCAACTTCGAGCACCTGGTCGCCAACGCTGAAAAAGATGATTGCCCTGGCCACCGTGCAACGAGGATCCACAAAGCCAGGGACACGGTTGCAATTCGAGATTACGGTTGAAGCCGTGCGGCATCGCGTGGGCGCACGCGTCGTCAAAACCCCCTTTTTCAATCCCAAGAGAAAAACCGCCACTCCGCCAACATAGTTTGGTTCACGCCGCAGGCGTGAAAGTTAATAGCCGTGGGCAACGCCCACGGTAGGAGTCTTTAAAGAACATTCCGACCCTGAAGGGGTCGAATCGTCTTTGACCCTTTCAGGGTCAGACAACTATTGAATCTTGTTTCCGTGGGCGCTGCCCACGGCTATTAACTTTCACGCTTTCAGCGTGAAGCCTCAGAGCGGGACCATCAGGTTGAATCATGGCTAGGACTCTCACCCAGATCATCAACAGCTACGATCCAGATGCCCCGCTGAACAACGCCTACACAATTCCCGCCTCCTGGTAC
>DASSCX010000037.1:0-2418 GCA_035697425.1 Pyrinomonadaceae bacterium | reverse complement strand
CGATCAATTCGCGCAATGCGCAAGGCAGGGAACAACTTCGCCAACATCGCCTCGATCTGCTCGGTACCTTCGCCGACGTAGTAGATATATTTGCCGTTGCAAGCCGGACACTTTTCGGGAGCTGCTTCGCGATGGTTGCAGTAGTGGCAAACAATCACCCGTTCAGACCGGTGGTAAGTGAGCGTGACATCACAGTTGGGGCATTGAATCGTTTCGCCGCAGGAGCGACAGAGAACAAAACTCGAGTAACCGCGGCGGTTCAGCAGAATGATCGACTGTTCACCTTTCTTATGAGTTATCTCAATCGCCTCGAGTAACTCGTCAGAGAAAACTTGTGGCTTCTTATGCCGGGCAAATACTTCCCGCATATCGATGATGCGAGCGGCAGCCATAGGTCGATCGCCGATGCGCGAGGGTAATTGCAGATACAGGTACTTTCCGGTCTGGGCATTGTGAAACGACTCGAGCGAAGGGGTGGCTGAACCAAGAATCACCACCGCGTTTTCTTTTTGCGCCCGTACAATGGCCGTGTCGCGACCGTTGTAGCGGGGCGAATCCTGTTGTCGGTAGGTTGACTCGTGTTCCTCATCGACTATCACCAGGCCCAGGTTTGCGATGGGAGCAAAAACACCGGAGCGCGTGCCGATCACAATGCGCGCGTGACCTGTCTTGACTCTCATCCATTCATCAAAACGTTCCCCTTTTGAAAGCGAGGAATGAAAGATAGCGACCTGATCTCCGAAGTTTGATCGGAGCCGGCGTGAGAAGACTGGCGTTAGCGCAATCTCGGGCACCAACATCATCGCCGCTCGGCCCAGCTCGAGGCAGAGACGCATTGATCGCATGTACACTTCGGTTTTACCGCTGCCGGTGACGCCATGCAGGAGGAAGGCGGCGTATGATCCACTTCGCAGTTGTGGGGTTATTTCGCCAAGCACCTGGCTTTGCGCTTCGGTCAATTGATATTCGTCCGCGTGCGGAAGTGACACCCGTCCCAGGGGATCACGTCGAACACTTTCTTCAACTATCTCAAGCTGGCCGTGCTTATTCAGCGTGTTTACAGCAGAAATACTGACCCCGGCGACGTGAAGCAGCTCTGACAAAGGCATCGCCTCTTGATTTGAGAGGGCGTCCAGGATTCGTTGTTGTGCTTTAGTGAGTTTTCTTGACGGAAGCACTTCCGTTGCCGAAGGTTGTCGAAGTTTCGCGATTCGCTGGGTTCTCGGCCCGGCGCTCGCGGGGCCGGATCTGATTTGCGGAATGATCAGCTCGTGGTTTTGCAGGTCTCTTGTTGTCCGAATCGCCTCTCTCTTCCCGACAAGCTTTGCAATCGTGTCCACGTTCAATTCGCCGGCGTGCGCAATTGCGCGTAAGACTTGTGCTTCTGGCGTGGCCTCTTCGGCTCCGCTTTCGTCGAGGCGGGCAATTCCTTTCGCTGTGAGCGCGAAAAGCTGTTCGCTGCTCGGACTAATCCCCGGTGGCAATGCGCCTTTCAAAACTTCGCCCCACGGCGAACCATAGTACTGAGAGACCCAGCGCGTGACCTCCATGACTTCCGGTGTTACTAAGGGCGTTGCGTCGAGAACTTTTTCGACAGATCTAATGTCGGAAGCGGTAAGAGTTCGATGCGAGCCCAGGTCTGGTAGCAACTCCACGATAAAACCCGTCACGGCGCTGCGTCCGAGGGGCACGAGAACGCGCGATCCTACTTGTGCCAATTCGCCGGCAGCTTCGGGCAGCCGGTAAGTAAAAGTTTGCGACACATGTAGAGGAACCGCCACTTCAACATAGAGCGGCGCTTTCGGTTCATTCTCGCGAGGAGCAGGCGAAATTGCTGTGGTTTGTGGTGAACTTCCGGGCGTATGCGGCACGAAATGAAGTTAACGCGAAATCAGGAAATCAGAAAGCGTGCGGAGCAGCGTTCTGGTTCCCTAAGTTATGTTGCCCTTTTTGCAGTGCGCTCAAGATAATCGCGCACCTGCTTCAGATCTTCCCAGGTTTCTCGTTTCTTGGAGGGATCGCGTAGCAGGTAGGCAGGATGAAACGTGGGCATCACCTTAATGCCGTTGAAATCCTGAAATTCGCCGCGCAGCCTTGTGATGCCGATTTTTGTATCCAGCAAATTCTTCATTGCGGTGTTGCCCAGAACTACGATTACGTCTGGTTGCACGCTGGCGATCTCGCGCAGCAGGAAAGGCTTGCAGGTGGCGGCTTCATCGGGCATGGGAGCGCGATTGGCCGGCGGCCGGCAACGATTGACGTTGCCGATCAGAACCTCTTCGCGCTTGAAACCAATCGACTCGATTATTTTTGTGAGTAATTGACCGGCTCGACCCACAAATGGTCGCGCCTGAGCATCTTCGTCAGCTCCCGGTGCTTCGCCGACGAACATTAATCGGGCGCGCGGATTTCCCTCGG
>DASSCX010000036.1:0-5635 GCA_035697425.1 Pyrinomonadaceae bacterium | reverse complement strand
AAGGGCGCCAATGACGTCGTCCGCTTCATAACCTGGCGCGTTAATTATGGGAATGTTCAGGGCCTCGCACAGCCGGATGATGTAAGGAAGTTGTGAAGCCAGGTCGGGCGGCATGTCGAGCCGGTTAGCTTTGTAGCCGGCAAAAGTCTCATGCCGAAAAGTCCTTTCCTTTGACTCGAAAATCGCAGCGATATATTCGGGCTTTTCATCGGCTAGCAACTTGCGCAGCATGTTGGTGAAAATGTAAACAGCCTGAGTAACCTGGCCCTTGGAATTTGAGAGAGCGGCCACACGATTCGCCATCGGCGCAAAGAAGGCGCGGAAGATATGCGACATGGAATCGATCAGAAAAATCCGCTCAACTGGTTTGTCACCAGCGGCAGTTTGCTTGGTTGGCATGTGTTTGGATCATAGAGACACGGGTTTGAAGTTTCAAGTTGGCCTTAGATCTTTGGTCTTTGGACTTGGGACTTTAAACTTTGGACTTTGATGAGAGTGTGGCAGTTTTCTCGTTGGCTGTTGATCAAATGCAACACTAAGCTGCGACACAGTACCGACTTGTCTGAGATTCTAGTTGGCATGCTCATTGCACTCGAATAGGAAGAACGACTAGCGACGAAAAGCCAAAGACTTAAGACCAAACTCCAAGGACCAGCCATTGATCAAGCAAACGACACTCGGTTCGACTGTTGAGACGGAGGGTGTCGGCCTGCACACGGGAGTTGAAGTCAAACTTCGCCTGCTCCCGGCGCCGCCGGACACGGGATACGTCTTTCGCCGCACCGATCTGGGCGGCTTTGAAATTCCAGCCACAGTGGAATCGGTGGCCCATTGTGGTTACGCCACCACGCTGATGCGCACCGGAGTTATGCTTTCAACAGTCGAGCACCTGCTCGCGGCATTGCGTGGCGCCAACGTCGATAACGTCTTCATCGAAGTCGACAATCTGGAAATCCCCATCCTCGACGGTTCCGCGGAGGTCTTCATAGACATGATTGGGCGCGCGGGAGTCGTAGACCAGCCTTTGGCGCGTCGCGCGCTGCTGGTCCGCGAGCGGATTTCTTTTGAACAGGGCAACCGGCGAATCAGTGTCGAGCCGGCTGATAACTATGAAATTGATTGTTTGATCGACTTTTCGCATCCGTTGATTCGCGTCCAGCAGTTTTCGCTACAACTTACGAATGGCAGTTTCAGCCGCGAGATTGCCGCTGCGCGTACCTTTGGTTTCACAGAGGAGATCGAAGCGCTGCAAAGATCAAACTTGATTCGCGGCGGATCGCTCGAAAATGCGATTGTGCTGACGCCTGAGGGAATGCTGAATCAAACCGGGTTGCGGTTTAAGGATGAGTTTGTAAGGCACAAGATACTGGACATCATCGGCGACTTGGCGTTACTGGGAATGCCTATTCTGGGTCGAGTGGTTGCCGAGCGCAGCGGTCACATCCTGCATGCGGGTCTAATGTCGAAACTACTGCGAGTCCGTTCCGCCTGGGACATTGTAGACATGCCAGCGCCACCCGGTGCGGCTCTGCTCCCGGCGGAAGCTCAAGTCTCGGAATCATCAACCGCTACATCCTAGATCCATAAGCAAACAGCGTCTCTCCCAAAAAGGCCGATCCACTAATCCACACGAAACGGCCCGAAGCTCCTTTAGTGTTATTCCGTGTGACTTAGTGGATCGTTTTGTAGACCGCGCCCAGCCTATCTCTCGGGTAGAAACTCGTACGTAATCCGCAGATGAACCGAGCCGGGAACGATGTCCGGTTTCACTTCCCTTGCCCGCAATCGCAAAGACCCGCCAGCCGGAGCGATTGGCACAACGCTCGACAACTGCTCCGGCCGCAATATCTTTAATGGATTGATCCGCGAATCAATCGCTGACTGTACGAGTTGGAGCACTGAGCCGCGGGCAACCGTCGGAATATTCTCGAGGTGAATATCCGTAATTCTGATGCGCGCCTGTAATGTCTGCGCGCTGCGGTCAAATTCAAGGCTCCATTCCGTCTGCGCCCAACCGCGAAACTCCAGGCATCCAAGCAATGTTGAATTGTAAGAACCCGTAAAGGCGAGCGGCGCCACCATTCTGCCCTGCTCGAACTTCACCGCAGTCTTCACGTTGTCGTGTTCGCGTTGCAGGGTAAGCACGCTCGGACACGTCTGCGCCGATTCATCTGTTCGATTCTTGTCGGACGCAGTAATTACGAGCGGCGTCGAGGGTGCCTTGAGGTTGTCGAAAATTGCTTCGAGAAAAGAATTGAAAAACTGTTCGTTCAACGTCACGGTAGCCTCGCCCGTTCGGGCGGGCTTGCTTCCCGCCTTGTTTCCCTGGGCGCAAACCGGCCAACAAGTTCCCAGAACCAGCATCATCAAAGACACTGCAAGTCGGGATGGGTAAGACTTAACAAGAACTCTCATATTCATTTGTTTTTAAAATTTATAGCCAAATTCGGACTTCGGACTTTGGACTTTGGACTTTGTTCAGAGCCCACTCCGAACAATGTCGTGCAGGCGAATCAGCCCGATACAAACCTTCTCACCATTCACCACGGGAAGAACTGAAATTTGGGACGGCCGATCCTCCATCAACCGTAAAGCGTCGTAAGCGAGGGTAGTGGCAGACACGACCACGGGATCTCGGGTCATTATTTCTTCACCCTTCAAATTTTCTAACGCTGCGTGCTCGCGGCTTTGAATCGCTCGCCGCAAATCCCCATCGGTAATGATGCCGCTGAGTTTTCCCGAGGGATCGATAACGTTGACAGCTCCCAAGCCGCCGTTGCTGATCGCCTGGACAACCGCCACCCAGCCCGCATCTGACGAAATAGTTGGATTCCTGTTTCCGCTGTGCATCAGATCTTCGACCTTCAACGTTAACCTCTTGCCCAAACGCCCCGCGGGATGGTTGACGGCAAAATCATCGAGCGTGTGACCCTTCCGTTTCATCAATGTCATGGCTACAGCATCGCCGAGGGCAAGAGCGACGGTCGTACTTGTCGTGGGCGCCAGGTTCAAGGGACAGGCTTCCTGATCTACTGAAGCGTCGAGCACCGCATCGCAGCGTCGCGCGAGGGTTGAATCAAGGTTGCCGACAATACCGATGATTGGTACCGAGCGGTGTTTGAGATAAGGAAGCATGCCGACGATCTCATCTGTTTCGCCGCTGTTGCTCAGCACCATCACGACGTCAGTTGAGTTCACAATTCCGAGGCCTCCATGAAGTGCATCGGAAGGGTGAAGATAAAGAGCTGCGGTTCCGGTGCTGGTCATGGTGGCGGCGATTTTTTGCGCAATGATTCCCGACTTGCCAACCCCGACGATTACGACTTTGCCGCCGCAGGCCATTAGCAACTCCATGACGCGATCGACATGGGCAGAATCGAGGCGCGCGGCTGCGACCGCGATGGCATTCGCTTCAAGTTGCAACAGACTTGCAACTTCGGAAAGGTTTGATTTATCAGACATGGGTGCAGTGTTGATATACGACGAGGGGCAACTTTTGCAAGCAACGCGGCCTCGTTCTCGATTCGGCGGGAAGCTGTGTTATCTTTTGCTGCCCCGACACACACGCCCGCGTAGCTCAGTGGATTAGAGCGTTCGCCTCCGGAGCGAAAGGTCGCAGGTTCGACCCCTGCCGCGGGTACCACACATCTTTCCCCCCTTTTGCTCCGTGTTATGGATTCAGGTCAGGCCATGCAGCAAGCAGCTAAACCGGTAATTCTTGTTGTCGATGATTTCGACGACACAAGGTTGCTTCTTAGGACCTGGCTCGAGCGCAAGGGTTTTCAGGTTATTGAAGCGGAAAACGGTAACGAGGCAGTCTCGCAGGCTGAAACAAATCTTCCGAATCTGATCATTATGGATTTGGAAATGCCCGAACTCGACGGGCTGGCAGCAACGCGAAAAATTCGCGCTGTTAAAGAACTGGAGAAGGTTCCGGTACTAGCCGTTTCGGCCTATGGCGCCGAGCAGTTTCGCGACGACGCCCTCGCGGCCGGCTGCAACGAATATGTTTCAACTCCTTTTGAGCCTGAAGCGCTCGAGAAACTTATTCGTTCCTTCGTTAGTTGATAGCAAGATTCCGACTAGGAACCATCAGCCACTACTGACGGTTTCTTCTTCTTGCTGGGGTGCTGTTCGAAGTCAGCGGGGGCAGCCGGCCTTCCCGACTGAACATGACGCACTTTAATTGATACGCCCCAATGTCCTTTCCCACCGAAATTATCAGAAGAATCTTTCTCGTCGCGTCGATTCAAGTTTTAATAGTCTGCGTATTTCCGGCTGCGGGCTCCGCTCAAGTTGTTCCCTGCAAAGTGACACTTAATTCGCTTCACGCCGCGCCTGAGTTGAAAGGATTTCACCTCGGCATGACGACAGAGCAGGCGAAGTCCAACGTGCCACAAATAGTGTATGCGCCACCTGATGCGTTCGGCAGCATCAAGACAACCGTCAACCCAGGTTTCGATCCGAGCGCAGACAAGTCGAGGTTTCAGGATGTGAGAAGCATCTCACTGGAGTTTCTCGACGGCCGACTGGTCTCGCTCTGGATTGGTTACGAATCAAATTTTAAGTGGCGCAGTGTTGAAGACTTTGTCGCCGGCATCTCTCAATCCCTCGCGTTGCCAAACGCCTGGGCCGAATGGAAATTGCGCGGCCAGCGGATGCGCTGCGCGGATTTTGAACTCACCGTGTCCATGGTGGCGCAATCGCCCAGCTTCCGCATCCTCGATAGCGCTGCCGAAGAAACACTAGCGGCGCGGCGGGCTGCGGCCGCAGAAGAGGCCGAAGCTGCTGAGGCAGATGAGGCTTCCGATTCTGACGAGATTGTCGCGGATCGCAAAACCAAAACTTACTATCCCGGCAGTTGCCAACCGGCAATCCCAATTGCGGAGGCTAATCGGATCACCTTTAAAACGACCGCCGATGCCGAGAAGGCTGGCTACACGCTTTCTCGGACTTGTTCATGAACTACGAAGTCCTTGCCCGACCACCAAAGGAGCTGAGACATGCTGAAAGAGTTTAAAGAGTTCATCACGCGGGGAAACGTGCTTGACCTCGCAGTTGCCGTGATAATCGGCGCTGCGTTTGGCAGGATCATCACAGCGTTGGTCGAGGGGATCATCATGCCCCCGATCGGAATGCTGCTGGGGAACGTTGATTTCTCGAACCTCTTCATCGACCTTTCAGGCCAGCGCCCAATTTCGCTTGCCGATGCACAATTGAAGGGCTTGCCGGTAATTGCCTATGGCAGTTTTCTCAACGAGGTCGTCATCTTCCTAATCATCGCGTTTGTTGTTTTCCTAATCATCAAAGCCGTGAACAGGATGAAACGCGAGGAGCCGGCAGTGACAACTAAAAATTGTCCGCATTGCTTGTCCGCAATTCCGACTGCGGCGACGCGCTGCGCTGCTTGTTGTTCAGATCTGGCCTAGCGACTATCAAAAACTGAGACTCTTAATTTAGACTTCAGGACATGCGCGAGTGCCCCCGTTGCGAAGCTTGTTATGAAGACGATGTCCTCGTTTGTTCCGACGACGCGGCTGACACCAAACACACCCTCCCTGGTCCGGCCCTGCTTTCTGGTCGTTACTTGCTCGTCAAGAGAATCGGGCGGGGGGCCATGGGTCAGGTGTATCTC
>DASSCX010000035.1:0-21165 GCA_035697425.1 Pyrinomonadaceae bacterium | reverse complement strand
CTGCAGTTTGCGCTGCAAATGTATGAGAACGCGGTCGCCCTCGATCCCGACTTTGCCCTGGCTCACGCTGGGCTGGCCAACGTCTGCGCCGAGTACTACTACCACTTCGAGCGCCAGCAGCAGTGGATTGATCGGGCCATTGCCGCGACGCAGAAGGCGAGCGCTAAAGGCCACGACGCACCGGAGGTCCAGTGTGCCGAGGCCTGGGTGATTTTCGCCGAAGGACGTTATGACGAAGCCGCAGACAAAATCCGCACGGCGCTAGCTCGTAATCCCGATCTTGACGGCGGCTACTATGTGCTCGGACGAGCGCTTTTCTCTGCCGGACGATATCAGGAAGTCGTGAACATGATGGACGAAGCTCTCGCGCACGCGGGCGAGAACTACAACACGACCATTCCGATTCATAACTCACTCGGAGCGCTGGGAACGAAAGATGCGCTGAACAATTACATTCACCGCGAAATCGCCATCTACGAGGAGCACTTAAAAAAAGTGCCCGAGGACGCGCGCGTTCGCGTGTTGCTGGGTAGCGATTACGCGATGCAGGGCCGGCTTGAAGAAGCCAAGCGTGAAGCGGACATGGCTATGATGCTGCGTCCCGACGACTCGATGATTCTGTACAATACCGCCTGTCTCTTCTGTGCGATGAACAAACCCGGCGATGCGTTGATTGCCATCAGGAAAGCTTGGGAGTCGGGCTATCGCGATGCCGTCTGGACGCGCCAGGATCCTGATCTGGAGTTGCTGCACGGGAATGAAGAGTTTGAGAAGTTGTATCCGGCGGCGAGTGCGAAGGGCGCCTGAGGGATTGGCGATTGCCGATTGCCGATTGGCGTGGCTTTGACTAACGGTGCGCGCACTGGAAGTCAGAGACTTGCAGCCGTTGACACTCAACTGCGGCTTGCCGCCTTCCGTGCGGTAAGGCTTGCCTTACCGAAAATGACTTTGATTATTTTGCGCGAGGCTGAGCCTCGCGCTGAAACAAGGTGAGCGTTCGCCGGTAAGGTAAACCTTACCGCACGGAAGGCGGCAAGCCGCGAAGGCGGTAATTGGCAATCGCCCGGCCTCGTTCCTAACCTGCAAATTTCTGATACTGACTTCACTAATCGCCAATCGGCAATCCAATGGCCCACCCACCTACCGCGTGGTGGAAGCTGATGACTTAACGCCCAAACGACACCCTTCGTGGGCCCTCAAGTCAACTACGCGCGCCTCGACCTCACCCATTTTCAGCCTTCGTGGCACGCACATTGCCCCGTCCACGCTGGGCCAAGTTCCAGCCAGAGGGTCTCCTAGATAAGGCCCATTATCCATGTTGACAACGTAAGCCGCGTTGGCAACGGGAGCCGCACGGTAAACCCTCATGCTCAGCCTCCTCTCGAGCGATTGATTGAACACGGGCCAGATTGAAGTTTTAACGACTTTGCGTTTGATTCTCCCGACAAGAATCCTGATGTTCACAGCCTCCAAAGTTCCCTCCGACGATTTAGTGCTCCTGCCGCTCTTGGTGGGTGATGCGGTTCAATCTGATTCGGCGACCGACAGCGAGCAACAGTTTCGAGCTACTCTGGAACGCGAAATCGTGTCGGTCACACAGCAAATTGAGAGCCTTGAAGTCCGTGAAATCCTGCAAAACATTCTCACGGAGCTGCTGCGATTCTTCGATTGGCTCTCCCGGATTGAGAGTAACCTACATAAACTCGACACCCTGCTCGAGAACCTTTCTCTGCTCGAAGTCCTGCAGTTTGAGGCGCATGGCTTAGTTGACTTTATCGAGACTAAAGCCATTCCCAGCAAGGCCGCCGGGGAAAAGCTTAGGGAAGTACTGGAAGGGGTTGTTTACGGGATTAACCACGATTTGCGAAGGATTTTCGAACGGGAACTCGTCCGGGCAGCGACCGAACAATCAACGCCCCTGGTCTACGGAAAGATTCTCCACGCCCACGGTCTTCTGACGAATTGCTTCCAACAGTCAACCATAACGCTTCTGCAGGTCTTTAACCCTTCGCTGATTGGCGAGACGCTATTCAACGATGCAGAACTGAGAATGAAACAATCACTAGACCTGTGCAGAGATCTGTCATCGCTCATGAGGGTTGTGCAGCGCGCCCAGGCTCAACCTGAGCCTGACGTCCTGCGGAAGGTGGTCAACAAGGTCCTGGAGTTTCGTGATGGCAGTATGCAGTTTCTGATGTACAAGGATTGGAGGGGTTATGAAAGTTTGGCGCTCGAAGTGGTCACTTCAATCGAGAATAATCTTGACTCGCAGCCATTGCTTCATCGGTTCGTTTGCTATTTAGAAATACTTTACGGTCACGTAAAAATGCGGGCGGTACTCGCAAACACGTTCCCGCATTCCGATACGCATGATGACGACTAAGCGGGGTACCTCGGGTGGCCAGTTAGCAATGTGACTTGCAAATGAGCAACTCCGTGTTCCGGCAGGTGCCGGAAATCGTCATCATTCTTGTGACATAATCTGTACCATAGCTTCCCGCTCGCTATTTTCCAGCTCGAGGCGGAGTTTGACCCTTCGGCACCTCATCACAACTCAACAAGCTTAATCAACTCTGACAGGGTTCTGAGTTTATTAACTTTTCCATCGTAAAGATTGGTGTCCCGAAAAGATCATGAGGGCCATCACTGATTCGGCGAAAACCAAATCTCTCGTAAAGCCGAATAGCGCTGCTGAGAAAAGGAGTGGTGCTGAGAAGCAGACGCTTAAAGCCGCGAGCAGATGCGAAGCTCTCAATATGCGCCAATAGTAATTCCCCTATCTTTTGTCCTCTGGCATCAGGCAGCACCGCCATCCCTCGTACGTAGAGAGATTCACCTTTCGGCACGACTGCTACTGTGCCGACAATAGACTCGTCGCGTAAGACCACCCATACCGGTCCTTCACTCAGGCGGCGCTGGATCTGGTCGGCTGCCGGAGTCGTGGAAGCGAATGCTTCTGGCGTGTAGGAGGATTTGTATTCAACGAAGGCTGCGTACAAAACGGAGGCGATGGACGAGGCATCATCGGGAACTGCCGGTCGGATTTGAGGGGTTGGTGTGCTTAATTGCATGTTCATTCGTTTCAATTGAACAGTTCAAGCTGACCAAATCGCAGGTTGGGAAGGGGGCAGTCGCTAGATCCAAGGTTCAGTAAGTTCAAGACGCCCCCGCTCAAGTCTCGAAAGGTGCCTCATCGACTCAACTTGTCTGTGGCTTATCGAGAATGTTTGATGCTGATAAGGTATGGCAATCAAGATTAAGCGGGGGCGACTTGAACCTACCGATCCTTCGAGATCACGACTGCCCCATTCCCAATCTGCGAATTACTCCACTTGAATCATTCACTCGCGAGCTACTGACTAGTGGATCACTGACATCATCCACTGCCCACTGCCTACTTCCTAATGTCATAGACCCACAAAGGGCAAGTCTCTGAAGTTTGTTGGACAAGAAGTACGAACCAACTAAATCACACGAAGCAACACGAAATTCGCGAAGGCTGCAAAGCCGCAGACCGGGGACCAGGAATTAAGGACGGGTCGGTGACGGCAAGTCAGAGACTTGCAAGCGGGGGCAGGGCCCCCTTCCTTACCTGCAAATTTGTCGAGCTTGAGTGGGGTCGATGCATCCCTTAGCTGCGGGCGCCGCGAGACCAGGGAAGCGTGCGCCTGGCAAAACCTGCGCGTCCGCAAATGAAATGAAAAATAAATGAGCCGAAGCAAAACCCGCCGAGCACAAGCGCCCCGACCGCCAACATGAAGAACACTTCGATAGCAAATGCCACCATGCGCCAGCCGAGTGTGAGCGAGATCGCAATCGCAAGCGCAAAAGATCCAGCGAGGAACTGAGCAAACCTGCGGGGACCGGGCGCTGCGGTCAGGGTAATACCGCTTGAATTCGCGCGCGTCAAATTGTAGAGCGCATCGAAAGGATTAAGCCGCGGGAGCAACGCGCTCCACCAAAGCACCGCCGTCAGAGCAAAGAAGATGAATGGCGTCTGAAAGATGGCGCCTGCGACCAGCCAGAGAGCGATTAGCCGAGGCTGAAAGAGAAGCGCGGAATACTGAAGTGGACAAGTTTCCGGAAGGGGCTCGCCGAGTCCTTGTTGCAGGATGAAGTTTCTTTTGGCGTTAGGACCATCTGGCAGTTGCACGGCAGGCGCTTTGGTTTGGGGTGTCATGGAACCTCCCTTCGAGTCTAGATGGCTGGACTATCCCGCAACACCTTGAAGGAGCCACCGCCTCACAACCGGCGGCAAAGCCGAAACCGTTGTTACACAGCCCCTCAGCACGCTTCATTTTGAAGTGCGCTCGGTGTAGATCGGATCAAACGCGCGGGTAGTGTTCTCGGTCACGCTCGGCACGGGTTCGGGGAGCGCTCGCGCGTTGGCTGCATCAAGCTCTTTTGTTGCGTGGCCCTTCAATTTCATATCATCGCGAGCCGCAGCGCCACCCGGGCGACGAAATAACAGTCTTAAGAACACTCCTTCGAGAGAAAGCATTATCAGAAAGCTGAGCAGCGTGAAAGCGAGAATCTGTCCGGCATTGAAGTCGAGCACGGATTTCATCACACCTATCAACATGGTGATAGCCACGAGGCCGAGAATGAAGGTCGCCACCATCGCGGACACCACCAGGCCAGGCTTAAGTTCCGCCGATTCGGTGTCGTTAATGCTATTCGTTTCACTCAGCTTTGCGCCACAATGATTGCAGTAGCTCAGGCCCTTAGCGACAGCCAGACCACAAGATGAACAATACATCGGCTTCACCTCCTCACAAGCTACTACGATTTCGAGGCAGCTAAGTTCAACGACGTGGCCTCAGGGTGTTACATAAAGTTAAGCCGGTCGCTATCTGACTTGGTGGCTACGTCGGCTGGTTGAGCCGGTCGCTAACGCTGCCGGTTCTCACTTTGCTCAAGTGGCGATTCCAAAGAGTGCTCCAACTCCAGCGGTTAATGCCATTGCCAGAGTTCCCCAAAAGGTTACGCGCGCGACAGACCGAAGCGCGGGTGCGCCTCCGGCGCGTGCAGCGAGGAAACCTAAGAGTGCAAGAAAGAGGAGTGAGCTGCTTGCGACTCCCCACATAATTGCTGGAACCGGAAGCAATAAAACCATTAGCAGCGGTAGCACTGCGCCCACAGCAAATGTACCCGCCGAGGCTAATGCGGCCTGCACTGGTTGCGCAGCCAAGGTCTCGGATATGCCGAGCTCATCTCTGCTATGTGCGCCCAGTGCGTCATGCTCCATTAATTGAGTAGCAACATTCGCGGCCAACTTTTTATCCAGACCACGCTTAACGTAGATGCTCGTCAGTTCTGCATGTTCCTGCTCGGGATCCTCCGCCAACTCTCTCTTCTCGCGAGCCAGATCCGCTCGTTCGGTATCGGCTTGCGAACTCACCGAGACATACTCGCCGGCAGCCATCGACATGGCACCAGCGACAAGGCCGGCCACGCCTGCAACCAGGATTTGCTGAGTTGCCACGCCTGCTGCTGCGACGCCCAGAACAAGGCTGGCAGTGGAAACGATACCGTCGTTCGCTCCGAGAACAGCGGCACGGAGCCAGCCGGTTCGGTGCGTTCTGTGTCGTTCACGGTGTCTCATTGACCTCTAGAGCGCGTTCTTCGCGTGACCCGATTAAGAAACGGCACTACCTCTTCGGAGTAGAAGGGCTCTTGTGTGCACCAGAAGATGTAGTCAATCCTTAGATACTCCGTCGCGAATTTGATCAGCTCCGCGACAGTGATGCGCTTGCCAGTCTTAGGATTAATGTCCTCGTAATTGCCATCCTGAACAGCGATTCCCGTGTGTACCTTGTCTGCGGCCTCTCTGATTAGAGGGTAGGAGCTTTTCAGTTGCCCGGGACGATACGGCAACAAGTCAGGACCGCCCACTGCAATCTTCGACTCCCGTGCAGACCGCTCGTAGATAGCCTTTGTCTTCATCCGGACGCCATTCGCCGGGCATAAAGTTGGCATACTGCATGGCGACTGATTTGGGGAAAGCCCTCTTCAAAGCTTTCATGTTGGTAATGATCGCATCGCGGTATATTTCAAAAGTAAAACCTTTGGGAAACAGCCGGCCACTATGACCAAAGCCGACGGAAGTCTCGGCGAAGTTAATTCCCTCAATCCGACCGTCAAACTCTTTTCCTAAAGCGAAAAGCAGTTTGTGAAATCTCGCTTGCACCGCGGGATCCCATCTTCGCGCCGCCCAGCCGGCTACGACCGCCTGCTCTTCGTTGCCGTTCCTAATCTGATATTGCTTGTTGGCACCGCCGTTGTAAGAAGCATCCTGCAGCAGATAGCCCGGCACATTTATTCGTTTCTCGCTGAAGGTGACATCCTGGAGTTGGATAAATAACTTTTTGCCGTGCGATGTCAGAAACGCGAGGTCCTCACGTATGGCGCTGAAGTCGTATTCATCCTTCGTCGTCTCCAACTGCCGCCACGAATACGTAACCTGCGCACCTGCAAATGCCTTTGTCTCCAGAAACGAATAAACCTCCTTAATTTTCTCCCGGTCTCGCCCAAAGAACACATAGTGATGCACCGGCTTGGCGCTGACGCTGGCGCAGCAGAGCCAAATAACAAAGAAGGACAGGAGTGTTCGAGTATTCATCTCACTATTCCACCTTCATAGTTCAGCTTGGTTGATTCAGCATTCCTCTTACTCACCGCACTCGAAGGGTATTTTCCTGGTCAGCGATGACGGTTGTGATTGTCCGAGCATTCGCGCCGTAAGCTTCACCGGCTCGCAGCCAGTGTCGTAGAGCCAGAATGCCGCATAGAACTTATGATCGTCACTAAAGGGGCCAACTGCGAGAGCGCGCTTTAAGAGCACCCTACCGTTGGCTACTGCCGTAAGCTCGACTTTACGTACTGGTGGCGCTGTGGCCTCCTCACTTTTTCTGGAGACTTCGACCAACACGAGGGTAGAGTCTGATAATCCTTCCGCATCGCCCCCGCCGATGATGACATTCCAGAAAGCAAAATTGGGATTAACGAGCACATCGCGCGAGAACGTTCCCTTGTCGTGATAGTAAAGCTTGGCCTGGATAGCGATGATTTTGTATGGCGGTGTAGCTACGCCACGCTTCCGTGCGCTCGCATTGGTATCCAGGGTCAGGACAAGCAGGGAGAGAGTAATGAACTTTGCCGCGATAGTTTGTCTAAACATAGAAGTTCCTTGACGATTGCTAACCGTCTCCAATGGTTCGTTAGGACCCGCAGTCTACTGTGGCAGCCAGATCTTTTTAGCTACGATTGTTTCGACTCCTGATGGCAACAAAATCGGCGCCGCTGCCTTGGTGAAGAAGGCGAACCCTTTGTAGCTGACCAGGTATTGATAGTTAGTCGAGAAGAATCCGCCCTGGGAATAAATGACCAGGGGATTCTCAACTTTACGCAGGATAGTGTGGAAATCAGCCGGTTCAACGCGCACTACCACACCACTCGCTTTAATAGCGTTGGCGATTGCTGCGGCGACTGCGGCGGCGGCTGCTCCTCCTGCTGCCATGTGTTAATCCTCCTTCAGTGCTTCGGATACTGTTATCGGTTCGGCTTTGCCGCCGGATGTGGGGCGTGGCTTGGCCGCGCCTGAAAGCGCTTAGTTAGTGTGGGGCTGTGCCCCACGTTTGGGCTTCGCCCTCTGATAATTCTAAGGGCAGAGCCCAAACCAGGGGCATAGCCAGAATTCTAGTCTGACTCCATGGAGCGGCAGAGCCAGCGCCTCACACCCGGCGGCAAAGCCAAACGGTCCAATCTGGTTGAGGCAAGCTATCCAATTACCTATTACCTATACGTGTTGATCTATCAGAATCGTGTTTCCATCCGGATCAGCAATCATAAAGTTCGCCGGGCCACTTGAGCTTTCGTCTGCCTCTGAAATCATTTTTACACCACTCGCTTTGAGCTGGCGCTGCAACTCGCGAACATCAGTAAATTCTCCAAGTGGCTGAGCATCCTGATTCCAGCCCGGGTTAAAGGTGAGAATGTTCTTATCAAACATCCCTTGAAAGAGGCCAATAACGTGATCGCCATTCCTCATGATTAGCCAACCCTGTGCTTGATCCCCCATGAAAACTGTAAAACCCAGCTTTTCGTAAAACGCTTTAGACGCCTCGATATCTTTTACGGCGAGGCTAACGGAGAAAGCTCCCAGTTCCATAATTCCCCCCCCAAGTTGTCAATCTTGATTTATTTTCGCATCTGCCCCCAGATGGAAACGATGTAATAAGCGATGGGCAAAGGGAGCGAGGACTATGCCCATCACACCGATGAAGGCTACACCCGAGAAAATTGCGTAGGCTGAAGCGAATAACTTCCCCCCTACTGTATTTAGAGGAGTGACTGGTCCCATACCCCCAAGGATCATGGAAGCATTGAGCAGAGCATCAATCCACGCCATTCCTTCAAAGCTGTGATAGCCAAGAACGCCTATGCCCAAACCAATAAACACAACGCCAATGGCGAGCATCCCATGACGAAGCACACGAAATACGAATTCGATTCGAGAGAGTAAGGGCTTGTGTCTCTGTTCGTACATCGGCCTGGGTTACTGCCCCATTGTGAGAACGACGCGAAACCTTGCGGCGCCGCTCATCATCCGCTCGTACGCTTCACTGGCACGCTCAAGCGGGTAGACTTCCGTCATCGCGCGCACGCCCGAGAGCTTACTGAAGGCTAGCGCGTCTTGCGAGTCGATTGACGTACCTGAATACCAGCCTGCGACCGAACGACTACCCATAATCAGCAGGAGGGCAGAGACTGCGAGCGGTTCATGAGGAGCGCCGAGAACAATTAACTTTCCTTTGACGCCGAGACCGCCCAGCGCCGCACTCATCGCCGCCGCGTTGGTAACGGTTGCGAGGATGACTTTAGCGCCGCCTAACTTGAGCAGCTCGGCCGCTGCATCTTGGGCCTGACTATCAATGTAGTGGTGCGCGCCGAGTTGCTTAGCCAACGGCTCCTTATCGCTTCCCCGGGCGATGGCGATGGTTTTGAAACCCATCTTCGCGGCGAACTGCACGCCCAGATGACCCAAACCGCCTAAGCCAAGTATGGCAACTATCTCACCAGGTCGCGCGCCGCTGTTCCGGAGAGCGTTGAAGGTGGTGACTCCAGCGCAGACGAGGGGCCCAGCCTCCACAGCTGAAAGTTCTTCGGGTAACAACGCGAGAGCGCTTGCGTGCGCGATCATGTAGTCGGCGTAGCCGCCGTCGTTGGTGATGCCGGTAATCTGGCCCCACTGGCAGGCAAAAAAGTCACCGCGGCGACACTGCTCACAGTGCCCGCAGTAGCCGCCGTGCCAGCCGACTCCAACGCGCTGGCCCTCGGTCCAGCCCACGACGCCTGTGCCCACCGCATCAATTACTCCGGCCACCTCGTGTCCCGGAACTCGTGGGTATTGAATACCCGGAAAGCTGCCCTCCTTGACCAGCAAGTCGCTATGACAGATGCCACAAGCTTCGACCTTGATACGCACCGATCCGGTGCCCGGCTCCGGAACTTCGCGTTCCACCAGTTCAAAAGGAGCATTCGGGTGAAAGACCTGGACCACTCGCATCTTCGACATAAGTACTCCGTTCGTCTTGCAGTTGGACTTCGCTGAGCTTTAGTTTGGATGACAGGATAGCACTTCGCTCATGCTTGCGTTTCAGCGGGGAAGACGTAGCACAGGATATCTTCCGACCACATGGCGATTTCTGCCATACCGCCAAGCAACATGACACCAACGAGAAGTTTGATCAGCACAAGTGATCTGATATCAGAATTCAACACACCGGGATGCTTGACAAGGAATTCTGCGCCACTGGAAAAGTAGATCCAGAAAATACTCAATATCAATAACGCCACATTACCGCCACTTCGTTCGTCAGTATCGAGCATGTGCGCATGGACTAAGTGATGTCACAGCTATCGCGGTTTCACGACCTTAAGGATTGCCGGTCGATCAATCACACGTCCGTTGTGCACCACCTGCCAGATTCGCCGCGTGTTGCGAATGTCCGCGAGTGGATCTGCATCGAGGAGAACCAGGTCTGCTACTTTCCCCACCTGGATTGCCCCGAGATTCTTATCCGCACCGAGTATGCGCGCGGCGCCGGCAGTCGCCGCATGGATTGCCTGCGCCGGAGTTAAACCCGCCGCGACCAACTGCTCAAGTTCCATATGCACACCGATTGGAATTTGCCAGATGTCCGTCCCGCTGCCGATGGTCACCCCGGCGCGCAACAACTTGACTGTCGTTTCGCGCCAACGCTGAGCATCGCGAGACCATTCCTGACGGTCCCTCAAATTGATCATCCAGTTGAAGTGGTCCCGCGACGGCAGGAACGGTGCGAGGTCCGCATCTTCCTCGAGGAGCGCCGGTCGTTCGTTGACTCGCACCGCAAAGTCAAGATACGTGATCGTGGGTACTACTCCGATATCGGCGGCCCGGAAAAGCTGGACCAGATCATCATACATATAGGTGTCGCCCCGCGTTTCGCAAAGGCCAGCGTGCTCCTTCGCGTCCATGCCGGAGGCGACCAGGGGTAATAGGTGCGCGCAGTGCCCTGTTGCTCGCATACCTCTGCGATGGGCTTCGGTGATCATGCGAGCGTTGATGTCCCAGCGCCGGAATGTTCGGGTCTTAATGTGCTGGGCACCGAAGGCCTCTGCCAGAGCCACCGATCGTCTGATGTGTTCCGGATCCGCCTCAGGCTCGATTCCTCGCCCCTGCTCCTCATCGAAGGCCCAATCACTGTAGAACTGAAAACCGCCGTAGCCGACTCGGGGACCAGGAAGCACTCCGGCTGCAAAGGCGTCTGCATAAGAAACCAGGGGAGCCATCGAGGATCCCTGGTCGCGTACGGTAGTGATCCCGAAATAGAGGAATCCGGGGAGCAGTTCCGGCCGATACACATGTGCGTGAAGATCCAAAAGGCCGGGGATGGTGACCCGCCCGGCGGCGTCAATCACCTTGGCTCCACCAGCGGCAAGGCGACCCGCAGGAGCGATGCGAGCGATCCGTCCGCGCTCGATCAAAATGTCGCGAGGAGTTGTAATCGCTCCCCCGCTGCCATCAAAGATTCGAACATTTCTGATCAGTGTTGTTTCGCCCATGGGAGGCGTGAAGGAGATCGGCCAGCCGACTTTCTGTTCCTTGCCGTCAGGTGAACGCAACCGCAGTCCGCCCTCGGAAACAAAGAGCAACGTGCCGTCACGCGCTGATGAGGCATAGAGCGCCGCGTCACTTCCGAGGGACTTTGGTTCGGCCAGCATCCCGGTGTGATCGAAAGGCGCTCGCCAAAGACGGTCGTGACGGACGAACACGATTGTGTGTTGCGTGGTCCAGTGTAGAAAAATTGGCGCATCGGGGAAGCGCGTCACAGCTTGCCGCTGGCCGGAGAGGGGCACAAAGGTCGCGCTCGCGGGCTGGGTCGGGTTTGCCTCGCCAGACACTAACAGCCCGTCCGACTCCGGACTCCATTGCGGCGGACTGGTCCAATTCAAGCCGATCGACCCTAAGTCGCGGTTTTGTCCTATAACTCCCACGTTGCCGCCCTTGGCCTCCACCACCCGCAACACTCCGCCGTCATCCTGCGCGTGCACAAATGCGAGATGACGACCATCGGGAGAATAAGCGGGATAAAGTTCACGACCGGGCAACGACGTAACCTGCCGCGTGGCACCCGTCGTCAGGTTGGTTGCGAACAGATCTGCCTGGTTGGCGATCCCGGAGGACCAGGCGACCTCGGTGCCATCCGGCGACCACGCGAGTGATGTTGCCGCAAACGGGACTTCAGTCACCGCACGTGGACTCCCAGCCACAGGAATGATCCACAACTTGCCTAGAGCAAGCATCCCAATCCGGTGTCCGTCAGGCGAGAGGGCCAGTCCCATAAAACCCCGCGCCGGCTCCTGACGACCTGGTTCAGGAAAATGGGCAGGTGGCAGCGCGCGCCGCGGACGAGTGAATGAGAGTTCGGCAGTGAAGGGGATTTCCCGGGGTTGGCCGCCCGACGCGGCGGCCTGCCATAAGCGGCCGTCCGCCGAATATAGCAACGCGTTTCCGTCTCGGATCCAGCGGATCCTCGTCGGTGTAACGTCGGCATGGTTCGTCACCTGGAGTGGTGGACCAGCCGCGGAGTCTTCAGCGGTAATCTGCTGCACCCAAACCTGCATGCGGCCGGACGAGTCAGGTGCGAAATACGCCAGGCGCCGCCCGTCCGCAGTAAATGCGGGAGCGAGCGCCTCGACGGAGTCTCCTGTAACGGGAATTGCCTGCCCACCACCAGCAGCGACGATCCAGACGGGGCCACCGGCTTTGCCTCGAGCGTTGCGCGCCACAAATGCGATTCCACGACCCGCTCGCACCCACACCGGGTCTCGCACTTGTGGATTCTGGGTACCCGCGATCGAAAGTTCCCGGATAGTGCCTGAGGCAACATCGAGCAATAGGACATCGCTGCGCCAGCGTTTGTTGGCGAAGTCGGGAACTGCGCGCGCGAACGCGATCATTCGACCGTCAGGCGACCAGGAGGCGTTCCCCTCGAACCCTTCGGGGTTCGGCAACTGAGTGAGTTGACGCGTGCTTTTGGAATCAAGATCCAGAAGCCAGAGCCCGGTGCGACCATTTCTCTCTCCGCGAAAGACAACACGTCGGCCATCCGGCGAGAAGGAAGGATCCAGGTCTTCGGCGCTATCGCGCACCGCGTTGGTAATCGAGCGGGCTTCACCACCCTGCGCCGGAATCAGCCAGAGCTGACCAAGGAGATCGAACACGATGGATCGCTTGTTCGGCGAGAAGTCGAAGCCGAGCGTCGTGCCCTCTTTTACCCGGATGCTGATCGTCTGCCGTGCGCCAAGGTGAGGTTTTGGAGCAGTCGTTTGAGATCGAGAGAGCGGGGGAGATATAGAAGCTAGAAGTGAAAACAGGAGAATGAACGGCAATCGGGGAAACATAGTTGTCTCCTTCGCATCCGATCAGGCATTCAAGCCGCGGAGCAAGATGCTAGCTGAGAAAGAGGGTGTCGCAAGTTCGTTGTCACGAACTTGTGGGCTCGCGATTCCGATCGAGCCAGTGAGCAACCGCCGCAAAGAAAACGTAAGAGACCAGCGCCGTTACCGCTGCCGCGACCGGCGAAGCCGGCGGTGGCCCAAAAAAGATGTAACCCTGAATGGCCAGCATTATGAGGCCGAAGATCGGTGGGCCAAAGCGGCCGACACTACTGAGAGGCCTCGTTCGTTTCAGATACATCAACATGCCGCCAAAAAGGAGGAGCGCTTCCAGGGACAGCGCAATAATGGGATAGTTCCAAAGACCAAGGCCAACCTTTGCAGCATCGTCATACAACGGCAGGTCGGGTCTGTGAACCACGAAGTCGAGAACCCAATGAGAGAAGACAGCCGCTCCAACCAAAATGCCGGCTGACCAATTGCGAACATTGAGTAGGACTTTACTGAAGATGGTCGCCGCAATCGCCCAGGCGATGGCCGCAACCAGACTGTGCGTATAGGGCATGTAGTAGAGATCGAAAGGATTCGACGCGGTGATACCCGGCACTATGCGAACCTTTTCGACTCCGATGAAGACTAGTAACGACCAAACTACGTCCAGAAGCTGCACGGCAATGAACAATACCCACAGTCGGAGAGGACGTTCGATTGACTTGATGGCGAAACTTGGGCCGTAGTGTCCAACAAACATTGAACTCAACCTAAATCTGACGACGGCGCGTTTGCGACCGACGGCGGACGAAGCATTGCGTCAATGATACTGCTCAACAAAGGCCTCGGCATCCTCTTTACGAGAGAAGAGGTACAAGCCGAGATTGTCAAAACGCGCTGCCGAACCATTGTGGGGGACACCCCGACGCAAGGCTTGATTCAAAAAGAAGCGGACTCTTTTCGTTTTTTCTGGCACCTGGAAGATACCCCATAAATCAACCCATTCATCTCTAATCTTTGTGCGGGCAAGCATTCGTTGCCCCTGCAGATAAGCTAATATTTTTCCTCCGCTGGGTGGTCCTGCTTCCATCATGTAACCATACAAATAAGGCAGTCCCGTGATGGCATCATCATCGTTAATGCGCTCGCTCGCACCTCGTCCCATCAATACGAGATATTGGCCAACGGCATCGTCTGGCAGGAGCACGTCCTGAAAGAAGTAGCCGCCGTTACGAACCACGAAACACAAATTGGTTCCAGACCCGGGCTCAACCGCAGCCTCACCGAACGCGCGCCAAAACTCGACACCTAAGTCAGCGTCGGGATTCTGTAAGAGGTTGCGAGATTGCCCATTGCAGACAATTGCTCCACCTACGAGGCCAATGATAATCAGGAACGATTGCAATCCTCGTTTGCAGGTCATTTCTGTCTCCTATTTAGATCGAAGCCCATCAACGCCGGCAGCTTTGCTTTTGGATCAAACGCGGTTAGTTTGCGGATTATTCCATGTCAGTTCGAGTTTGAGAACCGTCATTCGTGATAAAACGGCTTCGCCGCGGCAAAGCCGTATGGGAGTGGCGAGTTCAAATCATGGGTAAGGGGGGGCGCAGCCCCAATGAAAGAGTTGGCGCTACGGCGCGGCAAGCCGCGCCTCACATCCGGCGGCAAAGCCGTCCGCGGGCAGGCTCCAATCTGGTTTCCTGTCTCAGCGGGATGTCACTTTCGCTTCAGGAACAACGAAGTCAGGAGTGAAAGGATTGACCCAAATATCGAAAGGCGAATTAGATTGGGAACAGCGATCCCCAGCGCACTAACCTCTGCGCGCATGGCAGCGAACGAGGGAGTGCCTGCAATCGTCGGTTGGGCCATGCGAGCCCGCACTAGTTCGTCCAGAAAATTTGGATAAAACCATGAAATCGAGATCAGATTGTAAAGTGCATAAATTAAGCCCGTCGAGATACTGATGACGACTCCCACACCGAGAGCTTGCCGGTAGGTAATTTTTCCGTTCAGGTATCGGGCCGCATACCACTTGGTACCTACCACGATACAGAGCAGCAACAGGAACAGGTTTACGAACATGCTCCAGGGCGCAAAGTAAACACCCGCAAGATACATCGCCACTCCGGCGACGACCTGAGCTAGACCGGCCAACACACCTACCCCAATGAGAGCTTTTCGGTTCATGATGATCGACACCTTTTCACTGCGCCTGGAGGAGTCTGGGATTCCCTGACAGCATTAGACCTCCCAAAAAGAGTTTTGTTCCCGACGCGTCTACTCGGTACATTACGGGAGCGGAAGCGGCCGCATGCATATAACCTAATCGATCAAGTTCGGGGTCCTGCGATTAAGATTCAAATTTTTTACTGAGTACCGAGTCTCTGCGCCAATTCCATAGATTTAGTTCAGTTCATCCAAGACAAAGACCTGACCCAGTGTTAACTTGTGGCCGCTGTCTCCTTAATGATCGCTGCCCTCGGAGAACAAGATTGAAACAACTCATGTCAGCTTTGCTAATGCTTGCGCTTGCGGTGCCGGCGGTAGCGCAAACTGTTTCCAGACTGCGTACAGACGAGTATTGCCGTGCTCATGAACGACAAATCATCGCAGAGTTCGCGCGCTTGCTTGAGATTCCCAACGTAGCTTCTGATTCGCAGAACATCCGGCGCAACGCCGAGTTCATTCGCGAGATGATGCACAGGCGCGGGCTGAATCCGCGCTTGCTGGAAACAGCTTCCCGCTCAAGCCCGCCCGCGGTATACGGCGAGTGGAAAACGCCGGGCGCAACTCATTCGATCGTTCTTTATGCCCACTACGACGGGCAGCCTACCGATCCGAAGCAATGGACCGGGACGCAACCGTGGCAGCCAACCTGGCGATCAGCCGCGTTGGAATCAGGCGGACAGATCCAGACGCTTCCTGCTGCGGGTCAACCGATCAATCCTGAATGGCGACTCTATGCACGCTCAGCGTCGGACGACAAAGCGGGGGTGATGGCGATTCTTACCGCCGTTGACGCGTTGCGAGCCGACGGCATCACTCCATCACTAAACATCAAGTTCTTTTTCGACGGCGAAGAAGAAGCCGGCTCTCCGCACCTTGGAGAAATCCTCGATCTGAACAAGGAGTTGCTCAGCGCCGACGCGTGGATCATCTGCGATGGCCCGGTCCACCAGTCGGGTCGCAAACAAGTGGTCTTTGGTGTGCGGGGCGATCAAAACGTTGACGTTACTGTCTATGGCGCCAAGCGCCCCTTGCACAGCGGGCACTACGGGAACTGGGCGCCCAATCCGGCGCTGATCCTGTCTCGCTTGCTTGCTTCCATGAAAGATGAGGGCGGGCGTGTGCTGATCGCCGGATGGTATGACGGCGTCGAGCCACTGGGCGAAGCCGAGCAACGCGCAATCGCTGAGGCGCCGGCTTATGACGACGAACTGCGATCACAACTGGGTTTCTCGCGCGCGGAGGGGGCCGGAAAAAGCCTGCTCGAGCTAATTAACCTACCGTCGCTGAACATTAATGGTATCGCTAGCGGCGATGTGGGCGATCTGGCTCGCAACGTTATTCCCACCACGGCCACCGCCGTGCTCGATCTGAGACTGGTAAAAGGAAATGACCATCGCAAGCAATTTCAGTTACTTCAGGCGCACATTCGCAAGCAGGGGTTCTATGTCATCGATCGCGACCCGACAGACGACGAACGCAAACAGCACGCGCTAATCGCCAAAGTTACCGTTCGACCTGGCGGCTATAACGCGGAACGCACTCGCATGGATTTGCCTCTTTCAGTGGCTTTGATTAACGCCGTGCAATCCACTACTGCGCAACCGATCGTCAAACTGCCAACTGCGGGTGGCAGTTTGCCGCTATCAATCATTAGCGACCACCTCGGCACAGTTACTGTGACCGTTCCTATTGCCAATTACGACAACAATCAGCATGCCGAGAACGAGAATCTTCGCTTACAGAACCTCTGGGATGGCATAAAGACAATGGCAGCAGTCATGTCGATGCAGCGGTAGGAGTGAGTCGCGGAATGAGGAACGACCTAACCTTCCTTCGTTGTTTTGTTTCCTGCCGGTTCGTGGAGATTCGTGGTTGGTCTTTAGGATTCGGAAAACGCAAACACGAATCACACGAAACGCCACGAAGAACGCGGGCGTGTTTATTGTCCCAACGCCCTTTTCAGGGCTGCCCTCGCAAGCAAGCGGGTCGAATCGAAAGTGGGTAGTGTTGAAGTGGGGCGCCAAGGGAGGGACGCCCCTACAGATTCACTTCATCGCCGCCTTGAAATCAAACTTTCCTTTGCCTTCCTGGTAGAACACGCAATCGCTTCCGCTGCGACAACCGCTCACGTGCACCCAGTTAGCGGGCATCATCACGACGGAACCCGGACCGAAGTCCCTGGCCGATGCGGAATCCACGCCCGTGTACCAGACGCCACTGATGATCACGTTCTTTATCTCGCTGCTATGTGAGTGCAACGGGTTGTCAGTTCCGGCGGGCACCTTGCGCATCTGTGTGTATTCACTCTTGGTTGGGTCGCCCGAGAGCACGGCGAACATCATGCCTGGTCTTTCGGGGAGCTTCGTCCACTTCAGATCCGCGAATGCCACCATGAGCGGCGCGTCGTTGCTATTCTGCGCAGCCGATCGCCTCGTAGCTTGGTGGGCGAAACCTGCCATAAGGGCCGCTGCCGCAAACATCATGATGATTTTGTTCATAGTAGACCTTACCTGTGAAATGAATTAGACAACCGGCGCTTTCGCGCCGTGAGCCCCAGCCTACACTGCCTTGTCTCATTCACACCGCGGCTTTAGCGCGGTGCCGACCACCGCAATCGCATGAGAAACCGTTTAAACGGTTTCCCTTTGTTTTAGGATGACTCCAGACACCGGGCTAAAGCCCCGGTGAGAATAAGATGTTCCAGGCGGCTGCAATTTGCCAACACATTCAGCGAAAAGCTTCATGCCGAGCTAACTATCCCTCAAGCGCCCTTCTTAGTGCTGCCCGCGCAAGCAAGCGGGTCGAATCTAGAGTGGGTAGTGGAGTGTCGTCGGGAAGCACGATCAGAGGTATCTCGGTGCAGCCCAGGACGACCGCATCGCAACCACGCGCCTTGAGTTTCTCTGCGACTTCATTGAAGTAGAGCCGTGAGGTTTCGGGGAAGATGCCGTTGACTAACTCCTTGAAGATGATCTCGTCGATCCTTTCCCTGTCCGCGACTTCAGGAATTTCGCTTTGTATTTTGAAATCCTTTAACGCCTCGGGGTAGACATCACTTTCCGTCAGAGACCTCGTTCCCAAAATACCGAGCCGCGTGTAACCCTTACTGTGGGCCTCTGCGGCAACCGCTCCGGCAATGTGAAGCCAGGGGATGGGCGACTGCGGGATCAGGTACTTGAACGCCTGGTGGTAGGTGTTATCAGGACAGATGGCAAAGTCGGCGCCTGCCTTCGCGATCTTGTGCGCGGATGCTGCCATCAGCCTCGCCACCGTCTCCCAGTCGTTCGCAAGAAAGGGACCCATAAGCTTAGCCATTGGCACTGAGTTCATGGTGATCTCAGGGTGATTGTACTCACCCATGATGGCCGGCGCTTCTAAACAAATCGTGCGGTAACAAAGCGCCGCGCCCTCGGCGCTACCGGCTACGATGCCAATGTGTTGGGTCACTGTAGTTTCGCTGTATGCCAACTTTCAAATCCCTCGGCAGCAGTCACTTTCCTCCAGGGAGGAATCTCTCTAACACAGGACGTGGAAAGAGAAAATGGAGCCTGTCGGTTGCGGTGGATTTATTTAGCGTTTCCGTTTGATTTCTGGTCCTCTTCCAAAAGCGCAAGAAACAGCCGCGTCCCCGCATCATATGTAGGCGACATAATGTGACGCTCCGTGAGATCGGATTGGTTGACTTCTATGATTCGGATTCCTCCAAAGGTCAGGAGGCTGATTCGGACAACATCGCTTTTCGCCGGTTGATGCTTAGGAAACAATGGAGCTTTTTCCACCAGCGGTTTAGCTGCCTTGATGAAATTTCCGACCAAAGAGCTGATGCGTGTTTCTTCCGGAATTTCCCAAACTATCGCGCCACTTTTTCCATTCACGTAACGTGCCCGCCCATCGGAATAAGCAGCGAGCGTGTCGACCCAACCATCTACGGGAACTTCCATCACCACTCCTTGGATCTCATTAGCAACGTTGAGAGGAGGTTTCTCTCCTAATTCTCGCAACGCATTCCAGGCCCAAAGTTTTGTACGAACCTCAGCCGTAGGATCCGCCAGCGCTTGCTTCAAGACTCCAATGGCTTCTGCTGGTTTACCAACATTGACAAACTGATGAGCCTGAATGAATGGGTCGTCAGGCGCTTTATTAAATTTCACAATCTCTTCAAGCGACTGATCGACAAACAGTATTTGCTTATACTCATCCCAGTTAACCCCCTGATTGGTATTCTGCATTGTGCTATTTGCCTGAGACCTAGAGACAGAGCGGCAAGATAGGAACATGAGTCCGACCATTAACGCCGCAATCATAAGAACAAAAGTCTTCACTGAGTGTAGAGAGTTGGGCACCGTCGCAATAGTGATCAGGATTCCGACTTCGGTGTTGCCTCTCTTAATCCTTCGTCCAACCTACTTCATGCGGTTGTACTTCTTCAATGCCGCCACGACGCGATCGCCAGGCAAGCCAAAGGCGCGAATGCCGTCCGCGCCCGTCATCGTTTGTGCCCCAAGCATCGCGTTGACGACGGCCTCCTCAGTCGCTTCGATCGTTGCTTGAAAGAGCGGATCGATCCGGTCATTGGGAAGCATGACCAGCGACGGTGTGCCTTCAGACTTCGCTGCTCCGGCGTTTGCCGTCGAAAACGCAAGAAACAGATCACCGGATGAATTGCCTGCGTAACTACCCAACCTACCCATTCCCAGGCTGACGCGCCGCGCAATACGCTCCAGTTGATGTGGCAGGAGGGGCGCGTCGGTAGCAACGATGACGATGATAGATCCGCGACCTTCGTGTTCAGCAACGCTACCATCTTCACGTGCACCACGTCCGGTTGCCGGGCATGGTGGAATGCCAACGGTCCAGGGTCTGCTCAACGGTGGCGGAAGGACTGTGCAGGTTCGCAGGTCGGTGATCTCGGGACGAATCGGGACTCCGAGGATTCTCAGGTCGCCACCGTAGTTGCATTGCACCAACACGCCGATGGTGTACCCGCCTTGCGAGACTGTCAGCACACGGGATGCAGTGCCGATACCACCCTTGAATCCGTTGCAACCCATCCCGGTACCGCCGCCCACGCCACCTTCTTCGACGCGGCCGGGCTGAGCATGATCGAGCGCCTGAAAAGCATGTGCCGGTTTCACGTGCTCGCCGTTCGCATCGTTCAAAAAATCAAACGTCTCGGCGACGATGGGGTAAGTGAAAATAAACTCGCGACCATTCTTTATTTGCCATTGAATCGCCGCATCGCGCACTGTTCCCACGCTGTGCGTCCCAGTCAATAGAATCGGTCCCTCAAGAAAACCAGATTCCTTGATCCAGTTGATACCGGTCATGTCGCCATTACCGTTCTGGTTGAACGTTGCGGCGAACACGGGATCCCAGTTGCCACGTGGGCGCGGCAGAATCGCCGTGACACCTGTGCGAATTGGCCCCTTTCCGGGTACGAGTTTGCCTTCGCCTTCGATGAGCGTTACGTGTCCGACAGCAATGCCGGCGACGTCGGTGATGGCATTCATTGGACCAGTCTTACCAGGGAAGGGGATTCCTAAATCACGGCCGCGCGGTCGAGTCTGTGCCGCACATGGAATCGCAGTCGCTGCGACTAATACGACTAATAAGAGTCCGAGTGCCAGTCGCAGAGGAACTACATTCGAGAGCCGAAGCGAGAGTCTGATTTCAAAGTTCATTGAACATCCTCCGGAAGTTAGCTTACCTTTCTTGTCCGGCCGGCGAGCCTTCAGTTGGTTCGTGTTGCTTCGCGAGATTCGTGTAGTTTCGTGGATCGTGTCCTTAGGATTCGGAAGCTTTGCCTCATAAGTCACACACGACGCAGGTTACGGCTTTGCCGCCGGATGTGAGGCGCGGCTCGCCGCGCCGAGAGCAGCCAGAATATTCGCGGGCTATGCCCTGGTTCGGGCTCAATCCTTAACCTTATTGGGCCAAAGGCCGCACCAAGGACATAGCCCAAGCATGTAAAGGGCACCTCTCCGGCGGTGCATAGCCACC
>DASSCX010000034.1:0-13680 GCA_035697425.1 Pyrinomonadaceae bacterium | reverse complement strand
GCTATTACGCTGGCCAGCCTGGTTAGCGTCGCCCTCCTGTTTCTGCTGGAAATTACGAGTACTGCCCAGAATCCTTACCTCGGCATTTTTACCTACATCATCTTTCCCTCGATTCTGATGTTCGGATTGGCGGTGTTGTTCCTGGGTGCAATTCTCGAGCGCCGTCGCCGTCGTCGCTCTCTGGAATGGTCGGTCGCACCTTATCCGCGACTGGATCTGAACGATCCACATGCACGGCGGGCCTTCTTCGCATTTCTGCTGGTTACTTTCTTTTTTGTTTCTGCGAGTGCGTTTGGGAGTTATCGCGCTTTTGAATACACCGAGTCGGTCGAGTTTTGCGGTGCTACGTGTCATACGCCGATGAAACCTGAGTTTGTCGCATATCAGGCTTCCCCGCACGCGCGTGTACGCTGCGTGGATTGTCACGTGGGCCCAGGCGCCGGCTGGTACGTGCGTTCAAAACTGTCGGGTGCTTACCAGCTCTATTCGGTTTCCTTTAACAAGTTTCCGCGTCCGATCACCACGCCGGTGCACAACCTGCGGCCGGCACCGGAAACCTGCGAACAGTGTCACTGGCCCGAAAAGTTCTTTGGAGCTCAGCTCAAGATTTTCAATCATTATGCTTACGACGAGAAGAACTCCAATCGGCAGGTTCGCATGCTCATCAATGTCGGAGGAGGCAGCCCAACGACGGGCGCCGTTACGGGCATCCACTGGCATATGAACATTGCGAATGAGGTTACCTATGTTCCCTTAGATCCGCAGCGCCAGGTCATCCCCTGGGTGCGGATTAAGGACCGCGCGGGCAACGTGACGGAATATCACGATCGGAGGCGGCAACTTTCACCCGAACAGATTAACGCAGCGGTAAAGCGCAAAATGGATTGTGTGGATTGCCATAACCGTCCGGCTCACGTCTATCTGCCGCCGGATGCTGCCGTGGACCAGGCTTTCTCCAGTGGTAAGTTGGATCCAACACTGCCGTATCTGAAACGAAAAGCCGTCGAAGCTCTCAGTGGGCAATACGATACGGAGCCTCAGGCTCTAAGCGCGATTGAGAAAACCTTGAATCAGTTTTATCAAACAAACTATGCCGACGTTTATTCGCAGAAGCAGGCAGCGATCAAAGGCGCGATCTCAGAGACCCAGCGCATTTTTCAGACTTACTTTTTCCCGGAGATGCAGACCGACTGGAAGACCCACCCAAACAATATTGGGCACCTTCATTTCTCGGGATGTTTCCGCTGCCACGATGGCGAACATGTCAGCGATTCAGGCAAGACGATTTCAAACGACTGCAATGTCTGCCACACAGTAATCTTCGACTCAGCGCGGCCGCCTGCTGAGAATGTTCAGACTGGCTCCTTTCAGCACCCTGTCGATCTGGGCGCGCTGGCTGATCGGAAATGCGATACCTGCCACAAAGCCAACGAACCTTTCAAACATCCGATAAACCTCGGTGACATTTCCATGTTCCAATGCGCTGAGTGTCATACTAAGAAGAAGTAATTTCTTGACTGGCTGGCAATCGGCCATGACTCTGCGACGCCGGAAATGAAGGTGATGAGGTTTCGCCTGGTCCCCGGAATTGTTTTGGGCATTGCCCTCGGCCTGGCCGTGGGTGTAGGTGCCTATACGTTCGTTTACGCGCAAGGTTACTCCTATATGACCGACAACGCTGAAGCCTGCGTCAACTGTCATGTTATGCGCGACCAGTATAGCGGTTGGTTAAAATCCAGCCATCGAATCGTAGCCGTTTGCAACGACTGCCACACGCCGCCCGGGTTCGTTGGCAAATACACGACCAAAGCGCGAAATGGCTTCTGGCATTCTTATTACTTCACAACTGGGTGGTTCGAAGACAACATCCACATCACACCACGAGGCCGCGAGGTGACGGAAGAGGCTTGCCGCAAGTGTCATCAGGAGATTGTTGCTGCGATTGAAGGTTCACACCCGGGAATTGTCGACAAACAAACGAGCTGCATTCGGTGTCATGACTCCGTTGGGCATATGCACTGACAAGTCCGTTGTTGGTTTGCATATTCGCCGGAGCCGAAGCTCAGAAAGGGAAAGATCATGAGTGGAGACAGAGAGAAAGCTGAAACTGACGCCCAGGCCAAGCCTGCAAGAGTCTCTCGCAAAAGGCGCTGGCTGCGGTTCTGGGGTGTCGTCGCGCTCGCTGTCATTGCGACTGTCTTCGGTCTCGCACTCCTGGTCAACATTTTTCAGCGGAAGCAGGAAGCGCGAAATCCGTTCTTCCGAGTCGTGGAGTTGACGGACGACACCGTCGACCCGGCCATCTGGGGCAAAAACTTTCCTTTACAGTATGACGATTATTTGAAAACAACCGATCAGGTGCGTACCCGTTACGGCGGAAGTGAGGCTGAACCCCGCACGCCCACGCAGGCGGATCCGCGTTCCATAGTCGCGCAGTCAAGACTCGAAGAAGATCCGCGCCTGAAAGTAATGTGGGCTGGCTATGCGTTTTCGAAAGATTTTCGGGAGGAACGCGGTCACGCTTACATGCTTGAAGACCAGATGTTCACTGAACGTCAACAGGTAGCAAAGCAGCCGGGAACTTGTATCAACTGTCACGCTTCGGTCTACGTTGCTTATAAGCAACTGGGCGAGGGCGACATTGCCAAAGGGTTCGAACAATTGAACAAGGTTCCCTACTTCGAAGCCCGAAAGACGGTTACACATCCCGTGGCCTGCATTGACTGTCACGATTCGCAGACAATGGAACTACGCGTAACCCGTCCTGCTTTTATCGAAGGGATGCGCGCGCTCAAAGCCTCACAAGGCATTCAGAACTACGACGTGAACAAACAATCCACCCGCCAGGAGATGCGCGCGTTTGTCTGTGGTCAATGTCACGATGAATATCATTTCAGTGGCGCGGAAAAGCGGCTCGTTTACCCTTGGGCGAAAGGGCTGCAAGTAGAAAACATCCTCGCCTTCTACGACGAGCAAAAGTTTCGGGATTGGGAGCACGCTGAGACAGGTGCGCCCGTATTGAAGGCTCAGCATCCTGAATTTGAGATGTGGAACCAGGGCATTCATGCGCGTTCGGGCGTGGTTTGCGCCGACTGCCATATGCCTTACAAGAGGGAAGGCGCGCTTAAGATTAGCGATCACCACGTGCGCTCACCGTTGCTGAACGTCAACCGCGCCTGCCAGACCTGCCATAAATGGTCTGAGGATGAACTGAGGGCTAGAGTCGAAACCATCCAAGGACGAACGCACAATCTCCGCAACCTGGCGATGGACGCTCTCGTCGATCTAATTAACGACATCAAAGCAGCCAGGAGTGCCGGGCGAACAGATGCAGCCGTAACAACTGCCCAGGACTTTCAGCGACGCGCGCAGTTCTATCTCGACTTCATAGAGTCGGAAAACTCAAACGGCTTCCATGCACCGCAGGAAGCCACGCGCATACTGGGAGAGTCAATTAACTTCTCGCGCAAAGGACAAGTCGCTTTGCGCAGCAGCGTGCAAGCCACAGGTCAGGGCCGGTAGTTTTTTTTAGAAATCGTAGTTCTCCTCTGTGCAGCGCCGAACTTCAAAATGAGGGCGGCCAGCATCGGTTTCGACTTTGCCGCCGGCGGCAAAGTGGGGGGTCTCACTAATTTAACTTTTGAGGCATGCTAGCTTTCCGAAGTTCTTACAACTTCGACTGAGCAGTGTGCGCGCGCTGCGACTGCGGAAGAAACGCTGCCGAGCAGCAGGCGATCAATTCCTCGCGTTCCCTTCGGACCGAGGAAAATGCAATCGGCGCCCCAGCTCTCCGCTTCGTCCAGCAGTTCGTTAGTTGGATTCCCTCTTCTGATCATCACGGCTGCATCAAGTCCAGCAGCAGTGAGTTTGTCTGCCAACGGTTGAAAGACTTGACGGACTTGCTCCCAGTTCTCTTCCTCGTCAACTTCGATCCATTTTAGAACCTGAGGTTGCGCCGGGTCGGGAGTAACCGGCATCACTGTGTCGACCACTGCCAGTAGGCGTGCTTCGGTTCCCTGCGGCCACTGACGGCGGCGAACGCTCTCAACGGCCGCGTTGGAGTACTGAGAATTGTCGATACCTATTAACAGCCGGAGGGGAGATTTAGCGTGCCGTTCCTTGCCGCGCGCGACGCGAACAGAACTTTTCGCCTCATAGAGAACTCTTTGCGAAACGCTTCCCAGTATCAGCCTGCCACCAAGCACCGAATGACCCTGTGCGCCCATCACGATCAGATCGGGTTTCCACATCTCGGCGGTCCTGATGATTGCCCAGGCCGGCGAATCAGCGAGTGCTTCACCGCGCACCTGCCAATCCGGAAAACGTTTCTTGATTTGCTCACTCGCTTCTTTTGCCAGCGACTCGGCCTGCTTTAGTTTTTGCTCGCCCCGTTCATAAGCACGCCGCACGCCCTCGGGCATATGCGCCGGGGATCCGCCGCCGGCATCTTCATTGGCCGGCGGGAGAATGACATCGGCCAGAGTTATGACAAATGCTTCAGCGGTTTGGGGCAGTCCGGCAATTTTTAGATCCTCAAGTGCGGCCTGCGCGCACTCAGAGCCATCATAAGCAATGAGTATCTTCATCGGTTCATTCATACGCGCATTGTAGTTCAATCAGCGCCGATCTGCGGCGCGAGGAGTTGGCGCTGTACAGCGAGCCCAAGAGTCGTGAACTAGCAGCGGTTCGGCTTTGCCGCCGGATGTGCGGCGTGGCTTCGCCGCCCCGGAAGGGGCTTGATTAGTTCGGACCTGTGCCCCACATTTGGGCCTTGCCGTCTGATATCTAAGGGCAGAGCCCGGACCAAGGCATAGTCGAGTTTCTAACCTGACTGAATGGCGCGGCACAGCCGGCGACTCACACCCGGCGGCAAAGTCGAACGGTCCCACTAATCGGCTCACCAGCGATCAGATCTTCTGGATGGTAATAGTAACTGTTGGCACAGTACCCTGCGAGCGATTATACGAGACCCAGAAACCCAGACTCGTGTAACGCACTACCCGGTAAAGCGAGCCGTTCGCAGTCGTTTGCAACTCACCACCCACAACTGTCTTGTAATCCGGCGCGCCGATTCCGCCCAGGTAATCAACTGATATGGCGGTTACCTTTTGCGCAGCGTCGTAGATAATCTGCGCAGTTTCATTCTCGGAAACCATGTAGAAGTCCTGGTCGCTGTATTTCATGGAAGGTGTGCCGAGTTTGGCGCGGGCCTCATCAGCAGTCATACCCAATTTCACGCCGCGGTATATTGTGTAGAGCGGCTGTTGCGTCTCGGATCCGGGCTTGATGGTCGCCTTGACTGTTTGCGTTTTGGCGTTCACGCCGGCACTCATTCCCAGAGCGAATAAGACCGAGATCAAGACACTCGAGAATATTTTATTTATCAAGTTTCGACTCATTTCTTCTTACCTCCAACCAACGAAGTCTGCTGCTTGTGCCGGGCTGGCCCTCGTTAACGCGCCAATTCCAGGCAGCTGTCACGTATCGTGACTGGCACTCACAGGTGCTTTGCCGACGGCCCACACTTCGCCCCCAGCGCGCATCTGCAACATGATCTGGTCGAGCGGTCGCGGCGGCGGTCCATACATCACATAACCTGTCCGCGCATCGTAGGCTCCCTGATGACAGGGGCACTTCAAGCAGTGACGGGGGGAATCAAATTCCACTGAGCACCCCAGGTGTGCGCACTTGCGGCTGTAAGCGAAATACTCTCCATCTTGAGCGCGCACCAGCACTGCCGGATCATTCCTCCGCGGATAATTGAAATAGAGTGACGAGCCGGGCAGCACTTGTTCGGCGCGTTCAATTTTCCTGGCCGGATAAGCGAGTGACGGATTCTGTGCTTCTGCCTTTTGACCCACGACACTCTTCGCAGCCAATCCCAGCCCGATCGAAGTAATCAGAACACGGTTGCAAAAGGTGCGGCGGGTAATCTCGCTGCGTCGATCACAGACCGCTTCAGGTTTCATTGCAGCACTCCTTGTTTCCCGCGATGCTGTTGGCTGCTTACCAAAGGCGACTTTCAATGTCACAGCGTTTGAGACTTAGGGACCGCTGCTGCCTCAGCCCCTGCGTGACGTTGGACGTAAATTGATTTCACTGGTGATGTGCTTACTAGTCTGCCGTTAACCCACATCTCGATGCGCAGCCCTGTCCCAATCCATCCGCGACCAAGCATGGAACCGTGAATGCTCGAACCCCGGACGAGGGCTTCTACCGGCTCGACAAAATAACGCCCACCTTCCACCAGAGCGCGCCCCGAAGTCGGGTCGAGCAGAAAGATCCGGTAATGGCTGTTACCGGTTTGCACTTGCACTGTGTCGAAACGGTTGAGCGTCTCCAGTGCCACGCCAGGCAGCAAGTTGTTTGGTGAATCACCCGACGTAGTGTTCTTGGGTTCAGACTCTTCGCTCACAAAAGTGGCCGCCCGGGTCTGACGCTGAAGGCGCTGCCAGCATTCGACGCAAAAGGCTATCGCCGGATCGAAGCGCAGCTTGGCGTCGTCAATACCGCTACCACATGAGACACACTTCCCATAAGCTCCGGACATCAGGCGATCGAGCGCATCATCGATTTTGCGTAACCGCGACTGTAGTAGTTCGCGATGCCAGTTCGCCGCCATCACTTCATCCGCTTGATAGGTTGGATCACCTTCCGGCCGGGCTTCAGAAGTTGGACGAGTGTCTTTCAGGAGAGCTTCGCCCACTTCTTCTCGTTCAGAGTGCAAACGGTTCCAGATGATTCCCTTTGAACCGGACCGTTCAATTGCGGGAATATTCGAGTTGGCGCTCATCATTACCTCCAGTATCTTTTCGCATTCTCACAACTTCGACGGAGCAATGGGCGCGGGCCGCAACCGCAGCAGATACACTTCCGAGTAGGAAGCGTTCGACGGGATTACTAAAGCCGATCGATCCGACAAAAATACAATCGGCGCCCCATTCTTCAGCGGCCTTCACCAGGGCGCGCTTGGGATCGCCTTCGCGGATTTCGGATGAAACTTTCAGCCCGGAGGGCCGCAACTGTTCCGCAGCGTTCTCCAATACTTTTTGCAGCCATTCGCGCTCGCTTTGATTGGCTTCCTTGATGGCTTTTCCAACAGGCGGAATGAGCCGTCCCGCTAGAGTCGGAGTTAATAGATCGGTAACGGCGATTAAGCGAACCTCACTCAGCCGCGGCCATTTCCGAGTCGCTACTTCACACACGGCCGCAGTGCTTGCCGGCGAGCCGTCCACGCCTATGATCAGGCGAGCAGGCGTATCAGGCTCCTCGACTCGTCCGCGTGCTACGCGCACAGAACAGCGCGCGTGAGTCAGGACTCCCTGCGAGACGCTGCCGAGCACCATCCGCCCGACCATCGAATGTCCATGCGAACCAACCAGAATCAGGTCGGGTTTCCATCCGTCGGCTTGTCGAATCAGTTCGCGTTTAGCTGAGCCGACAGAAGCTTGCGCAGTTATTTCCCAACGTGGGAAATTGGCGCGCAATCGGACTGCGGCACGGTCAGCGAGACTTTGCGCTTCCTGAAGTGCGGGGGAGCCTTGCGAATAAAGGCGCGTTAAGTCTGCGGGAACGTACACCGCGTTCGCGAGTTCGAGAATTTGATAAGTCGAAGGTGGTGGCGGCGGAGTCCAAATCTCCGTTACAGACATAACCATGGCCTCAGCAACCTGAGGCAATCCAGCTCGTTGCAGATCGTCCAGGGCTGCTTCAGCACAATCGGAACCGTCGTATGCAATCAGAATCTTTAACTTCGCAGTCATCATGGCCCTCGTTTCACAGAACCCGCTTGTCAACTACTAGTCCTTTGGCAACATGCATTCCCTACATTTGCGAGGCGTTTCGTTGTAAATAGGCCGAAAAGTGGCAGGGCGCAGGTGCCTGTTGCGGAGGTTCACGCAAACTCGTGCGAAAGTTTTCCCAACCATTTGCGGTAAGCTGAAGAAATGGTGGCACCGTTCAGGACCCCGTCGAAGGTATGTACCTTGCTCAGTTGGCAGTTATAAGGGTGAGAACAGTATGGAATTGCCGATTGCCGATTGCGGATCGCCGATTGGCTTCTTTGTTACGGGCTAATTGGCAATTGGCAATTGGCAATCGGCAATCGGCAATCGGCAATCGAAGTGACTCACAACCGTCTTTGGAGCACCATGGATCAACAAGCAAAATCTGCTCTGATGCCACGAGGTGGCGACGTCGTACTGCGCGACGGCTCAACTGTCCGCGTTCGGGCAATGCAGCCGGATGATGAGCCGCTCCTCTTCGCGTTGTTCACCTCACTCTCGGAAGACTCGCGTTGGATGCGCTTCTTCGGCGTCTCAAAAGACTCCGTCTTGGCCGCCGAGGCTCATCGCGAAGCGCAGGTAGATTTTTGCCGGACAGTGGGTCTGGTGGCGCTTGCGGGATCGGAGGACCAGATCGTTGGCCACGCGTTCTACGCAGCCACCAGCGAAAACCGCGCGGAGGTTGCCTTCACAATAGCGAATGACTATCAGGGTCGCGGACTCGCTTCGATTCTATTAGGTCAACTGGCGGAGATCGCAGTGACTAATGGCATACAAGAGTTCGAAGCCGAAGTCGTGGCTGCCAACCATGCAATGTTGGGAGTCTTCAGAGAATCCGGATTTCGTCTCAGCGTCCAGGCGGATGCGGGTCAGCTTCAGGTGATGTTCCCGACCTCGTTGAGCGATGAAGCGGCTCGCAAATTCGAACGTCGTGAGAGCACGGCGGCCGTCAATGCACTAAAGCTCTTCTTTGAACCGCAGGCCGTGGCTGTTATTGGTGCTTCTAGAAAGCGCGGCGCGATCGCGGCAGAAGTTTTTCATAATCTCATTAGCTATCCTTTCCGAGGCCCTGTTTATCCCGTCAATCCGGCCGCTGAGGTAGTTCAGGGGGTGCCGGCTTACGCCTCTGTGGAGATCATTCCCGGACCGATCGAGCTAGCAGTCCTCGTAGTCCCCGCTGCAAACGTGTTGGAGGTTGCGAAGTCCTGCGGCCGTAAGGGAGTCAAGGCTCTGGTCGTCATCTCTGCGGGATTTTCTGAAACCGGAAAAGAAGGGCAGGCGCGCCAGGCAGAGTTGGTTCGAATTTGTCGCTCGTCTGGGATGCGACTCATTGGTCCAAACTGTATGGGCATTCTAAATGCCGATCCGGAAGTACGGCTCAATGCGACCTTTGCTCCCCATGTGCCGCCGCCTGGCCGCGTCGGTTTCTCTTCCCAAAGCGGCGCCCTCGGACTCGCTATCATCGATCACGCAAACTCATTAGGACTCGGTATCTCGACGTTTGTTTCTGTCGGCAACAAGGCAGACATATCAGGCAACGACCTCCTCCGGTATTGGGAAAGCGATGACCGCACAGACGTGATCCTTCTCTATCTGGAGTCGTTCGGTAACCCGCGGAAGTTCTCCCAGATTGCACGCCGGGTGGGACGGCAAAAGCCGATCGTCGTTGTGAAGAGCGGACGATCCCAGGCTGGGGCTCGTGCCACTTCTTCTCACACCGGAGCACTGATTGCTGCCTCCGACGTCACCGTGGACGCTCTTTTCAAGCAAGCAGGAGTAATTCGTACAGACACGCTTGAGGAACTCTTCGACGTAGCTTCTCTGCTAGCCAATCAACCGCTTCCTAAAGGCAGGCGAGTTGGCATTATCACGAACGCCGGAGGCCCCGGCATTCTGTGCGCCGACGCTTGTGAAGCACGCGGGCTCGAAATCCCAGTGCTTGATGTCAGCAAGCAGGACCGCCTGCGCGCGCTTCTGCCTCCGGGAGCTGGCGTGGCAAATCCCGTTGACATGATTGCGTCAGCTTCAGCAGACCATTACCGCGAAACCATCAAGACTGTTGCTACTGATCCCAATGTTGACGCACTGGTAGTCATCTTCACACCGCCACTCGTAGTACGTGCAGAAGACGTCGCTCGGGCAATTTCAGAAGAGGTGCAAAAGCTCGATCGCATTAAGCCTGTCCTGGCTGTGTTCTTGTCCGCAGGCGAGGCGCCGTCCGAGCTACAAGAAGGAGATGTGCGGATTCCCTGTTATCGATTTCCCGAGACTGCGGCGATCGCACTATCGCGCGCGGCTCGATATCAGGAGTGGCGCAATCGTCCCGAAGCCTCAATAGTGCATTTCGATGATGTGCGACGTGATGAAGCTGCAGCGATCGTGTCCACCGCGCTTGCCCGCGGCGAGGATTGGCTCAACCCAAAAGATACGGCGGCGCTCTTTGCTTGTTATGGTCTGCCTTTGATTGAACAACGAATCGCAGACAGCCCGGAAGATGCGGGAGCAATTGCAGCAGAAATGAACTGCGCAGTAGCTCTGAAAGCGATAGCTCCGGGCGTCATTCACAAAAGCGAGTCGGGGGCCGTAAAGCTTCACCTCAAGGGCCCCGAACAAGTCAGTCAGGTAGCGCATGACATGGCGGTCCGTCTCGCAGAGAACGGGCACACCCCCAGCGGATTCGTGGTTCAAAGGATGGCACAACCGGGAATTGAGATGTTGGTAGGTGTCGTTCAAGACCCGCAATTCGGTCCGGTGATAGCCTGCGGCGCTGGCGGTGTACAGGTTGAACTGTTACGGGATGTTTCGGTCAGGCTTGCGCCACTTTCTAAAGAAGACGCAATCGAAATGATCGAGGGGCTGAAAACTTACCCCCTATTGAATGGCTTTCGCGGTACTCCGGTTTGCGATGTAGGTGCGCTTCAGGAAGGATTGTTGCGGGTGAGTGCCCTCGTAGAAGACATCCCTCAAATAGCAGAACTGGACTGCAATCCCTTTGTGGTGCAGGAACGAGGAGCGGTTATTCTTGACGCTCGCGTTCGCATTGCTGCTGCTCAACCGGCACGCTTGCTGGGAGTTCGTTGAGGCGCATTAGGTATGCGCTCTTTCCCAATACATCTCCTGTACGCGTTTTGCCCAGCTCCAAAACCGTCCCTGCCTGACGCTCGCCGGCTCGTTAGTCCAAATATCCTTGTGCAGGTAAATGCTGTCGCGCCCCCCTGCATCAATCACCAGCCTCATTTCATGACTGTAGTGGGCCACGGGCGCGTGTCCCTCGACCTCGGCTGCGAGGTTTGCAGCGGCAACCTCTGCCTGGCGAACTGCCATGTGGCCCATCTTCGGCCCGCTAAAGTTTACGCAGTCGCCAGCGGCGTAGATCCGTTCCGCACCAACGACTCGCATAGTCGAATCGACGTTGAGATATGCGTGCTCGGAAAGTCCCAGATGTAGCACTGCCGGCGATCCCTGAAATGGGGGTAGCAACATTAGTAGGTCGAAGTTGATAGACAGCCCGTTGCCGGTCATTGCCGCACCAGGTGTCAATCTATTGATCGCGAAGTCCGGCACGAGTTCTATGCCGTGTGACTGGAAGGCACTCTCGAGGGCAATCGTGGCTTGGGAATCTCCCAACTGCAAATCCCGAGGATCGGGACTGACGACTGTGATTCTCACCTGCTCTCGTTCGCCGCGCTCTTCCAACATCAGCGACAATGCAAATGCGGTCTCGTAAACGGGCACCGGTAGTCGCGCATCAGGACACTGCCCAAGAACGGCCCGTCCTTCGTGGAAAGTTGCCAGAGCTTTACCAAACTTAAGGGCTTTATCGACGCTGAGCAGATGATGCGCGTTCTCATAGAAACCCGTGATTTTCTCGGTGGCCAGTCGCCGGCCAAGGGCGAAAATCAAATAATCGTAGTGAAGTTTCCCTTCCAGCTCGCCATGAGCAATGACCACTTTGCGTTCAACCGGATCAATGCGCGCGACTTCCGCTTCGATGAAGTTCACGCGCCGGCTGAGAATGCTCTCCCGTAGATTGAAGCAGACGTCTTCAGGCTGACACTTACCGAAAGCCAATCTCACCAACCCTGGATAGAAGACAAAATTTCGGGTGCGCGAAACCAACGTGATCTGGTGATCGTCGCCTAACTGTTCAGCTAAACGTTCGGCGGCGACCACGCCGCTGAAGCCGCCACCCAAAATTAAGATCTTCGCCATTAGCCAACCTCAACAATCCCTTTGATCTTTGACGCTTGCACGCCTCTTGCGAAACGGTGCTCTGCACGGACCGTACCAGTTATCACACGGTGGTTTCCGCGAGCTTTTTGAAGCACTCGCCATGTTTCGCAAACAGCAGTTGCGAGGTATTGCGCAATTAGGCTGAATTTTCGCGCAGCACCGCAAAAGCTCAGGCTTCAACTCTTGAGGAAACGTGGCAGATTTTCAGGGGCAAACAGCTCCTCCGGCGGCACACACGTTGCTCCTTCCTAGCTCATGATGAACGAAACAACCTTTCCACTACGCGAAGCTTCAACGAATGTCGGCAAAGGTCTCGGCGTATTCCCAAAACGGGCTCAACCGTGGCACGCTTTGGAAGCCGCAGCTGTTACTCGCCTGATGGAGGTTGATCCTAATCAGGGATTGACAGCCGCGCAGGTAGCGAGCCGCCGGCTCGGTTATGGAACAAATAGCGGTGATGCGCTCACGTCAAGGCGCATAGATGGAGTCTACGTTTTGCTGTTTGTCAGCGTCCTTATCGGCTTTTTGTTGACCGCTGCGGTCCTGAATCGCGCAGTAGCAGACCGGGTTGAGGCGTTTTCAATTCTCGCGGTCCTGGCAATCATGGCGATTGTGGGTTTCTCGTACCTGCTTAAGGCAGCACACGAACTGGATGCCTTGCAGGATGCGACGCGAACAAGCGTACGTGTGAGGCGAGAGAGTCATGAAACCAAAGTTGTTGCTGAGGAGCTTGTACCTGGCGATATTGTGATCCTCAAGGCCGGAGATAGTGTCTCAGCTGACGCTCGACTTCTTAAGGCCGAACAACTACATGTTCAGGAGTCGGCCCTGACCGGGAAAAGTGCTGACGTAGAAAAGCTGGTTTCCCAGGTTCCTACCGACGCTCCCCTCGAAATGCGGCAGTCAATGGTCTATCTCGGCACCACGATTAGCTCTGGAAGCGGCACTGCCGTTGTTGTCGCCACCGGTCTTGAGACTGAAGTTGGTAAGATCGCTGCTCGCGACAACTAACATGAACTCGACAGTGAACATCAAGCCGCCCGCAATCGAGTTTCGCCACGTCTCCCTCAGCTTCGATAGCCAACCGGCTCTCGTTGACATTAGTTTCAAGCTCGAACAGGGAGAGATGATCTTCCTAACCGGCGTTTCCGGTTCGGGAAAATCCGTTCTCTTACGTCTGGCCATGGGCTTACTCAAACCGGACGGTGGCCAGATCTTTATCGATGGTCGTGAAATTGAAACGCTTACAGAAAGCGAACTCCTGGCGATCCGCGGTGGGCTTATGGGTATGGTCTTCCAGGAAGATTCACTTTTCACCGGACTCCGCGTTTACGAGAACGCCGCCTATCGATTGGAAGAGCACGGTTGGACCGAAGTGGAGATTCGGAAAGCTGTAGCTGACGTATTGAATTTTGTTGATCTTCAAGGTGAGGAGAATAAATTTCCGGAAGAGCTTTCGGGCGGAATGAAGCGCCGGCTGGAGATTGCGCGTGCGCTCATTGGTTGGCCGCGCATCATGTTATTCGACGAGCCTACTATGAGTCTTGATCCCCTGGTCGCGGTCCAGGTTCTCGATCTAGTGATTCGCGCCCGCGACATTAACCATATTTCCTCACTCTACGTCACGAAGAAGATTTATGAGATTCCTCAGCTCGCCAACTTC
>DASSCX010000033.1:0-3421 GCA_035697425.1 Pyrinomonadaceae bacterium | reverse complement strand
GACGTAGCCGAGTGATGTCAACTTTGCGTTTTTGGCGAAGCAGCCAAACAGCGCACTCAGCACCGACCCGACATTTTTCCAGACCGCCTCGCACGCGAGGCTGCACGCAAGGACCACTCCCCAAGCGATCGCGGGTGATGTGACAGATCGCTCGTGCGCAGACAACCTGTCCGTTTACCTGCTCACGGTTTCCAGCGTCGATTGCCTCACTGACCATAGTGACGTGAGCTATTATCGATTAGGGCTAGCACAATGTTGCAAGATAATATTCTGAAGGCAGAATATGTGATCTCGCTGCATTGAATCAAAGGCTGATGTGCTAAGCGCCAATTTTGGAACCTGCGATGATCAAATGCTAGGGTCGTCTAATTCCGAGTTTGTCCATCCGCGACCGCAACGTGCTGGGATTTATTCCGAGGATCTCGGCCGCGCCCTTCTTGCCATGGATCACCCAACCGGTCTCGTTCAAAGCCCGGACGATGTGATGGCGCTCGATGTTTTCAAGCGTATCAATCGACTGTTGGACAGTACTATGAGACTGAAGCACGGAATCATCGATATTCGCGATCGAACCGCTGGCGAGAACCACCGCCCGCTCGACGACGTTTTGCAATTCCCGCACGTTTCCCGGCCAGTTGTAGTTCGTGAGGCTCTCCATCGACTTTTGTGAAACACTGCGAACTTCTTTGCCGAGCTTCTTGGCATATTTTCCTAGAAAAAAGTGGACCAGGAGCAGCACGTCTCCCTTGCGCTCCCTTAACGGCGGGGCCTTCAGAGGAAATACATTGAGCCGGTAAAAAAGATCAGATCGGAACGTGCCGTTGGCAACAACCTCCTTGGGCTCACGATTGGTGGCAGCGATCACTCGCACATCGACCTTGATTGTTGCGCTGCTACCCACCCGTTCAAATTCCCCTTCCTGCAGCACGCGAAGCAATTTCACTTGGGTATCGAAGGGTAATTCCGTGACCTCATCAAGAAAGATGGTTCCGCCATTGGCCAGTTCGAACCTGCCGATGCGGCGCTGTGTTGCTCCCGTGAATGCGCCTTTCTCATGGCCGAATAGCTCGCTCTCGACCAAGCCGGACGGTATCGATCCGCAGTTGACTTTGACCAGCGGCCGATCTTTGCGCAGGCTTCGATTATGAACCGCTCGCGCCAGGAGTTCTTTGCCGGTGCCCGTCTCACCTTGGATCAATACGGTTGCTTCGGTGGGCGCTACCTGTTCGATGGTGCGCAGCAACTGACGCATGGGCGCGCTCTGTCCGATGATCTCTTCAAAGTTATGTTCGGTTTTGATTTCCTCCTGGAGGTAAACGGCTTCGGATTGAAATCTCCCTTTCAGCGCGTCGATTTCTTCATAAGATCTCATATTGTCGACGGCGATAGCGATTTGATTGGCAACCTCCATGAGGAACTGAGCGTCCCCTTCGGCGTAACGGTTCTTTGTCAGACTTCCTACAGTGATAGCGCCGATACTCTTTCCGCGAACAATAAGCGGCAGAGCACATACGGAGCGAAACCCGTGCCCATACGCGCGTTCCTCCGAGGAAGTCTGCCGCTGGGCTTCAAGGTCACTGCGTAGAATGGGTTTTTGACTTACGAATGCCATCCCGGCGGGGCTATCGTGCAACTCAAGCACACGACCGATGGGGGTGTAATCGTCGCGCTGGTACGGGCCGGCGTAAGTGACCAGTCGCAGGACAGCGGCCGCCGGGTCGTAGAGTGAGAGTGAGAGTCGATCGAACGGAATCGCCCGGCCGAGGACCTCTGCGATGGCGCAGAAAAGCTCGTCTCGCGTTAATTTAGTGACAACAGCATTGTTGATGCCGAGCAGCGTGCGGAGATGCTCTTCGCTCTTTTTCAACGCGTCGTCGGCACGTTTTCGCTCCAGCTCGACTGCAGCCCGGGTGGCGAATACTTGCAGGATCGATAGCGCCTGTTCGCTGAAAACTCTGGGTTCGGTGTCGATCACGACCAGATGCCCTAAGATACTTCCGGCTGAATTCATGAGTGGAACGCCCGCATAACTCTGCGCCCGCAGTGCGATGAGTCCTGGATCCGCCGGAAAGAGAACTTGTAATCGCTCCGGGTAGGAACAGATATTTCCTTGGATGACGCGTTCGCATGGCGTGCCGGCGAGCGGAAATTCAATATTTTCACCAAAGCCTTGCCCTGCCCAAAAAGCCAACATACGAACGCGTTTGTCAGTCTCATCTGCACATTCGGCGACAAAACAGTAGCGGACCTGAAGCGCTTGAGACACGTGTTTGACCAACGAACGAAAGAACTCATCCCCCGTGCTGCCAGCCGTTCCCTCGGTGATGTGCCGGAGAGTTTCTTCTATAGGCTGGCGCTCGCTGATGTCGCGAATTATGAAAGTGGCTTTTCCGATTCCGACATTGTCCTTATAAAAACCACTGCAAACTTCGCCAAGAAAAACCGAGCCATCCTTGCGCTTGAAGTTGAGCTCGCCTTTGAAGCGGCCGGTTTGCTCCTGCTCTTTTAGCAACACCGACAATCGACCATCAGCGGGATCCACCAGCGCGGTCAGGCCGATTTGGCGAATCGCCTCCTCGGGCCAGCCAAACAGCCGGCATGCCGCGGGATTGGCGGCTTCGATGATTCCCTCGGCGCCAGAAAGTAAAACCGCATCGTTGCTGTTCTCAAACAGCAACCGGAACGGATCTTCGCTATCGCGCAATTCCGCATCACCCCTGTTCGGCTCAATCGTGCCAACGATCATAATGGATTATCCGTTAACCGTAGTCTTACGGCCCTTGGCCGTATACCGAAACATTGACTATGGCGGAAGCTGCGAATGAACTGACAATCGCCTGCGGGATCTATGGACACCCGCTGCCAAAGCAACACGGCGCACAACTGCGGCTGGTGGTGCCTTGGAAGTACGGTTTCAAGAGCATCAAGTCAATTGTGAAAATTGAATTCACCGCAGAGCAACCGCGCACCCTTTGGAACAGCAATAGGCCGCACGAGTATGGCTTTGAAGCAAACGTCGATCCCGCGACACCTCACACGCGCTGGTCACAAGAGTCTGAGAAACTGATCGATAGCGGGGAACTGCGACGCACCCTACCATATAATGGTTACGGCGAATGGGTAGCAGCTCTTTACAGGTAACAGTCACAAAATGCTGCGCTCGTTTAACGCTCTTGGATGTGAATCAATCTAACTGATGTTAGATTAAGAAGGTGTCGCGCTGCACCGAGCAGCCCAGCTTCTAATCGATTTCCGCGCGCGATTAGATTAACTGTTTCAACGCCTTCGCCAATAACTCGACATTTTCCACTCGCGAGCCATGGCCCATCAAACCGACGCGCCAGACTTTGCCTTTGAGCGGTCCAAGTCCGGCACCAATCTCAATATTGAACTCGTCGTATAAACGCTGGCGCACTTTAGC
>DASSCX010000032.1:0-31149 GCA_035697425.1 Pyrinomonadaceae bacterium | reverse complement strand
ACGCCAGCATTCGGAATTACAATCGGCAATCACCAATCGGCAATTCTTATGACAACTGCCATCGTTCATCATCCTGTTTTCCGAGAACACGACACCGGACCGGGACATCCAGAGACTGCTTCGCGTTACTCAGTTGTGATGAATGCGTTGAAAGCGGATGCCCAACTATGGGCAAGCCTTGCGGAGATCGAGGCTCGCAAAGCCCCACGCGGAGAAATTCAAGCGTGCCACGCACCCCAGCTTTATAAGACGGTAGAACGCGCGGTCAGCGAGGGGATCGGTTTCCTCGATACCGACACTCCCGTCTCAATGCGGTCACTGGAGGCCGCGCTGCATGGCAGCGGGGCCGCTTGTCAGGCGATTGATCTGGTAATGGCGGGCGAAGCGGCGAATGCGTTTGTCCCAGTGCGTCCGCCCGGGCACCACGCGACAGCCGAACGATCGATGGGCTTTTGTTTGTTTAATAACGTCGCCGTCGCGGCTCGTTACGCGCAAAACCATTACCCCGAAATCGAGCGGGTGGCAATTATCGATTGGGATGTACATCACGGGAACGGGACGCAGGGAATTTTCTACGACGACCCCAGCGTTTTCTTTTTTTCGATGCATCAATACCCGTGGTACCCCGGAACCGGGTCGCGAGGGGAAACAGGCGTCAGTCGCGGGCGAGGTTATACCCTAAACGTTCCCCTCAAAGCTCAAACTCCGGCTACAGAACAAAAGCGCTCATTCGAGGCGGCGCTCGATGAGATTGGCGACAACTTTAGTCCTGATCTGATTCTGATTTCGGCAGGTTTTGACTCTCACGTTGGCGACCCCCTGGGCCAATTGCTGCTGGAAGATGAAGACTTCATTGATATGACCCGGACGGTAAAACAGTGGGCCGCGGAAGCATGCGCAGGCCGGCTAGTTTCCTGTCTCGAAGGTGGCTATAACCTCGAGACACTTGGCGAAACCGTTAGAGCGCATGTCGCAGAACTGGCGAGTGGGCAAGGAAGGCAGTAGGCAGTGAGCTTGGTGTTAGGGCGTGTGATTTCTTGGATGTGCTCATTCGGTGTGAGGACTCGATCCACTAATCCACAGGAAAGAACACGAAACAGTCAGCGGGACCACCACGGCCCACCGCCTATTGCCTACTACTTTCTGCCATCTGCCTGCTGCCCCCATTGCTTGTTGAACAGCGGTTCCCGGTGGAGTAAACTCTGCCCCACCTGAAACCGCTTCGCCAGCGATCGTCCCAGTGAGGGTTGACGCCACACCCTAAGTCAAAGCGATCCTCGAAGAGCTGAGAGAGCAGACTCCTCGGTCTCGCTCTCAATGGAGAAAAGCCCCATGCCAGATCTGGAAATCACCTGCGCCGAATGCGCCACCCCGTTCGCATTCACCGAGCGCGAACAGGAATACTATCGTGAAAGAAACCTGACACACCCAAAGCGTTGTAAGCCTTGTAGAGACGCACGGCGCGCAAATTTTGGTGGTTCAAGGGGGCCCAGCGGAGAACGAGAGCGGTTTGAGATTACTTGCGATCAGTGTGGCAAGGCTGACACCGTTCCCTTCAAGCCCTCCAGCGGCCGCCCGGTGCTGTGTGGTGAATGCTTCAGCGCGAATCGCGCGAAAGAACAGTAGGCAGTAGGCAGTAGACAGTAGACAGTAGACAGTAGACAGTAGACAGTGGTTAGAGGTCCGTAGTCAGTAGTTCGTAGTCAGTGGTCAGTAGTCCAACTGACAACTAACTACTAACAACTCGACACCCGACATCTGCCTCTTGAGATGAGTTACGAAACCATTCAATTCGAATTGCGCGGCGGTGTTTCTGTGATCACCCTCAACCGTCCCGAGGCGTTGAACGCTTTGACCCTGGCCGTAGCCGGAGAATTCAAAGCAGCCGTCGCTGAAGCAGTCGCGCAGGGAAGCCGGGCCATAGTGCTGACAGGCGCCGGGCGCGCCTTTTGCGCCGGGGGCGATCTCCGCGAGATGCAGAAAATCGCTTCTCAGAATGGCCGCGTTGAGGCGTTCTTTGATGAGCCGCTCCGTGAGTTGAATGATTGCATTATGTTGATTCGCCAAACTCCACTCCCGTTTATAGCCGCGGTAAATGGCGCTGCTTCCGGAGGGGGTTGCAATCTCGCGCTTGCCTGCGACCTCGTAGTTGCCGGCGAAAGCGCGCGCTTCAATCAGGCTTTCATAAAGATCGGTCTGACGCCTGATTGCGGTGGCACGTTCATCCTGCCGCGTTTGGTAGGTTGGCGGCGGGCAACGCAGTTGATGATGACGGGGGAAGTAGTAACCGCCCCGGACGCTTTGGCGATGGGCATGATTAACGCCGTCGTTGCGGACGATCAATTGATGGCCCAGGCGATGGCGATGGCCGAGACTATGGCCGACGCGCCGACAGCCGCCATCGGCCGCATCAAGCAGCTGCTGGAGGCGAGCGCCAAAAATGATTATGGTGAACAACTGGAGTTGGAGCGAGAAACGCAACTCAAATCAGGACTGACAAAAGATTTCAAGGAAGGCGTCGCGGCTTTCATCGAGAAAAGACCACCAAAGTTCGCTGGTGGCTAGTTAAGAGGAAGAACCTGAGAGTCGCGAGCCGCTAACGTGGGTTGGCGGCTCTTTTTTTGAACATCGAACTTAGTACTTTGAGCTTTGTACTTTGTTCTTCTGATGTCGCTTGAGAACTGCGACGGAGATCGCGTCAACCCGCAACCGCGAACAAAGTACTCAGTTCAAAGTACAAAGCTCAAAGTACCAATGGCATGGCTTCATTAACCTATCTGCAATTACTGCGCAGCAACAATTACTTCCGGCGATTGTGGCTGGGGCAGGTGATTTCCGAGCTCGGCAACTGGTTCAACTTCATTGCCGCGTTGGGATTGGTACGCGCCGTCTCTCACGGCGCACCCGAAGTAACCACCATCATGCTGGTGACGCGCCTGTTGCCGTTTACGATCTTCGCGCCACTTGCCGGAGCCTTTGTCGACCGCTGGTCGAGACGCACCGTAATGATCGTTTCGGATCTGGCGCGAGTGCTGGTTGCGCTCGCAATGTTGCTGGTGAGACAACCGGAGGATCTTTGGATCGCTTACGTCTGTACTGTAGTTCTTTCCTTCTTTGGCGTTTTTTTTGAAGCAGCTAAGAATGCGTCGGTTCCAAACATCACCGGTGACCGCGATCTACTTGCCGGCAACGCCTTGATGTTTTCTTCCCGATTCTTGCTGATGGCTTTTGGCGCAGCACTCGGCGGCTGGACCGCGGCAACAGTTGGCTATCAGGCTGCCTTTGTGGTGAACGCGATCTCCTTCGCTGCTTCGGCCTATTCAGTCTGGCTGATTCCGGACCAGCAAACCAAAAGCGCGGCAAACATTAAAACGATCCCGGGTGAAGCTAAACGTGGATACTGGTCGGACATTCGCGAGGGGTGGTCTTTCATCCTGACGCACGCGCCCGTGGCTGCGATCCTGGCAATCAACATTCTTTGGGCGACAGGCGGCGGCTCCATCAATCTCATTTCTGATCGACTGGGCGGAATTGTCTTTGCAGGCGAGAGAGGTATTAGCGGTGATGCGGCCGTTGCGGTGCTCTATTTTGCCGCTGGCGTCGGTCTCTTTCTCGGGATGATGATTGCGCGAAGGTTGGGCACGCATCTGGAAGTGATGCATGCCACGATTCCCTTTATCGGTTGGGCGTTGATCGTCCAGGGCGTGATCTTCGCATTCATTGGCTTGGCGCCTACGCTTTGGCTCGCCAGTTTGTTGATCTTCGTCTCGCGAATTTTGCTTGCGGCTGAATTCGCAATTCAGGAGACCCTTCTAATGCGTCTCGTTCCCGATCAATTGCGCGGCCGTGTGGGTACTACAGACCGGGCGACCGAACTCTTGATCTGGAGTTTTTCAACAGCGGTTGCGGGCTGGTCGCTAAAGTTTATTTCGGCGCGCACTCTGACGGTGATTGCCGGTTTGCTTTCGGCAACCTCGGGAGTGTTGTGGTTAGGATTGTTTGCTTTGCGATTGGTCCGACTGCCTCGGGGCATGTCGCTCGCGGGGACAGAGCACGACAAGTCTACATTAGAGGTCGGCCCGGGAGTGAATGAGCCGGCGAATCCGGTCGGCAAATAAGACGTCAATCTTTCGCGGCTCAATGATCGCCGTTACTTCACCTGGTCCCCAAAGCGGATGAATCATGACCTGCCCCGTGCGATAGGTGCGCGCCATGTCATAGGGTTCGCTTTGCACCGCCTTCGATCGCGACCCAGTCAATTTAGTGCCGCTTGAGAATGAGCTTTTGGTCCCACACTTCGGACAAGTCACCCGCGAAATGGAACCGCGCTTGGTGATCGAAGCGACTACGTGGCCCCGCTCTTCATTGCACACCGCGCATAGTTTTTCTACCCGATCCCCTATTGCATAAGTTGGCTTCTCAACCGGAGCTTTCTTTTGCATAAGTCCCTCGACACTAAATTGTGACCTTGATCTTAAGTTTTCGCTTCGCGTTTTGTGGTCGCGCAAGGCACCGAAATTGAGAGGCGCTTGCAGCAACTTCCGCCGCTGGAGGATTCAATTACGCCAGCAATAATGCCCGATTCGCGTCTTGCTTGGCAAGGTTCGAACCTCGACGTTTCGCATAATTACTGAGTAAAACTGCGACCGGTGACTGCTGCGCTCTTACATAAGTATTACAAACGGAACGCCTGCAAATTGGTAGCATGGTCATGCCCGCGCATCCAAGATGTGGGCCAAGATTCGAAACGGAGTTTTAATGAGCACAACTTTAATAAGTCAACGAAGCGTTGCTGAAAAGCAAAAACTAAACTGGATCACCTTAAGCTTCATGGTGATGTTTCATCTCGGAGCGGTCGCGGCACTTTTCATGTTTAGCTGGAAAGCTCTGCTTGTCACTCTCGTGCTGTGGTGGGTATCGGGGAGTCTCGGCATCGGCATGGGGTTTCATCGTTTGCTGACGCATCGCGGTTACAAGACACCGAAGGCAGTCGAGTACTTTTTGACTTTCTGTGGCTTGCTGGCGTTGGAAGGCGGGGCCATCAACTGGGTAGCAACTCACCGCATTCATCACGCGCATACAGACGCTGAAGGTGATCCGCACACACCGCGCGATGGCCGCTGGTGGTCGCACATGGGGTGGATACTGCGGGGTACTGCGCAACAGCACGAACCTGCTGTGCTACAACGTTATGCTCCCGACCTGATGAAGGATCCGGTTCACGTTTGGATGAATCGACTCTATTTCGTGCCGTTGATTCTTTCCGGGATCGCGCTGCTGGCCATTGGTGGCTGGGGAATGATGTTTGTCGGAGTGTTTCTGCGCGTGACCGTCGGGCTGCATTTCACCTGGCTAGTCAATTCAGCAACTCATCTTTGGGGATCGCGTCGCTTCGTGACGAACGACGATTCCACGAACAGTTGGTGGGTGGCGCTGCTTTCATTCGGTGAAGGCTGGCACAACAACCATCACGCCCATCCGCGCGCCGCGCGCCATGGATTGACCTGGTACGAAATTGACTTCAACTGGTATGGGATCCGCGCGCTGCAGATACTTGGACTCGCCAAGGGAATCAGATTGATTAGCAATGAACAGATTGCCGCGGCGAAGGAAGCGAGAACTGCGAGGCCTGAGCTCCGAGAATTACAGGAAGCCGCATAGAGCGAAACTCAAGAAATCAAGGACGGCCGCCTGTTTCGTTCAAGCGAGACGGGCGGCCCGATTTATTTTCCATTTGTCATTTTTCATTGGAAACTGAAACCGCCAAGGCGCCAGGGTCCGCAGAGTTCGCCAAGAAGAAAAAACGAGCTTTGAACTTGGTGCTTCGAACTTTGCTCGGCCGATGAGATTTGAGCAAGACGATCTTAGCACTGATGGTGCTGAATCAAAGTACTAAGCACGAAGTACTAAGTGCGTTTTATTCTTTTGGCGCCTTGGCGGTTTCAGTTTCCAATGGAAAATGAAAAGTGAGAAATGACAAATGGAAAATGCTTTGCTTTTCCGCTAGCCCCGAGGCGATTGCCGCTGACCAGCCCCCCGACCACTGCTGTACAATGGTCCCATGCCTGTCAGCGGCCGTCGCAAGTCCGTAATCTTCTTCATCACCCTCGGGGCCTGCCTCGTCACTCTTGCCGTCGCTCTGTATGTCGGTTGGATTCTGCTTAACTGGCGCCAGGTCGCGCTGTTAGTCCTGGGAATCATTTTCTTTTCCCTAATCATCGTCGGCGTCGTACTCAATACAATCTTTTTGGTACGCGAAATCCGCCGCAACGAACAGCACGATGCCTTTATCAATGCTGTGACTCACGAACTAAAGACTCCCCTCGCTTCCATTCGCCTCTATTTGGAGACGCTTAAGACTCGCAATGTCGACGAGCGGCAACGTAAAGAGTTCTACGACATCATGCTCGCCGATAGTGATCGACTGCTGCAAACAGTCGAGCAGGTATTGCGTGCTGGTCGCGCCAGTCATCGGCGCGGAGGCCAAAATAAGTCGGTGATCGATTTGAGCGAGCTCGTACGCGAATGTGTGGATCTAACCCGGATCCGTCATAACCTCGCACCCGAAGCGCTGCACTTTGATGAGTCGCTGAATGGCGAACCGGCACGCGTTGCAGGTGATGCTGATGATTTGCGGGCGGTGATCTCTAATCTGCTCGATAACGCAATCAAGTATTCTGATAAGAAGGTTTCGGTTAACGTGGAAGTGTCGAACATTGATGAAAAAAACGTGGCAATTCGCATCGCTGACCGCGGCATCGGAATTCCACGTTCGCAACTGAAACGCATCTTCAAACGATTCTACCGGGCGCCGGGATTGGTGATGGCGCGTGTGAAGGGCACCGGCTTGGGATTGTTCATTGTGCACTCGATTGTAGAGAGACTTGGCGGCCGCGTGTTTGCGGAGAGCCCGGGCGTTGGGCATGGCAGCACTTTTACGATTCAGCTACCGAGGGTTTGAGCGATGAGCAGCGTGCTGGTGGTTGAAGATGAGGAACATCTGGCCGACGGGTTGCGCTATAACCTCGAAGCCGAAGGTTATACGGTTGAGACTGTCGGCGACGGCGAGTCGGCGCTCGCCCGTCTGTTGCAGGAGCAACGCCGCTACGATGCCGTGGTGCTCGATGTGATGCTACCGGGCAAGGATGGCTTTACGGTTGCGGCTGAACTGCGTGCTGCAAATCACTATGTGCCGCTGCTGATGCTCACCGCGCGGGGACGCCCGGAAGACGTTTTGAAGGGTTTTGAATCAGGCGCTGACGACTATATTCCCAAGCCTTTTGAGCTGTCCGTTTTGATGGCACGCATCAACGCCCTGTTGCGACGACGCGAGTGGTTGCGAAGTGGCGCAGGGGGAGCTGAACAAAGCTCAGGGCCACACGCGGAGCAAAACGATGTCTATTCATTCGATGGGAAGACGATTGATTTCAGAACTCTAGAATTGCGAACCGGTGAACAGACTGTGCGGCTGACATTGATGGAAGCTCAACTACTCCGCTATCTGATCAAGCATGAAGGCGAGATTGTGAAGCGGAAGTCGATGCTGGAAGATGTTTGGGGGCTTCACGAAGATACCGATACCCGCGCAATCGACAACTTTATCGTTCGGCTTAGGCGCTACATCGAAACCGAACCAGCGCGTCCAGAGCATTTGCTGACGGTTCGAGGATTGGGATACAGGTTTGTGAAGGGTGGATAAGAGCGCAGAAAAAATCATTTTCCATATATCATTTGTAATTGGTGGATTCAAACTTCGAAGTGCTACAGAGATAGCGAAGAATACGGTACTGGAGCGGTAGCGACCGCATCCAACTAACCGGTCGATCAAGTTCCGAGAGTCGGCGATTATCCCGGTTTTACCAAGGTCTGAAAGTCCGAGTCTGATGTCACCTGAGTGCGGTCGCTACCGCTTCCGTACTGTAATTGCCCGGTGGGTCACAGGGGTTGCTTCGGAGTTGAATCCACCAATGACAAATGAAAAATTTGAAATGATATATGTGCTCTTTTCCTGCCTCCTGCCCCTGCCTCCTGCCCCTGACATCTAGCCTCCCGCGGTAATGATAGAGGCTTTCACACCCAGCAAGTCGGAAAAATCTTTTACGTAGACCGCTTCCACTCTTCTGATGCGGCCGACGGTTTCCATCAACTCCTCCCCAGAGATGAAACCATTCTCCGTATGAGCAATCGCCCACGAAGGGATATGTGAGGCCGTTCGCAACAAGTCTTCAACCAGCCCAAGGTACTGCTGCTTGCTTTGTACTGGTGCACCGAGTCGACCGGCACGCTTCACGTCAAACTCATTCCAAAAATGATCGCCACCCTGGAGCCATTCTTCGCGCCAACTCGATAGGCCTCGCACAGGTTCAACCTGTACAACCGGCGCCGGCAATCTCAAAAAAAGCAGATCGGTATGTTGTCGCTCGGCAACAAAGCTACGCAAATCCTGATTTGTGCTCTTGTTTTGAAAATCATTGTCGTAAGGCTGCGGCAGTAATTCTTGCATCTGACGATAAACTTTCGACAGTGATAATGGTTCGCGCAGCTGCCATGTCTGCTTATCAAAAGACAGAACATAGTCTCCAACCATCATCCCAAGTGTGAGAGCAAGGGCGCGTTTATGTGGATCCTGCAGTTTCTCGGCGTTGAGGCGGACATTATCAAACCACCAGGAATCGTTTTCACTGAACCACTTCACGAGGGCAGCATTGTCCAGCTTTTCTCGCGGCACATAGACGTCCTCCAGGACGATTTCGCAGTCAGCTTCATCCAATTTCAAAAATGAGTTTTCAATTAGCGCCGTCGCTTTGATGGAGGCCCAGGTGAAGGGATCATTCGCAACCACGCGCACACCCCAGCGCTTCAAATGCACTCCCAGGTTCGGTTCGCCACTTAAAGGCAGAGCCACCGATTTGAATTTCAGGCGCCGCAGGACGTTTAGCTCAAACGCCAGCCAGCCGTTTCCGAATGCCTCGATGTTGTTGTAACCCACTTTTTAACCTTCCGCGCCTTACTTCATAAACGAAGAAAACAATTCTTTACTCTCGTGCTCATTGTCATGGGACTGCGCTTCTTCTTCGGCCGGCTCCAGATGCTCAGCGAGATCAAGTTGCAGGAATGTTTGCACCACTCGCGGATCGAATTCGATTCCTGCTCGCTCAATGATCAGTTGTCGCGCCGCCGCCGCAGAGTGCGCCGCGCGAAAGGGACGGCCTGCCGTTAACGAGGCGTAGGAATCAGCCAGTCGGAGGATTCGGCCGGCGAGAGGTATCTCATCACCTCTGAGCCCGTCGGGGTAACCGCTGCCGTTCCACCACTCATGATGCCAGCGAACCAGCAAGGTGGTAGCGCGATCAGCGCCGGCGCGCGCGGATTCCTGTTCGCCTATGACTGGATGCCGGGCCAGATCAATACGTTCTTCATCACTTAACGCCGCATGGCGCTGAATATAGTCTCGTTCCATGGCTGCCTCACCGAGATCGTGCAGCAACGCAGCAGCACGCAACGACCTACGATCCCGACTTGCCAGCAAGAAATTTTGCGCGATTTCGTCAGCCAGCTCCGCAATACGCACAGCGTGGAGACTCTTGTATTGCTCAAACTCATCGGTGGCCGACGCCAGTTGCGTAAAGGCGTCGACGTGCTGCTTATCATTTGTTGTCATTATCGACATTGGTAGCGAATGATTCTACTTGGCGGAACAGCCGACACCAACCGTGACGGTTCCTAAGATGTCGTAGTCGCTTCCAGGCGGCGTAACAATTTGCGGCCGCCGGGGCTGTCGGGTTCCGCAGTCAGCACGCGTTTTAGTTCGCCCTCGGCACGGCGGTAGAAGCCCAAATCAAAATAGAGTTCGGCCAGCATCAAGCGATATGAGGAGTTTCCCGCATCAAGTTTGAGTGCTGCTTGCAGCTCAGCCTCAGCGAGGCGACGCGTGGCGTCCACCGCAGCCAGTGCTCGTCCATAGTAGGCGCGAAATCGTGCCTCGCTGGGCGCCAATCGTGCGGCGGCAGCCAGACTGACGATCGCAGCCTTGGTTTGCCCCTGCTGCAAAGCGATAAACCCTTCCTGGAAATTGCTTTCGGCTCGGGCGAAGTCATTCTCGTCTGCTGCCTCGCTCTTTGCCTTCTTCGCTGCTTGAGCGCGAGAACGATCCAGTTCAGTCTGCTTCGGAATCGCCATCGTCGAGCGGCGGATCTTTTCCTGAGCTGCAAGCTTGGCGTCGTAAGCGGATCGCTGGGCCGGATCGGCTAACGTTACGTACGCTTGCGCGATCTTGGCGAAAGCCGACTCGACGCTTGCGTGTAGTGGCGTACCCGCCTGCTTGTGAAAGCGATCGGGATGATAACGGCGCGCTAACGCGTAATAACTGTTTTTGATTTCCTCGGGATCGGCCCCGGGTTCAACCTTTAGCACTTGATAATAATTCGTAGCGTCCTGCAATCGTTTAAGTAACTCCTCAAGTTCCGTCGCCAGGGTGTGAACGGATACATCCGCTGGACTTGTTTCCGCGCTGCTCTCAACGGGTGCCGTCAAAATCGGGGCAGCACTTTTTGGTCCTCCCTTTGTGAGCGCGCTCGGCCATCGCTCGCGCTGCGCGAATCCGGCAAGCGCGAGACCATAAATTGTGCGCAGTGCCTCCGCTTCGGAAAGTCCGCTTTGCGATACCCAGTCGCGGAGACTAAGCGGACTCTCAAGGCGCGAGAAAAGAAAACCTTCCATAGGAAGCAGCGCCGCCGAGTCAGGTATTCCGGAAACTGGGCTAAAGATTTCGGCGCGGTTTGGAAGGCGCCGGGCAATAGCCTCCGGTTGCATTTTGCGAGTCGCCTGCAACAGCAGTCCGGGCACATCTATCTTCACGCGCAAGGATTCATCAAGACGCGTGCGGGCATCAAATTTCCATTCACCTTCGGTCCAGAGCAGGGCCACCCTTAAGACGTCGACAACCTGATTTGCAATTAACTTGATCACGGTCTTTTGATCGACGAGGCCTTGCTGGCTGAGCGTAGCAGCGAATGCGAGGTCCGACTGGTTGTTGTCGAGTGAGCGTAGTTGTTCGTCTGACAAAAGCCCTTGTTTTCGAATGTATTCGGCGAGTCGTAGTTCCCGCAGGTTCGCGACCGCATAGATGATTGCCCCGGCCTCGAAATAGACGACGACTTTTACTGGGTCGTGCCTCAGTCGCAACACGCCGTCAAAGCGTTGCGAATCAATCTCCCGGATTAGTTCGACGAGCGGCTGCTCATTTAGTTGGCCATTCATGGGCGAATCAATATGCGTGACCAGCTCACAGGAGGTGTGCGTGCAGGCATTTGAATGATAGCTCACGAATCAGGCAAAAAAAAGAAGCAGGGCTTTGACACGTGCAACAGCGGCCACTATATTGAAGTTCCCTTAAAAATTCGGATTAAGAGCAGAGGAAGAGTCGGCAAGAGATCGTTGGATCGGTGTCTGCAAGGGCCGCCTGACTCCGTTTGCACATCATGCGTGAGACCTCCAACAGTCGCGGCAGGATCGAAGACCTCGAGCGTGACGCAGAACAACCCGCCCGCACTTTAGATCCAGATCGGCGCGTGCAAGATCTGGTGGAACAAATAAAGCTGCGTTCGGCAGAACTCGAAGCGGCCAATCGTGAACTGAGACGAGTCTCTCATTATCGTTCATTGTTTCTGGCCCGAATGTCGCACGAGTTGCGTACGCCACTTACTTCAATATTGGGCTTTAGCGAGATCCTTCTTGATCAGGAAGAACTGACCGAAACCCAACGGCGTTTTTGTAAAAAGATTCAAGACTCCGGCATTCAATTGCAAATGAGTCTGAATCAACTTGTCGACCTCTCGCGCGTTGAAGGAGGACAGACGGAAGTTTTCCTGCAGGAATTTTCTTTACAAGAAACGCTGAGCGAGTCGTGCCAGGCGTTGGCCCGCTTCGCGCATGTGCACCAGGTGGCCCTGGACTACCAGGTCGGACCCAATGTTACGACGGTAGTTTCTGATCGCGGAAAGTTGCGGCAGATTGTCTACAATTTTCTCGCGTGGGCCCTGAGTCGCAGTCCGGCCGATCAGCGCGTCTCGCTCAACGCAAAGATCACCGACGGTACGCTGCTGCACCTGCAAATCGACGACTACGGTCCGCCGATCGCTGATCTGGCCCGCGTGTTTGATCCGGAAGAGAAACCGGGTGGGGGCGAAGCCGATATCAATGAATTAGGAATCCTGATTGGGCATCGTTTATTGGAAGTGATGAGCGGCACTGTGACTTTGGAAAATCGAGACGAAGGTGGTCTGCGCATTCTGATGCAATTGCCCGCGCGGCCGGCGAAGGCCTACTAGCGCATGGATGACATCAAGATTCGCGAATGCCTGACGATTGAGGAGCTCGATCATTGCGTCAGGCTGCAACGCGACGTTTTTCGCCTACCTGATTTGGAGATTTCGCCGCGCCGGCACCTGGTCGTTTCGCGGCAGGCTGGCGGTTGGACCCTCGGAGCTTTCACGGCTGCCGGCCGGCTCGCGGGATTTGTTCACCACCTGATTGCGGTGCGTGGAGCTGACGAGCTCATTGGCTATTCGCACATGATGGCGATTGACCGCGAATATCAAAATCAGGGAATCGGCGCGCGACTCAAATGGGCGCAACGAGAAAGAGCCCTCTCCGAAGGGCGGCGCTTCATTAAGTGGACCTGGGATCCGTTGCAATCGCGCAACGCCCATTTCAATTTGAACCGGCTCGGCGTAGTGGTGCGCCGTTATGCCGAGAACTTTTATGGAACGGACTATGGTAGTGAACCGGGTCAGAAAGTTGCCAATGGCATCGACAGCGATCGACTGTTTGCCAACTGGGAGCTTAATTCCCGGCGCGTTAACCAACTCGCGAATAGTGGCGTGCTCGACAATCAAGCTGAGGTGAAGGCTACTGTGGAGATTCCTGCTGACTGGGGCACCCTGGTAAAGATGGACGTCCCGCGCGCTCGCGCCGAGCAGCTGCGTGTTCGTGCTGAATTTCAAAAAGCCTTTGCCGCCGGTTTGATTTGCGCAGGATTTGAGCGGAGTGCGGAGTATCCCCGGTACCTGCTCTACGAACCTAAAGCGATTGCTGCGTCGCTGGAGGATATACAGTCCTAAAGTAAGCTTAGTCAGGCTCTTTTTTACCATGACTTTATCTCGTTTCGATCGTTACGTTGATCGCAATGCGCGGAATTTCGCCGAGCGTTTGCAGGCCCTTTGTCGCATGCCTTCGGTTGCTGCGCGCGGCACCGGCATGCGCGCGATGGTGGAAGCGGTCGAGCAGGCAATGCAACGAGTGGGAATCGGAACGCGGCTTTTCAAGATGGGCACTGGTTATCCCATCATCTACGGCGAGTGCGGCAGTGGGCCGACTTATCTCGTCTACGGGCATTACGATGTGCAGCCTGTCGGTCATCTGACAGATTGGACTGTAGGCCCGTTCTCGGGATCAATTTTGGATGGGAAGCTTTACGCGCGTGGCGCCGCGAATAGCAAAGGCGATCTGCTGGCGCGATTAGTGGCCGTGGAAGCCTATCAAAAGACCTTTGGCAAACTGCCAATCTCTTTGCGGTTTATCGTGGAAGGCGAAGACGGTCTGGGCAGTCCCAATCTTTTCAAGTTTACTAGCGAGCACACTGACTTATTGGCCGCCAAAGGTTGCCTTTGGGACGAAGGTTATCGTGACACAAAAGAACGCCCAGTGATTAGTCTGGGTTTCAAGGGCATCACCTTTCTGGAATTGCGCGCGCACGGCGCCCGCGCGGACCTGCATTCGAAGTGGGGCGCAATAGTCCCGAATCCGGCATGGCGTCTGGTGCAGGCCCTCTCGACGATAACTTCGCCGAAGGGTGTGATCACGATTGATGGGTTTTCTTCACACCTGGCGCCGATCAGCGCGGCCGATGCTGAAGCTTTACAGGCCATCGAATTGGATGAGGCGGGTCTAAAGAAAGAGTTTCGCATTAGCGGCTGGGTGCGTTCGATGAAAGGACCCGCGTTAGTGAAGGAACATATCTTTGGCCCCACTTGTACGATCTGCGGAATTCAAACGGGACACACTGATGCGGGTGCCAAGACAGTATTGCCCAGTACTGCTATGGCGCGGCTCGACTTCCGGCTGGTTCCCGATTTAACGCCGTCCCTGGTGTTGGAACTGCTGCGTGAGCATCTTGACGTGCGGGGCTTTAAGGATATCGAGATCATTGAACTTGGCAGTGCGCCCCTCGCGAAGGCTTCTTCTACTTCGCGTGTGGCCCGTTCGGTGATTGAGCCCGCAATAGAGGTTTATGGAACCGCGGCGCTTGTCTATCCCATGGATCCTTCAAGTGGTCCGGTGGGCGCGGTCTGCGGTGTTTCTTCGCCGGCCACTCCAGTCGCGTCGTTTGGCGTTAGCTACGCCGGTTCGAATCCGCATGGCCCTGATGAAAACATCCGGCTCGACGATTTTCTTTTGAGCGTCAAGTTTCTCGGGCGTGTGATTAGTCGCCTGGGCGAGTCGAAGAGCGAAATTAAAACAGATAAATTACGAACTAGCGGAACGAAAAACATCGTGATCAAAGAAGAGGTCGCGCAGTGATCTACAGCAGGAGCGAAGATTGACTACCGCCAGATCAACTCGCAAGGCACCCACCATCAATAAAGAGATTGTCGAGCTGCGGGACGAGATTCATCGTCACGAGGAACTGTATTACGTCAACGACAATCCGGAAATCTCCGACAGCGAATATGATGCCCTCCTGGCGAGGCTACAGGAACTCGAAGCAAAGCATCCCGAACTAATCACCCCCGACAGTCCCACCCGGCGCGTAGGTGGACGCCCGGCGGAGGGGTTTCCCGAAGTCGTTCATCGCCGCCCCATGCTTTCGCTCGAGAACACCTACAACATCGAGGAATTAATTGCTTTCGATCAGCGCTGCCAGCGTCTTGCCGAAGGACGGCCAGTGGAATACGTCGCGGAGCTTAAGATCGATGGCGTCTCGATCTCGCTGCAATACGAAGGTGAAGTGCTCGCGCGTGGTGTAACTCGTGGAGACGGCCGGATTGGCGAAGAGGTGACGCAGAACGCGCGAACGATCCGCAGCGTACCGCTGAGGTTGCGCGCGAAATCCACCCCGGGACCGGAAATAGAAGTGCGCGGCGAAGTCTTTATTCCCCGGCGAGTTTTCGAACGCACAAACGCAGAGCGCGAAGAGCAAGGCGAACCAAGATTCGCGAACCCACGAAATGCCGCGGCCGGGACGTTGCGGCAGCTCGACTCGAAGGCCGTCGCTAAACGCCGCCTGGATATGTTTGCTTATGACTTGATCGCGGGCGAACGCAAGCCCTTTCCGACTCATTGGGAAGCCCTTGATTGGCTGGAAGCCGCGGGTTTTCACGTTAATCCGCATCGCGAGCGCTGCCAGTCGATCGCCGCGGTGATTGAGTTTTGTAACCGCATGGAAACGCAGCGCGACGAGCTTGACTATGAAATTGATGGGCTCGTCGTGAAGGTGAATTCCACAACGCTGCAAGATGAATTTGGGACGACCGCAAAGGCTCCGCGTTGGGCCGTGGCTTATAAGTATCCCGCGCGCCAGGCAACCACACAGGTTCTCTCGATCGTAGTCCAGGTTGGCCGGACTGGCGCTTTGACGCCCGTCGCCAATCTCGAACCGGTGTTGCTCGCGGGGACCACAGTCGCGCGCGCGACGCTGCACAATGCCGACGAAGTGAAACGTCTGGGCGTGCGCATCGGCGATTGGGTTCTGATCGAAAAGGGCGGCGAGGTCATTCCGAAAGTATTGAAAGTAATCGAGTCGAAGCGCACCGGGGCAGAGAAGACGTTTCGCATGCCGCGCAAGTGTCCCGTTTGTGGTGGCGAAATTTCCAAAGTAGAAGGCGAAGTCGTTTCGCGCTGCATCGCCGCTGACTGTCCGGCGCAACTGAAGGGCAAGCTGCTCCACTTCGCCTCGCGCCGCGCTATGCGCATCGAAGGATTGGGCGAGTCGCTCGTGGATCAATTGGTGCAGAAGGGCATGCTGCGCGATTTTGGCGATCTTTATAGCCTTACCCTCGACGGAGTTGCCGGACTTGAACGGATGGCAAAAAAGTCCGCGGCAAATTTGCTGGCTCAAATTGAAGCGAGCAAGACTCGCGACCTTCCTAACTTGGTTTACGCCCTCGGCATTCGTCACGTAGGTGATCGCACTGCCGGTTTGCTGGCGCGACACTTCGGTTCCCTGGAAGCCCTGGGCAAGGCGCGCGTCGAGGAGTTAGACGACATTCCCGAGATTGGATTAACCGTCGCTGAAAGTGTTCGTGATTGGTTTGACGATCCCGGCAACGCCGAGCTCTGCGAACGTTTAAATGCCGCGGGCGTAAAAACCACCTTGGCGCGCCGCGCCGATCAAAAGGAGGATGAGCGCTTCGGCAACAAACAATTCGTCTTAACCGGCACACTTGCTTCGTTTACCCGCGACGAAGCAAAAGCGCTGATCGAAGCTCGCGGCGGACGCGTGATGTCATCGGTAAGCAAGAAGACCGACTTTGTAATCGCGGGCGAAGAGGCTGGTTCCAAGCTGGAAAAAGCGACGGCACTCGGCGTGGCTGTACTGGACGAGCCGGCATTCAAGAAGATGTTAGGATAGGGGCGGGATCGCGGGCGTCTCGCCCGCAATGAGCGCGAAGCGCGAAAAGATATCTTGATAAGGAACTGGAACTGCGCGTCTGCGGCGCATTGCGGGTGAGACGCCCGCGATCCGTTAGGACGCTGCGGGCCGGACCCCCCGAACTCGAAAGGACTAAATGACAACTCTACAAACTGAAAACGCTAATCTGAAATTGCTCTTCACAATTTTTTGTGATGACGTGCGGCTGGAGGCGGGCAATAAACTTTCGTTCATGGGCGTGTTTCAAAACATCATGGTGCAACAACTACCAGTGACTCTTATTAAGTTTGCCGTGGTGAATCATTGGCGCGGTGAGGGAGCGCATCTTTCCGAAGTGCGAATCCTGACACCAGATCGGCAGCATCCCGTAGTGGTGTCTCAGCCGACCAGTTTTGAAATTGCGCCTGGCGGCTTTGCGGACAACATCAGTTTTTTTGTGAATGTGACTTTTCCCGCACCCGGGCAGTATTGGGTGCAGACCCTGGTCGACTCAAGCCTGTTTGACGAACAGCCGCTGACCGTTTCCGACGGACGCGAAGCGCAGGCGGACAGTGCCTCCGAAGCGGTGAACTGACCCCCGCGCGGGCGCGCGTCCCTAGTCACGCGCCCGCCCACAGACGGAACCCGAGCTGTTCAACCTATAACTGGATGCCGAGCGCTTTGATCTTTGAATTGAGCGTGGTCGGTTTGATCCGCAAAAGCCGAGCGGCTTTTGCCTGAGTTCCACCGACATGGTTGAGCGCAAGCGTAATCAAACCGATTTCGAATTGCTTCACTTCTTCATTGAAATCAATGCCTTGCTCGAGGTCGAGGCTCTTAAGTTGGCCTGACGACTCGGTAAAGGCATTGTCGCGAGCGAGTGTTTCCGTTTCTCGCAAGAGCGAGAAGGCGAGCTCAACCAGACGCTGTACCCGGTCGCGGACCGGGAGTTCAGCAAGTCGCAGGTGGCTGGTCACGCCTGCGGGAATTGGCTTCAGAGTTTGTCGTTCGGCGAGAGGCTCGCTGACCGCAGCATAGTCGAAACTCATTTAATTTCTCCCCTGGATAGGCTGAATATTCGGGCTCCTGATACCAGAACACCGCGAGGGGGAGTCTTGTGGCAAACAAAAAGCGAGCCGCCGGGGGGCAGGCTCGCTTTTGGTTTTGTTTGGTGCGGATGAGAGGACTTGAACCTCCACGATGTTACCACCACAGGCTTCTGAGACCTGCGCGTCTGCCAGTTCCGCCACATCCGCAAGTTGTGGACTGTCCCAGCATTATGCGAATGCCTCTCGGGGGTGTCAAGAAAAGCATCTTGAGGGTAGTGGGTCAGTCTCGATTCAAACTGACCCACTACCATCTTGAGATTGCCGATTGGCGATTGCCGATTGCCAGTAGTCAGTGGTCAGTTGCTGGTCGTCAGTAGTCAGTTGTTGGCCTGGGGTTGGGTCTTTGTTTCGTGTCTATTCGTGGATAGTTCTTAATCAATGCAAATGAACAGATCAACTAATTCACACGAATCGACACGAAGCCAGGCTTCCACGCAAACCACTAACTACTAACCACTGACTACTGACACCTAAAAATATCTGCTACTGTGCATCACGATGGCTGCTGCTGCGGAGGTTCTCCAAACCAGAATTGCTGAGGTACGGCGAAAAATTGCCGCGGCAGTGCTGAAGAGCGGTCGTGCTCCGGAAAGCGTCAAGCTCGTCGCGGTCAGCAAGACACATCCGGCGGCACTAGTGCGGCAGGCAATTGACCTCGGTTTGACTGACTTTGGCGAGAGCCGCGTTCAGGAAGCTGAAGATAAGATTGCAGCCGTTGGCCGCTCAAATGCTCACTGGCACCTGATTGGCCACTTGCAGGCAAACAAGGTGCGCCGTGCGGTGAAACTCTTTGATGTGATCCACTCTCTTGATTCGACTTCGCTCGCGCAACGATTGGAACGTGCTTGCATCGAAAGCGGCCGGAAAGAGTTGCAGGTTTTGATTCAGGTTGATCTCGCGGGTGAGGCAACCAAGTCAGGTATCGCTGTTGCTGAACTGCCGGAGTTGGCTAAAGTAGTAAGCGATTGTTCCCGGCTGAAGTTGAGTGGGTTGATGATCCTGCCACCCTTTTTCGACGACACGGAAAGTGTGCGGCCGTTTTTTCACCGGCTGAGAGATCTGCGAGATGAACTAAGAGCTGGCGGAGTTTTCGCTGAGAACTCGGGAGAACTGTCAATGGGTATGACTCACGATTTTGAAGTCGCGGTGGAAGAAGGCGCAACCATGCTGCGAGTGGGCACTGCGATCTTTGGCGAGCGCGAAGGCCCGCCCGCTTAATTTCCGGTATCGACACATGCTAATCATTAGCCGAATCTATCTTTTTGTGAGCTGGGCGGTGACCCTGGTGATCCTCGGGACCATCCTGCTGGTGATTCTTCGCCTGATCGCCAATCAAGTGGACCTTAATCCTTTTGGTTCTGTTTCCATCACACTTCGGCGCCTGACAGATCCCTTAGTTGCTCCGGTCAGACGCGCGCTCAGGGGTTTCGGAGTGGATCCGAAGTACGCGCCGCTCGTTACTATCTTGATCGCTATTCTGCTCGGCTGGTTTGTACTGCAATTGGTCGCGAATGTTGCCAACACGATGGCAGGTGTCTTGTTAAGCTCGCAAAGGGCTGCGATCGGGCCGCTCGTAGGCTATCTGCTTTACGGATCGTTGGCTTTGTATTCCTTACTGATCTTCGTGCGGATAATTTTCTCCTGGGTGATGGTGAGCCATTCCAATCGCGTGATGCGATTTTTGGTGAACACCACGGAGCCTCTCATGGGCCCTTTGCGACGGATCGTCCCGCCAATGGGAAGGTTTGATATCTCACCCATCGTAGCGTTTGTTATCATTTGGGTCTTTCAAATGGCAGTTGCCGGCACGCTCCTGCGCGGGTGGCAATTGATCTTTGTGGCTTGAGGAAAGTCGGGAGGGCAAGAGCCTTCGCCCGCGAGGGCAGCACAGTGTACGGCGAGACGTCATGTTGAGCCCGCACTACGGGCAGGGCCCACTAGCCATTCGTCCTGATGGTCGATGATCAATTATTCAGAAACAAAAGATAAGCTGTCCTTCACCGTGCGAGTTGTGCCGCGGGCTTCACGTACACAGATAGTGGGCGAGGCTGACGGAGCTCTGCGTGTTCGCGTAGCTGCGCCGCCAGTGGATGGTGCAGCAAACGACGAGCTCGTGCGCGTACTTGCTCGCGCTCTCAAGGTGTCGCGTAGTGCGGTTGCCATTACTGCTGGCCAAACATCGAGGCTCAAACGGGTCGCTGTCAGCGGAATCGCACCCGAAGCGCTATTGACCCTTGGCAAGGTGAGTGATTAGTTTGACAGCCAGATCGAGGCTTATCTCAGAATTCGAAGCTCGGCTTCATGGCGTTTCGAACTTCTTCACCAATCGGCACGGGTGGTTGGTTCCCGGTAGTGGTTTATAGGGCGATGCAATCCGACAAAATTTCACATTACCGAATCCTGGAGAAGCTCGGTGCGGGCGGAATGGGCGAGGTGTATCTCGCCGAAGACATAAAATTGGGCCGGAAGGTGGCGATAAAAGTTCTCAGCCAGGAGTTTACAACGAACCGAGATCGGCTGAATCGCTTTGAACAGGAAGCCTGCGCAGCTTCAGCCCTGAACCATCCCAACATCCTCACGATTCATGAAGTAGGCGAAGACAACGGCTCCCATTTTATCGCCACTGAATACATCGACGGCAAAACTCTGCGGAGGCATATGGCTGGTGCCGCTCTCGACGCGCGCGAGATCCTCGATATCGCGGTCCAGGTCGCCAGCGCTCTCGAAGAAGCGCACGGAGCCGGGATAGTTCACCGCGATATTAAGCCCGACAACATCATGGTCAGAAAAAACGGCTACGTGAAGGTCCTCGACTTTGGGCTAGCCAAGCTGACTGAGGATGCTACCGACAGAACTCCCGCCGACGGTGAAGCTTCAACCCGCGTCCTCGTGCAAACAGACGCTGGTGTCGTAATGGGCACGTCCCACTACATGTCTCCTGAACAAGCGCGCGGCAAGCCTGTAGATGCACGCAGCGACATCTGGAGTCTCGGTGTGGTGATGTATGAAATGGTGGCTGGGAGAGTTCCTTTTGAGGGCGAGACTTCAACCGATGTGATTGTGGCGATAACTCAAAAGGAACCACCTCCGCTTGCTCGTTTCGCGCCTCACGTTCCCGCGGAGCTCGACTGGATTATCAACAAGGCGCTGCGCAAAGAGAGGGAAGAACGCTACCAGACAATCAGGGAGTTGCTGACGGACCTGCGGCGGCTCAAACAAAAACTTGAGTTTGAAGTCGAGCTGGAACGTTCCGTGTCGCCCGACAGCGTCTCGCGTTCCAGTTTTTCAGCAGTACCCGCGGTTCCCACAATTTCAGATCGGGTCGCTCCGACTGCGGAAAACACTGCAACTCACCCGGCGTCAAGCGCCGAGTACCTCGTGAGCGAGATCAAACGCCATAAGACGGGCGCCACTGTAATCGCCGCGCTCGTGGCACTGGCCATCGGCGCCGGAGTCTTCTTCTATTTCAATCGTGCTGAGGCTCTGACGGACAAGGACACCATTCTGCTTGCCGACTTCGTCAACACGACGGGCGATCCAGTCTTTGACGGGACTTTAAAGCAAGCTCTTGCGGTGCAGCTCGGCCAATCGCCATTCTTAAATATCTACTCGGATGACAGAGTTCGGGAAGCGTTGCGGTTCATGGGCCGCGCGCCGGATGAGCGGATTACCAGAGATATCGCGCGCGAGATCTGTCAGCGGCAAGGCTTGAAAGCCCTGCTAGCCGGATCGGTATCCAGCCTGGGCAGCAACTATGTGATCACACTCGACGCGATAAATGCCCAATCAGGTGAATCGATTGCTCGAGAACAGGTCGAAGCAGACAGTAAGGAGCAGGTTCTGTCCTCGCTTGGTAAGGCCGCGTTGCAAATGCGAGAGAAGCTGGGCGAATCGCTTAGTTCAATCAAGAAGCATGATGTGCCGATTGAGCAGGCTACTACTTCCTCGCTGGAAGCGCTCAAAGCGTATGCGATGGGCAATGAAGAACGGGCCAAAGGCAATAATCAGGAGGAAATAAGATTTTATAAGCGGGCCATTGAACTCGATCCGAATTTTGCCATGGCTTACGCACGCATAGCTGTGTTTCATGGCAATCGCGAGCAAATGGAAGAAGCCCAACCCTACGCGCAGAAGGCATTCGACCTGCGCGATCGCGTGAGCGAACGCGAGCGTCTCTACATATCGGAGAAATATTACAACTACGTGCTCGGCGATGTGGACAAGGCGATGGAAGTGTTGCAAACCTGGACGCGCTTATACCCGAACGACTTCATACCTCATAACAATCTAGCGCTCAGGTATCAGGAACAAGGTAGATATGAGGAGGCATTGAAGGAAGCGCTTGAAGCCGTACGCTTGAGTCCGAACAATACCGCAGCCAGGGATAATCTAATCGGTACTTTCGCGGCACTTGGTCGGTTTGACGAAGCCGCGGAAGCAATGGAAGACCTGAGAAAGTTGTATCCGGACGGACGGTCAGTCCATTTCAGTGACTATCACTTAGCCTTCGTTCGTGGCGATCATGCCGTCATGGAACGCGAGTCCCAATGGGCGCGAGGTAAACCAGTCGAACCGGAATTTATGGCGATGGAAGCTTCAGCTGCCGCAGCCTTAGGTAAGTTAAAGAAAGCTGAGGAGCTTAGGCAGCGCACCTTCGAAGCCTTCAAGAGTCAAAATCGAAATGATAACGCCGCGCAGATTTTATTAGGGCTCGCGTTCCGACAGGCGGCTTTTGGAAAATGCTCCGAGGCTAAAGCCAACGTAGCGACTGCGCTAGGACTGCACAAAGGCAAAATGACCATCAATGGCGCAGCATCCCTCTTCGCCGATTGTGGTGAGGCTACGCGAGCACTGGCTCTGTTAGAGGAGTCGTTAAAGCTATACCCAAACGATACAGTGACGGTGAATATGTTTGCGCCGGTTGTCCGGGCCCAGGTTGAGAGAAGCCGTGGTAATCCAGCGCAAGCCGTACAGTTGCTCGAATCCGTACGCCGTTATGATCTCGGCTTGATCGTTGGACACTACAACAATTACTTAAGGGGCTCGGCTTATCTGGATCTGAAACGAGGACAGGAAGCGGCTGCGGAGTTTCAAAAAATCATCGATCATCGTGGCGTTGACCCAATGTCAGAACTTCGTCCGCTCGCGCATATAGGATTGGCGCGAGCTGCCGCAATCAGCGGCGATATAGCAAAGAGTCGCACCTCTTATCAGAACTTCTTCGCGTTGTGGAAAGATGCAGATGCGGATTTGCCGATTCTGATTCAGGCGAAAAAAGAATACGAGCAGTTGAAGTAGATGGGATCGCGCGCGTCCCGCCCGCCCCGCACTGAGCGCGAAGCCGCTCACAAGGCTTATTCGTGGTTGTTCGTGTAGTTTCGTGGTTGTGTGTTTTTAAGCGACAGAACGAACCACCAAATCACACGAACAGACACGAAATGGAGGCGTGGTAGTGCACGGAATAGCGGCTAGACAATGTTCGCGCTTCGCGCTCATTGTGGGCGGGACGCCCGCGATCCTGAATCTAGGGACGAACCCTATGATATATTTTGTGATCTGTAAAAACCTCGACCAATAATTCAGTAGAAGGATCCAGCTCAGCCATGTCCGGACATTCGAAGTGGCATAGTATTAAACACAAGAAAGGCGCGCTCGATGCCAAGCGCGGCAAGCTCTTCACTAAGTTCATCAAGGAAATCACCGTAGCCGCACGCTCGGGCGGCGGCGATCCGGACGGCAATGCCCGATTGCGCAAGGCGATTCTGGACGCGAAAGCCGGTAACATGCCCAACGATACGATCGAGCGCGCAGTCCGTCGCGGCACCGGGGAAGAAGAAGGTGTCAACTACGAGGAGATCATCTACGAAGGTTACGGTCCCGGTGGCGTCGCATTATTGATCGAGTCAGTTACTGATAATCGCAATCGAACGGTCGCGGAAATTAGACACATCTTTTCCAAGAACGGCGGGAACCTTGCGGCTACAGGTGCGGTGAATTGGTTGTTTGAGAAGAAGGGTTACATTACGGTGCAGAAAAGCGCGAAATCCGAAGATGAGTTATTTGAAATCGTCACCGATGCCGGTGCTGAGGATCTGCGCGACGATGAAGACAACTTCGAAATCATCACGGCACCTGCCGACTTTGATGCCGTGTTAGGTGCGGTCAAAGGTGCAGGGGTGGAACCCCAGGTGGCTGAAGTAGAGATGGTGGCGAAGGAATATAAGAAGTTGGAAGGCGCCGACGCGCGCCAGATGCTGAAGTTGATGGAAGCGCTGGAAGATCACGACGACGTACAAAAAGTCTCGGCGAACTTTGATATCAGCGAAGCCGATATGGCGGCAGCGCAATAACAGACGGCAGACGGCGGGAGCAGGGGGCAGGAGGCATCGGTCATCTTTCGTGTCGTTTCGTGTGGCTTCGTGGTTCGCGCTTTGGATTGGTTACGAACGATCCACGAAACAACACTAAAATGCTGCCCCTTGACACATCACTCGGAGCCGCGGCTCACTTCCCATCAGTTCAAATCCTAATCCCAATTATCTACTGACAACTGCCTACTCTTTATTGCCACTTCCCGCTGCCTTCTTCTTCATCCGCGCTTCACCTTCCGGAACCGTGTCAGTCAGCTTGGCTTCATGTTTCTGACGCTGGCGCTCCGTCGGATTTACTTGTTCGCGGTCACTGACCGCCTCTCGCATTCGTTGATTCTTCTTGTCCTTGTTCTCGCCGTCCTTCTTTCGCCTGTCTTTGTCGGACATGGTTGGTTCTCCTTTATTAGGAATCAGGAGTAGGAAGTCGGAAGTCAGCAGCGCGGCTCTGCAGCTTTCCGTGCGGTGAGGCTTGCCTCACCGTCGCGGCATTGAAAATTTGGCGCGAGGCTGAGCCTCGCAGGCTAACTAAAACGGGCTTGCCGGTAAGGCAAGCCTTACCTCAGGGAAAGCGGCTGAGCCGTTATACTGCCTACTCACTACTGCCTACTGCCTACTGTCTCCTGATCCCTGATTCACGGCTTCATGACAACCTTAATGCATTCCTGCTCCTTGTTCTTGAACGTCGCATAACCCGCCGGGGCGTCTTCCAGATTGATGCGGTGGGTAATTACAAACGAAGGATCGATTGCCCCGTCTTCCACTTTTTCCAGGAGTGGCTTCATGTACTTGTGCACATGCGTCTGTCCCATCTTGAAGGTCAGTCCTTTTGCGAATGCCGCACCGAAAGGAAACTTATCCAGGAAGCCACCATAGACTCCGGGCACGGAAACTGTGCCACCTTTGCGACAAGCGTGGATTGCCTGCCGCAGCGCATGAGGACGATCGGTCGCCATCATCAACGCAGCCTTAGCTCGATCGTACAAGGCGTCCACGGTAGCACCATGAGCTTCAAGGCCCACGGCATCAATACAAGAGTCGGGTCCCAGTCCTCCGGTCATTTGTTTGAGACGATCGAAAACATCTTCTTCAGCGAAGTTGATGGTTTCTGCGCCGCCATGTTCAGCCGCCATACGCAATCGCTCCGGCGCGTCGTCGATAGCAATTACACGTTCGGCGCCGAGCAAGTACGCACTTTTGATCGCGAATTGGCCCACCGGTCCGCAACCCCAAACCGCGACCGTGTCGCCGGGTTTGATGTTGCAGTTTTCCGCGGCCATGTAGCCGGTGGGAAAAATGTCTGAGAGAAAAAGGACCTGTTCGTCCGTCAGCCCATTCTCAATTTTGATTGGACCGACATCGGCAAAGGGAACTCGCACATACTCGGCTTGTCCTCCGGCGTAGCCGCCCATCATGTGCGAATAACCAAACAACCCCGATCCCGAGTAGCCGTAGAGAGTTTCTGCCATCCCCGCGCTCGGATTTGTGTTATCGCACGCTGACCATTGCTCCTGCTTGCAGAAGAAACATTTGCCACAAGCAATTGTGAACGGAACTACGACGCGATCACCGGGTTTCAAGTTCCTGACGGCACTGCCCACCTCGACAACTTCGCCCATGAACTCATGACCGAGAATATCGCCCTTCTCCATTGTGGGAATGTATCCATCGTAAAGATGCAGGTCGGAACCACAGATTGCGGTAGTCGTAACTTTGATGATGGCGTCGTGCGGATTAAGTATCTTGGGTTCGGGAACGTCGTAGACGCGCACGTCATACTTCCCGAACCAACAAAGTGCTTTCATATTCAACCTCCCTCGTTCGAAAAAAGACTAGCTACGTCCAGACGCGGCCCGGCTTTTCAATGTTTGTTCCGCTGAGCTTGTCCTGGCTACGGGTTGGTACGGCGTGGCTTCCGCAACTCTGCCTGAAGTTTGACCGTCGATCGTGGCCGCCTCACCAGTCTCCAGAATTTGTTTCAAGCGCCGCAGATCGTCCGCGATCATCTGGCCCGGCTCGCTGCCGAAGAGCTTTGCGAATAAGGCACTGATCTTCCCCCCGGGCAGGTTGTAATTCAGCACGACTCTTACTTCTGTGCCGCGCACACCGAGGGGTGTGAAACGAACTGAGCCCGCGTTGACAATGTCGGCGCCTTCCAGCGACCGCCAGGCGATCATCTCGTTCGGTTTCTCGTTGTAGATTTCCGCATCCCATTCAACATTTTTTCCCCCGGGACCTTTTGCGACCCAATGAGAACGATTGAGACCGGAACACGTCACCGATTCAAGATGCTTCATAAAGCGGGGCAGATTGTCGAACTGCCGCCAGAAACTGAACAGCTCTTCCGGAGTCTTATCGATCACAATCGCTTTCTCCACGTGCACATCTTTCGCGACCGGAGCTTCACCGGTCAGCGCTTTTGCGTCGTTGGTATTAATGCCGAATGCCTCGTAAGTATTGCAGTGGCCGGTGACACCCCGATGGAGCAACGCCGTGCCCGCCAGAGTTAAACACAGCCCTCCGATAGAACGTTGACGGAGACCGTAGAGAGCGAGAGCTCCACCGGCCATGGCGGAAGCCAGACGTTCGATCTCACCCACGTTGATTGGACTTTTCTCCTTGCTCGCGACTTCTTCCGGCGCGAGCAGATCTGAATTGAAACTCATGATTATTCCTCCTTGCTTGACTTGATAATTGCTAACGAACATTTAAGCGCTGTTCGATTGCGCGTTAGTCTTCTCAGCTTGCACTTCCGGCAAATCACTGTTCGCCGGCCCCTGGATCACTTTGCCCTGCGCGTCATAGCGCGAACCATGACAGGGACAGTCCCAGGTTTTCTCCAGGGTATTCCAATCGACGACGCACCCCAGATGACGGCAGATGGCCGAACGCTCATGCACTTGACCCGCTTCATCTCGATACGCCGCGATCTTAAAGGCGCCGCGACGGATGACTGCTCCCGCGCCGGGTTTGATTTCGTCGATCGAATCCACTTCACCAGGCGTGACCAGATCGGCGAACTGTGCGGCGACATTCAGGTTTTCTTTGGCAAACGTAGGCAAGGAGCGCAATGTCTTGCGCGACGGCTCGTATAACTGTGCCCAGTCGTTTTCACGACCAAAGATCAGATCTGTGAGCAAGATGCCCGCAATTGTCCCGTGCGTCATGCCGTTACCAGAATCTCCGGTGGCGATATAGACATTGTCTTCATCCAAAGGATTGCGACCAATGAACGCCAGACCGTCAACCGGTTCCAGGACCTCGCCCGACCAGCGGTAATTGATCTCCTGCAAAGGGAATCGTTCCCGGCTCCACTTCTCGAGATTGGCAAAGCGTCTGTCAGCGTCGTCTGCCTGGCCGGTCTTATGATCTTCGCCGCCGACGATCAATAAGTCGAAGCTTTCGTCTAAATCCTGAATGCGCACATAGTGATAAGGGTTGGGAGTGTCCCAGTAGAGCGCCTTCGTAACTGAGCCTCGCAGAATGCGTCCGGCAATCACATAGGTTTGATAGGCTGCCTGCTTCGTATGAATGGCGAACAGATCGTTAACCGGGCTGTTAGTGGCGACCACAATTGATCGAGCACTGACGACCGCGCCGTTCGCGCACGTCACGCGCGCTTGAGCACCGCCCTTAATTTCATCGGCGTGCGTTCCGGAATAGATTCGGCCGCCGAACTTTTCGATAGCGAGTGCCAGACCGGCCAGGTACTTCAGCGGATGAAACTGCCCCTGATTCGGAAAACGGAGTGCGGGTCCCGTGTTGTAGTCGATTGGTACCCGCTCAACTCTCTCCAATTTGAGTCCAGCCCGGGTCGCTGCTTGTAGCTCATCCTCAAGAATGTCCAGTGATTCACCCGGTGGGACGAATAGATAGCCATCAAGCCGGGTGAAGTCACAAGCGATTCCTTCTCTTAAAACTATCTTCTGGATTAGATCGATCGCAGCGCTGTGACTCTCGGCTGCCAGCCGGGAGCCTTCCGCACCATGCAGACTTTCAAGTTTGAAATAGCGATCATCGAGTACGTTCACGAGGTGGGCAGTTGTCCTGCCGGTCATTCCGCCGCCGATAGCTCCATCGTCAAGCACAACCACAGCTTTCCCTTCACTGGCAAGCAGGTAAGCAATAGTTATTCCGGCGATACCGGCGCCTACGATACAGACATCGGTGCTAATGTTTTCTGTCAGCGGATCGCGCAGTGGTACTGGTGCGGTCGCCATCCAACTTGAAACTGTTTGCTCGTTTGACATCGGCTTCTCAAAGAATCAAGTCCAAGTCTTTCCCGGACACGTTTCCGTTGGAGCGGAGACCTCGATAGGTTGCATAAGCGATGCCTGCGCCTGCGAGTAGCAAACCCCCGGTGATCAGCGGATGAAGTGAACCTTTTGTATAGAGACTGCTTTCGGCAACGTGGCCATCGTAGTGACCCCGTTCACCCGAAGGTCCCGAAGGCTTATCGAGGCTATGCTGGTCGCGCGGCCGCGCCGGCTTGTCGCTCTGCTGCAGATCAAACATCGTCCATTCCATCACCTTGTCAGTCGTTCGCGGAGCGTAGTTTCCGAGAACGGTAAGACCTTTGCCTCCGCCACCTATGAATACGTCTCGCTCCGCATTTTCCGCGCAATAGAGAATCGCCTCAGCGACCGTTTCCGGTGCATAAACCGGCGGTGGATTTCGCGGTTCAACGGGTAGGTAGTTCTTGGCGTGGTCGGTGTAGGGCGTGTCGATGGCAGAAGGTTTGATCAGAGTTACAGAGATCGGCGCGCCTTCGTGTTCCAGCTCCATGCGCAACGCGTCGGTGAAACCCTTAACGGCATGTTTCGAAGCGCAGTAAGCGCCTTGCAAGGGAATTGCACGATCAGACAAAACGCTGCCGACATTGATGAGGGCGCCGCCTCGTTGGCGTAGTTGGTGCACTGCGACGAGGGAGCCGTGTACCACGCCCCAATAATTAGTATCGAAGAGTCGGCGCTGTTCATCGAGCGGCACTTCAGTGAACTTTCCGTAGATCGAAACCCCGGCATTGTTGACCCAGGTGTCAAAGCCGCCGAACCGCTCTTTCGCTACAGTGGCAATCTTTTGGACGTCTGCTTCGTTACCGACATCGGCGACTACATAGGTGGCTTCGCCGTCAGCCTGTTTGATCTCGTCGGCCAGTTCTTGCAATGCGTCTTCGCTGCGCGCGGCGAGGACTAAGCGTGCCCCTCTTTTGGCAGCCATGCGAGCAGTGACAAGTCCGATGCCACTGGTTGCGCCGGTGATGACAATGACTTGGATTTCCAGAGGTTTCAGTAGTAATGCCATGGTGACTCCCCCGAGATCTGCGCAATCTTAGTTTGCGCTTTTGATCTAATTCGCAAACTAACAGTTTGCTTTACCTGGCTGTTTTGGAGTGCGCTTCCTTGTCGGCGCTTTTTATCCCAAACAAAACGAAACCAAAGCGGCACCGAGTTGGCGCGCTCCAAAATCAAGCGCCCCTCAAACTAGCCAGTTTGCGTGACAAAGGTGTTTGCGTTACACGAACCTCACCTGTAGCCTTCCAGTACAAGCAGGCATCCGCCTGTTCTTTTTTGAACAAGGAATTCCCTGCCAATCGGGCGAAACAAGCTGTTCTCTTTTAAAGTAGCAAGGAAGGTGCCGCAAAACCGTTTCGCGTTCCGAGTTTCGAGTTCCGCGAAACAAACTCGAAACTCGAAACTCGAAACTCGGAACTCTTATGTCATTACTGATCAAGCCCCCGTTCCCCCCCATGGAAGCCCTCCTCGTCAATGAGTTGCCGCGGGGGGCTAATTGGCAATATGAACCGAAGTGGGACGGCTTTCGCTGTTTAGCCTTTCGCGACCGTGATCACATCGAGTTGCAATCAAAGTCCGGACAACCTCTGGCCCGTTACTTCCCGGAGATTGTTGCTGCCCTGCTGCAACTGAAAGCTACGAAGTTTGTAATCGACGGTGAGCTCGTCATCACTATCAAGGGCGATCCTTCATTCGACGCCTTACTCCAGCGAATTCATCCCGCCGCGAGTCGCATCGCAAAACTCGCAAAAGAGACTCCCGCACGCCTGATGTTGTTTGACATTCTGGTTGACGAGCAGGGGAAGCAACTCTTCGTAGAACCATTAGCAAAGCGGCGCAAGAAACTCGAGGGCTTCGCGAAAAAATATTTCGCCCGAAATAAGAGCCTGGAGTTGTCGCCGCAAACGTCTGATGCTTCGATTGCACTCTCCTGGCTTAATGACCCGAGTGTGAGATTGGATGGAGTAATCGCGAAGCGGCTCGACCTTGACTATCGCTCAGGTGAGCGAGACGGGATGCAGAAGGTCAAGAAGTTGCGCACTGCTGATTGCGTTGTCGGCGGCTTTCGCTGGGCGTCGAGCGAGAAGGTTGTCGGCTCGCTGTTGTTGGGCTTGTATGACGAGGAGGGATTGCTTCATCACGTTGGTTTTAGCTCGAGCTTTACCGCCGACGAGAAGAAAGAGTTGACGAAGCTGCTGAAACCGCTGATCAAGCCTCCCGGATTTACTGGAAACAAACCGGGCGGACCTAGTCGTTGGAGCACAAAGAAAACTGACGAGTGGGAACCGTTGCAAACGAAGTTGGTAGCCGAAGTGCGTTATGACCACTTCACCGGTGGTCGCTTTCGGCATGGCACGAAGTTTCTGCGCTGGCGTCCGGAAAAAAAGCCAAAGCAGTGCGGGTTTGATCAACTTGCGAAACCGTGAGGCGGGGAAAAGGGGAAGGGGGAAGGGGAGAAGGGGAGAAGGTGAGAAGGGGAGAAGGGGCGAATGGTACTGTCCATCTCTCCTATTAACCGTTCTCCTCATCTACCCATCTACCCATCTCCCCATCCCCACATCTCCCCATCCCCACATCTCCCCATCTCCCCATCTCCGCTTCCCTCATTCCCCCTTTCCCTTCCCAATAACTGAAACAAATTCGAGCACTTAACTTCATTAACGTACAGGATCAATCACTGTTTGCACCCTCATCTCATCACTAACTTCACCAAAAGCGTCGCTCGTCTTTGGTATGCCGGTTGATAG
>DASSCX010000031.1:0-12336 GCA_035697425.1 Pyrinomonadaceae bacterium | reverse complement strand
AGGAGATCTTTGAATTGCGACCAGCACACTTGCCGCGCTTCGTAACAAAATTGTAGATACCGCCGCGCCCTTCTTCATCCCCCGCGTACCAGTTTTGTACTGTTGAGTATTTGATTTGCGCATCGTCGAGCGCGACCAACTCCACCACCGCAGCATGAAGCTGATTGCGATCGAACTTAGGTGCTGTACAGCCTTCGAGATAAGAAACGTAGGCGCCTTCTTCAGCAACTATCAAAGTTCGCTCAAACTGCCCCGACTCTGCGTTATTAATCCTGAAATAAGTCGATAGCTCCATCGGGCAACGAACGCCCTTCGGAATAAAACAGAACGAGCCGTCCGAGAAAACTGCGCTGTTAAGGGCCGCAAAAAAGTTGTCGTTCGTGGGCACGACCGAGCCCAGGTATTTCTTGATCAGCTCCGGATACTCGCGAATGGCCTCACTGAAGGAGCAGAAGATCACTCCGTGCTTCTTCAGCTTTTCCTTGTACGTGGTAGCGACCGAGACCGAATCGAAAACAGCGTCTACGGCGACACCAGCCAATTGCTTCTGCTCCTGGAGTGGAATCCCCAGCTTCTCAAAAGTCTTCAACAGCTCCGGGTCTACTTCATCGAGGCTGGCCTTAGTAGGCTTCTGCTTCGGGGCGCTGTAGTAGATCATGTCCTGGTAGTCGATCTCCGGGTAGCTGATGTTGGGCCAATGCTTTGGCTCGGTCATGGTAAGCCAATGGCGATAGGCCTTGAGACGAAATTCCAACATCCACTCCGGCTCATTTTTTTTCTCAACGATGAGACGAATGGTCTCCTCGGAGAGTCCCCGGGGGATCACGTCAGACTCGATGTCAGTGACGAAACCGTATTTGTATTCCTGGCTGCCTAATATTCCCGCTGTGCTCATCTGTTGCGTAGTTTTCCTTTAAGCTTCTAAACGAGCTACCCCGGGGCGCTTCGCAACGTGAATCTGATGCAATGTCGCATCCACATTGGCCTCAGTCCCCAGCAACTGCGATAAGGTAATTCCCGAAAGCGCGTCGGCCACGATCTGATGTAATTCCAAAATAACCGGTCTAATCCCGCAGTCTCCGGTGTGCACGCAAGCTTCCAAAACGCCCGCGTAGCTCTTGCAGTGCGATTCAGCCGGCTTGCCATCCAAAACGCGGATCACCTCGTTCAGGTGAATTTCCGCAGCCGGGCGAGAGAGATGGTAACCGCCTTTGATTCCTCGCTGCGACTGCACCAGCCCAGCCTTGGTCAAAATCCACATCAGCTTTCCGGCATTCGCCACTGAGATCCCCTCGCGACGAGAAATCTCGGCGAGAGTTAGCGAGGTACCGGCCGCGTCGGCCCGCGCCAGTTGCAGGAGGCACCTCAATCCGTATTCTTCCTGAGCTGAAATCTTCATGCGCGGGGCAAGCTTAACGAAACCTTACTTTAAAGTCAACATTACTAAGCTGCTGAAAGTGAGACAGATAGCCATATTGAGAGGAGCATCCTAGCACCGAGTTAGAGGGTGAAATTGAATTCGATATAGCCCGCAAGGCGAACCAGCTTCCCGCCGACTTCTGTGGGGGAAAACTTCCAACGCCGGGCAGCGTCTTCGGCGGCGCCTCGCAAAAGAGTTGGGCCTTCGCTTTTGGCAATCTCGCTCACGTTGCCGCGCTCGTCAATAGTTACATAAACGCGAACAATTCCCTCGGCTGCCGCATTCCGCGCGATTTGCGGGTATACCGGAACAACTCGCCGAGTCGCTCTCATGTTAAGCAAACCGGTCGACACTGTGTTTGGAGGAGTCGCCTTTTTGTCTTCGGCGGGGGTCGGTTTTGAAGCTTCGCCTGAATTGGTCGCCGGCTGGGTAGGCGCAGAAATAATCTCGGAATTCTGTTGCGGGGAGTTCTCCAACACTGCTGTCACGGGAGGCACTGAACCGAGGGAAGCAACCTGGCTTTGATTTAGCACTAAACCTTGTCTAACCCCGGCGCGTTCGCCTTCCCATTTTGCCCGGTCCTCTTCGTCGCGGGCCAACGACAAGCGAATCCCAAGTATATCTTCGAGCAGTGCCAATGATTCGTACGCCTTTGGCTGATCCTTGCTGATTTCCCGGGCCTGGAAGCTCATGCGCTCGAGCAGCATCCGTAAGCGATCCAAGTCCGCCAAGGCCTCCTTTGGCAGCGTTGCATCCCTAACGTTGATCCCAAAGTTCCGATAGCGAGTCAGATGCGCACGGGCGCCATTAACGGCCTGTCCGGCCAAAGCGAAATACGTACGAATAGAAGCGTCTTTTTTTACCTGGCGGGCTTTGAAAGTCTCTTCCAGGAGCGATTCGGCGCGGGCGTAGTTCCCTTCTTCCAAACAAATGCTCATCAACATCAGCGAAGCGACATTACGTATGGAATCGTCTTGCGCGGTGGTCCGCAAAACATCTAATTCCCCTGCTGCTGCACTTAACTGGTGCGCGGCTGCTAAAGCCCGCGCACGCTCAATCCGTGCCTGCATCGCCGTTCCGGCTCCGGAATTGGAGTCTGGGTCGTTACTCTGAGCAAACGCAGGCGCGATTCCGAATGTCACCGAAAGAAACAGGATTGAAGGGAAAATGACTCTGTTGAGAAGGGGATACCGAAGAAATTCAATTGCCTTCACTAATGCCACTCCAAAAAATAAAAGGCGAGCTTAACAAGCTCGCTTAACGGTTAACCAATTTTGACGGCTTATTATCGTCCTTTATCGCTTTTCAGGCAAGCCGACAGATGAAAGGAGTGCTCTAATTCGCTTGAGATAGTCTTGTACTGTTCACCTCACGTTTGGGGGAAAAGCAAAACAGCCGGTATAGACCAAAGTCGAACCGGCTGTTTTGTCTTGATGGAAGCTGCAATCTTACGGCAGCGCCTCGATGTTAACAAAGAACTTTGGTTTCGAACGGCCGAAGTCCGGCACCTTGCCGCGGAAAATCTTGACTAGCTGGATACCGAGCCTAAATTCCACGTTGACGCTTGCGCCCGGTTCTAGGGGCTGCGACACATTGATAAAACCTACTGCCATGGAGGTATTCATGCCGCCGCCATTTGGTTGCGGAATCGACACCGTGGGTGTCCCTTGTTCTACTGTTAGGCCCCTCACCACCACAGTGCCACCGCCCGTGACCGTGACCACACCTCCGGGCGAATCGAGCAAACGCAAATCAGCCCCGCCCACGACAGTGTTTCCCAAGATAGTTACGTCAGCAATACGGAACCTAAGCTTGGTGACTGACTGTCCGGTATTGTTCGTAAACCGTCGACGTATAGTTAGAGTTCCGAGGGCGCAATTTGGTCCGCCGCACGAATTCGGCGTGCTATTGCTCTCACGGTTTGGCGGATTACTCGTTCCCGCTGACGGATCGATAAGTGCTGCCGTGATTTGAGCGTTGCGTTGGATCGGACTGGCCGTGTTCTCCGGTCCGGGCGCGCCGAGAGTAGATTTAACACCACCGTAACTTCCGCCATTAGTGGAAACAAACTGGAAGTCGGCCACATTGTCATTCGTATCCTGCGCAATCCCTGTGGTCAGTTTTCGCACGAAGCTGTAGTTACCCGCGTTGGCGCCCGGCGAAATTAGTCCGACGCCTTCCCGATACAGCGGGTCAGGTTCACCTGTGAAACCCGCAGCGTCAAGCCGATGGGCAAGGTCGAGCGAACCAGAGTTGGCTGTGGAAAAGATTGCCACCCCACCTGTATCAGGAATGTCACCACTATAGAAGGTGTCGGCGGCGCCATATGAGGAGAGGTTGTAGCCGCTGCCATTTCCCGCGAGGTAATGGCCGCGGGCGGGAATGGTAGTGCCGTTAGGGATAATGAATTTGATAGAGGGATCGGCGGTCCTGACCAGCCAACCTAATGAACCGTCCGTGACGTTTACCGTAATTCCCTGGTTAGTGTTGTTAAGGATCTCGACGAACTCATTCACGGCCGTAAACACATCTTCGCCGCGGAAGCGAAATTCGCTAATTAGAATATCGCCGGGATTAGGCGGAACAGTGCGAATAAAATTAACGATGAAATTCCCCGTGAACGCGCGGAAGCCAGGACCGAAGTTTCGCATTTGCGGGAAAAAGTCAAAGCCTGCCTGCGTCGCAGTTACTGTGTAGGTTCCTCCGGAAGTTAGACCCGGGAAAATGTAGTCGCCGGTTCCATCCGTTGTGACCATGGCGCTTGAGGTACCGCTAAGATTCACGTTCACGCCCGCGACTGGGTTGCCATCGGAATCCGTGACGCGTCCGGCAGTGAACAGGGACGGATCAGCAGTGCCGGTGAAGATGAGCATCATTCCGTTACGCAACGTGCTCTGGTGACAGGAGAATTCGGTATAAGTAGAGCCAGTGCCTCTTTGAACGCCAACCGAGACGTCGCGGCCACCACCGGGCGCTGTACCATAGATCACGTCGAAACGCGCCAGTCCTTCATAAAGACGGACTTCAAAATTTAGCGTCGCCGGAGCATTACCGAGAAGTGAAACGCGCCACTCGATGTTAAGAATCCTGTTGGGGGCATTGCCGCTTACCGAGGTAAAAACTCCCTCGTTTGCACCGCCAATAGTCAGGTCGCCCCAATGTGGCAAAATCGCATAATTGAATTGTTCAAGAGGAAAACAAACATCGCCCTGGCCATAATCGGGATTGTTACTCACAAATTGTAGATTACCGTTGGTGCTCACGTTAACGCTCGAAAACGTCTGATCATAAAGCGTGTATGTAAAGGGTAGGACGAACGGCGCTGTACAATCATCACCGAGCACACCAACTCCACAATTGAATCCAGTTACTGCGCTGGCGCCGCGCGTGATCGCACCGGTAGTTTGCGCCACCTGATAATTCGCAGCGACTGGAATTGGTCCTGAGACCTCAACAGACTTCGGCAGTCGCCCCATGCGTTTGCTCTCTTGCACCCCCCGACCCTCATTTCTCAATTGCGCCTGAAGCGGCGTCGCTAAAACTAAGCCAACCAGCAGCCCTAAGAGCGTCAGAGAAAGACTCATAAAACGCATTCGTGATCTCCTGAAGGGTTTTGATCGTCTACTGTTTATAGGAAGCTGTCGAACAGTATGTGCACTGTTGACAGCATCAGGTGCGCGAGCGCCGGGGTCAGCAAAAGATAGCAGAGGCACTGAGACCGGTCAAAGGATTTAGTTTGGACGTGAGGCCGCTACTCTCTGCCTGGCGAGGCGGCCAGACTCTTAATGATTCTTCCACGAAATACCTGGGCGCTCGCTTTAATCGCTCTTTCATTCAACGTGAGCAGACGCCGATCGCGCATCACGACTCGACCGTTGATGATTACGGTCTGAACAGCGGAAGCTTTCGTCGCATAAACGAGATCAGAGTAGACATTGTAGGAAGGGATTTGATTTAGCGAATCGCTCTCGACTAGAACCAGGTCGGCACGCTTGCCGACTTCTAACGAACCAATCTCCTTTTCCAGGTGGAGTGCTGCTGCACCACGAATCGTCGCCAGCTCAAAAGCCTCCTGCGCTGACATTACTTTTGGATCGTTGCTAATCACCTTATGAAGTTTGGCCGCGGAATCCATCTCCTCCCACATGCTAAGGTCATTGTTCGATGCCGCTCCATCCGTGCCCAAACCAACTAGCAAACCGTCTTTCATCATCTGCGGAACGGGGGCAACGCCGGCAGCCAGTTTCATGTTTGATTGCGGATTATGAATCACTCCGACGCCGTGCTTCTTTAGAATTTGCGAGTCAGTTCCCTGTGGCCAAACAACGTGGGCCGCAATCACTCGTTCACCGAGAAAGCCAATCCGATCCAAGTAGGCGATGGGACTAGCGCCATGGGCCTTAACGCTGTCGTCCACTTCGCGCTTCGTTTCAGAAATATGCGTGACAATCGGGGCTCCGGTCCGATCAGAGAAAGCGCGCGCGGCCCGCAAGTGTTCCTCCGACACTGTGTAAGGCGCGTGCGGAGCGATGGCGGCGACAATCAGTTCGTGGCCCTGCCAACGCTTTACAAACTTTTCAACGTAGGCCATTGCCTCTGCATTGGTCTTATTATCAGCGACGGGAAAATCGATAACTGTTTCACCGAGCACGGCACGAACTCCGGCTTTCGCCGTTTCCTCGGCAATCGCATCTTCGAAGTAGTACATGTCGCAGTAGGTAGTCGTGCCGCCACGGACCATTTCCGCCAGTCCCAAACGTGTCCCCACACGCACAAATTCCTCAGTGACGTTTTTTGCTTCCGCCGGAAAGATGTACTTCGTCAGCCATTCCTGTAGATCAAGGTCGTCTGCCAACCCGCGAAACAGCACCATCGGCACATGGGTGTGCCCGTTTATCAAGCCAGGGATGACAATTCGTCCAGCGGCGTTGATTGTCTGCCGGCCCACATAGCTACTGCTGATGTCAGCCCGTGATCCAATCGCAACGATTTTTCCTGCCTTCACAGCTACGCCACCATCAAGAATGATTTCGCGGCTTTGGTTCATCGTTACCACGGTGCCGCCGAGAACCAGCAAATCCACCCGCCCGCCGCGCTTTCTCATCGTCTGAGCGGAAGCATCGGGCAATGAAAAGTTCAGCAACATGGCGCAAAAAATGAGCTTGGTCAGCAGATGTTTTGACATAGGCTTCTGATCAAAGTTGGGGTTCCTTGTAAGATGGCTTAGTCGTGGACCGCTCCGCCGCTCAGAAATCTGGCGTCGAATGCCCGAGGCAAAAGCTCTCTAATTGAAACTATTTCCGTTTGCCCCTTGAGGTTCGACAGCACAATGGTTGCGTTCTTGCAAAACTCCCAGATGATTTGCCGGCAAGTGCCGCATGGCGGAGTCAACGTCCCGGTATCGGCGACCACCGCTAATTCCGTGAACTCCCGTTCGCCTTCCGACAATGCCTTCCAGATCGCCACGCGCTCAGCACAAACAGTTAAACCGTAGCTCGCGCTCTCAACGTTGCAGCCAACATAAACCTTACCGCCTGCGGTCCTGACTGCGGCACCGACCAGAAAATTGGAAAAGGGGGCAACCGATTGCAGACGCGCGGTGGTGGCCGCCTCAATTAAGGGCGCGAAATTGTGTTCGTTCAATGCTGACCTCCGACTGAGGTCAGAGTAGCCGCTAACCTCTCCCTGATTTTTCCGCTAAGCAAATCAATACTCACTAGATTATGTCCACCTTCGGGAATGATTACGTCCGCCTGGCGCTTGGACGGCTCCACGAACTGCATGTGCATGGGCCGCACCGTTGCCAGGTACTGTTCGATCACCGACTCAACCGTGCGACCGCGCTCCGCAACATCTCGCCGCAGGCGGCGAATGAAGCGAATATCATCCGGAGTATCAACGAAAACTTTGATATCCATCTGTTCAAGCAGCCGGGAATCGGCAAAAATCAAAATGCCTTCCACGATCACGATTGGCTTCGGTTCCACGCGCCGGGTTTCATTGAGACGTGAATTAGTACGAAAGTCGTAAAGCGGCAATTCGATCATCTCGCCGGCTTTTAATTTACGAATGTGATTTACGAGCAGCTCGTTATCGATCGCGTCGGGATGATCGAAGTTTGCGCATTGGCGGATGTCGAGCGGCAGATCTTGCAGGTTGCGGTAATAGGAGTCCTGTTGAATAAAAACAACTTCGCTGGCACTTACCGACTCGAGAATTCGGTTGGCGACTGTCGTCTTGCCGGAGCCCGTACCTCCGGAAATTCCGATTATCATGCTCACTAATATTTTCTTCCTTGAAAACTGACGGAGCCTACTATCGCACAAACGAGCGTGGAGGATAAGTGGGGGCTTCAGTCTGCAAGCTGGGAGATCACGCCGCGAAGTAGTTTTGTAAAGGTATCCTTCACGCGCCTTCCCGTTTCCATTACCTCGGCATGGTTAATTGGCTCGTCGCTAATGCCCGCCGCCATATTGGTGATGCAAGAGATTCCCAGCACCTCGATACCCATGTGACGCGCCACAATGGTTTCAGGAACGGTGCTCATCCCGACAGCGTCGGCGCCGCAAGCCCGCAACATATGAATTTCCGCAGGCGTTTCGTAACTAGGACCAGCTAGTGCTGCATAGATGCCACGTCGAATCTCAACGCCCAGGTTTCGCGCTACTTCCACCACCTGCTGCTGCAAGTCTCGCGAGTAAGCTTCTGACAAGTCAGGGAACCTCGGGCCGAACCTTTCGTCGTTGGGCCCACGCAGCGGGTTCACTCCCATCAAATTCAAGTGATCACTGATTACCATCAAAGCACCCTGGCTGAGTTCGATGTCGATGCCTCCAGCGGCGTTCGTCAGGATCAAGCGTTTGATTCCCAGAAGTTTAAAAACCCTAATCGGAAAAGTGACTTCTTCAAGTGTGTAGCCTTCATAGAAATGAACCCGACCCTGCATCGCGATCACCGGCACCAGGCCGACCTTGCCGACTACGAGTCGCCCAGCGTGGCCTTCCGCGGTGGAAGTCGCAAAACCGGGAATTTCGCCGTAAGGGATCGCCACCGCATCGGCAAATTCGTCCGCAAAGCCACCGAGTCCGCTGCCCAATACGAGGGCTACTTGCGGCTCGAGACTAGTACGCGAACGGATAGTTCGGGCCGCCTGTTCAGCACGCGCGTACAAAGTGGAAACTGCCGATCCTTCACCCATTTCGCTGCTATTGATTAGCGCTCCTTTTCATAAGGTATACCAAGCGCCTGCGGAGGACGTGACGAGCCGATAAAGCCAGCCAGCACAATTATCGTGAGCACATACGGAACCATCTGGATAAACTGAATCGGAATATCGTCGCCGGAAGGAAGTTTCACTACTCCCTGCATCTGAATCGTTATCGCTTCAGTAAAACCAAACAACAAGCACGCCAGCATCGTTTGCACTGGTCGCCATTTACCAAAAATGAGAGCAGCAAGCGCAATGAAACCGCGACCGGAGGTCATGTTTCGCGTAAAGAGCGACGACTGCCCAATTGAAAGATACGCCCCACCTATTCCCGCGAGAACTCCTGAAAGCAGTACGCCCGCATATCTCATTCTTGCCACACGAACCCCGGCGGCATCCGCTGCTTCCGGATTTTCTCCAACTGATCTGAGGCGCAGGCCAAACGGAGTTTTGTAAAGCACGTACCAGGTGAGGGGCACGAGCACAAAAGCGATCACAATTGGGGTCCAGGGGATCAGTTGGTCTTTGGCAATTTGCGGTGTAGATCCGGATGAAAGGAAGAATGCTCCGCTCAGGAACGGCGGCATGCCTATCATTAGTATATTGATTGCTGTACCCGTCACGACCTGGTCGGCACGATAACGAATGCAGGCTACAGCGTGGATTGCGGCTACTAACAATCCGGCGCCCATGCCGGCCAGAAGCCCGACAAATGGATTGCCCGCGGCATGAGTGACAGCCGCCGCCGTGAAGGCGCCGGCAAGCATCATTCCTTCGAGCGCAATATTGATCACACCGGAACGCTCTGAATAGAGCCCACCCAACGCGGCCAGAATCAGCGGTGTCGACAAACGTATCGTCGACCAAATCAGTGCGATTGTGAAAATGTCGGCCATGGTTAAAACCCCGCTACACCTTCCCGCGTTTCAAGAGGCCCCACTTGGCAAAGGGACCGCGGAAGAACGCCTCAGCCGCGACAAACAAGATAATGGTTCCCTGCAACACCTGGACGATATCTTTCGTCACTGACTCCGTGAAAGCATCGACCGGAATACCGCCTCGCTGAAGTACAGCAAAGAGCAACGCCGCAAGGATCACACCGACGGGATGATTCCGTCCCAATAAAGCGACGGCGATTCCCGTGAAGCCATAGTTATCGGAAAAACCATCGTAGTAGCGATGACGATAACCAAGCACTTCGTTAATTCCCACCATGCCCGCGAGCCCGCCCGAGATTGTCATGGCGATAATTATTTGCTTACGCACCGAGATGCCACCATATTCCGCGGCGCTCGGGTTTGTCCCTGTGGCACGGAGCTCGTAGCCCCATTTTGTGCGCCAGAGAAAAAGATAAACCAATAGACAACAGAGCAGTGCGAGTACGAAAGAAGCATTGAGCGGAATAAAGCTCGGCATCCCGGGAATAAACTTTCCCAGACGCATTATGTTGGCGTTCGAACCTATCTCCGCCGTCTGCATGATCGGATCGCCGGGAATCTTGTAGTGATACTGTGTGAAGTAACTACAAAGCGCGATCGCAATGAAGTTCAACATGATCGTGTTGATTACCTCGTGCGAGCCAAACTTCGCTTTTAGCACCCCAGGGATGCCACCCCAAATGGCTCCCACGCCAACCGCGGCGATAAAACAGAGCGGCAGCAACAGAGCGATAGGCAGGTTTGCTATCGGTGAGTTAACAATCTCGCCGGCACCGTTCTTGATGAACACGCCGCCAAACTCAATGCCAACCCAGGCAGCGGCAAACGCCCCTACGTAGAGTTGGCCTTCCGCGCCGATATTCAAGAGACCGCAACGAAATGCCAGGGCCACTGCAAGGCCGGTAAAGATAAGTGGCGTGGCGTAAAAAAGCGTGTAGCCCACGCCGACGGGCCACGAAAGCGCGCTGCCGAATAGCAGGCCATACGTGTGCAGTGGATTATCACCGACGAGCAGGATGAGAATGCCACCAACAATAAACGCCGCCAGCACGGCGATTAGCGGAAAGAGCAGTTCTTTTAAAAGAGTCATCGAATCTTGAATTGATATCGTGGTGGAACTCTATTTTTTGAACTTTGTGCTTTGTACTTTGTTCTTGGCTTTTCTTCCGCTGCTTGCAGCGGCGAATGTTTGAAGCAAGTCACATGGGCGAACAAAGTGCCAAGAACAAAGTACAAAGTTCGAAATGGCCACAGGCCATTTCTTAGTGTCCCCGTGTCATCAGCAATCCGATCTCTTCAAGCGTTGCTACTTTAGGATCCACTTCACCGGCGATGCGGCCTTCGTGGATGATTAGCAAACGATCCGAGAGCGAGGTTACCTCTTCAAGCTCCGCTGAAACTAACAACACCGCACAGCCGCTGTCGCGCAGGTCCACGAGTTTGCGATGAATGAATTCAATTGCGCCGATGTCCACGCCTCGAGTCGGCTGGGACACCAAAAGCAGTTTGGGATCGACCTTAACTTCTCTGCCAATGATCAACTTTTGCTGGTTCCCCCCCGACAGCGCACGCGCCGGAAGCGCCGCATTAGCAGGACGCACGTCGAAGCCCTCGATGATTTCCCGAGCGCGTTGCTGTACAGCGCTGCTGTCGAGAAAGACTCCTCCGAGACTGACAATTGGTTTACGGTAGTGCACTCCCAGAATTGAGTTCTCTGCCAGATCGAATTCCAACAACAAGCCTCGCCGGTGACGATCTTCGGGAATGTGCGCAATTCCCAACTCACGACGCAGACGCGCGCCCTCGCGGGCAATATCCCGGCCGGAAAAAAGGATCTTGCCGGAAAGATGCGCCGGGCTTACCAGTCCGGCAAGCGCTTCGATCAGCTCGGTCTGGCCATTTCCCTCGACGCCGGCTATTCCCAGGATCTCACCTGCGCAGACTTCAAATGAAACGTTATCGACCCGCTTACTTCCGTCGGCGCGTTTCACCGTAAGACCGGCGACAATTAACATCGGCTGACCGACTCTCGCCTCCGGCTTTTCAACTCGCAGCAATACTTCACGACCCACCATCAAACGCGCTAGCTCAGCCGCATTGGTTTGTTTTGTCTCGAGATTACCAACTACCTTGCCGTCGCGCATGACCGTAACCTCGTCGGAGATTGCCAGCACCTCTGACAGTTTATGCGTAATGATAACGACGGTTTTGCCCTGTTCTCGCATGCGGCGCAGGATAGCGAAAAACTCGTCCACCTCCTGCGGCGTCAGTACTGCGGTCGGTTCATCGAGAATCAGCAGGCGCGCGTGGCGATAGAGTGCCTTCAAAAGCTCGACGCGCTGTTGCTGGCCAACGGAAAGATGTTCGATAACTGCGTCGGGATTAACTGCGAGTTTGAACTCCTCAGAAACGCGCCTAATCTCGGTTCGCGCTTTCTCGAGGTCGAGCGCGGCCGGGCTCCCGGGCTCAGCTCCCAGAACAATATTCTCAGCCACGGTCATGGTATCGACGAGCATAAAGTGCTGGTGCACCATGCCGATGCCCAGGGCGATTGCGTCATGGGGTGAGGTAATCACTCGGCCTTGACCGTCAACCAGAATCTGGCCTTCATCCGCCTTGTAGAATCCGTAGGCGATGCGCATCGCTGTAGACTTGCCCGCGCCATTCTCACCGACGATCGCGTGAATGGTCCCCGGCTTCACCGCCAGGTTGACGTGGTCGTTTGCTAGTACGTTGCCAAACCGTTTGGTGATATTGCGTAGTTCCAGCAT
>DASSCX010000030.1:0-10663 GCA_035697425.1 Pyrinomonadaceae bacterium | reverse complement strand
ACTACGCGACAGATCAGACTAACCGCCCCGGTAACTCTCTCGGCGCGAAGGGTGGTAGCTAAGCGCTGCGCTAGAAACTTATCACTTCGGGATATAACAACAAGACGTGGTTAAGAAAGTTCGATGTCGCAACGGCTTTGCCGCCGCGATGCCAATTCCGACGGCAGAGCCGTTGGAATTGGTTTACAAAAAATAGCAGGAGTATTCACTTTTAAGTCCAGGGAGTTTTAGACGAGAATGCAAGAGTTACCTCGTTATCGATACAGTTCTACTTGACTGGAGAAAATTGACCGCCTCGGGTGGGCGGCAGGCATAGCTATTAACTCTTACGGCGTGCGCATTGGCCTGCGAGTTAATGAGCCAAAGTACCTCCAGTTGATGATCGATCGACTTCCTCCTGGCTGGAAGCCGGCCGCATCGCCTGTGGTCGTAAACATGTATTCGTTGCTGCTAAGCGACAACAGTCCTAATACGAACGTGCGCCGCTTTAACCTGCTGTATGCCGGTGGCATTAGGGCGGCGCGCTCTCTCGATCCGGAACTGGTGCTAAAGGTCTTTGAATCGGACATTGAAATCTATGTTGGCATCCTCGCGCGGCGGCGCATCTTCGTGCACGCGGGCGTCGTCGAGTGGCAAGGACAAGCGATCGTCCTTCCCGGGAAGAGTATGAGCGGGAAGTCGACGTTAACAGCCGAACTGGTGCGAGCTGGCGCCACTTATTATTCAGATGAATTTGCGGTGCTCGACGAACGCGGTCGCGTCCATCCCTATCCGCGACGACTGGGATTGCGTTTACCGGGCACTGACGAGCAAACGAAAGTGCGGGCCGAAACCCTTGGCGGCCGCGTCGGCACCAAGCCCATGCCAGTAGGAATGATTGTCGTAAGCCAGTATCAAACCGGCGCTCGTTGGCGACCGCGCAAATTGTCGGCAGGTCAGGGCGCACTCGAAGTCTTAGCGAACACCGTCCCGGCTCGCACTCGTCCAGAAGAATCGCTTAGCAGCATTCAACAAGCGGTGACTAAAGCGAGAATTTTCAAAGGTCGCAGGGGCGACGCAAAAGAGACAGCAGAATTAATTTTAGAGTCCTTATCACGCTCCTAATGTGATAACATCCGCCCCCACAAAGCGCTAACAGACTGTCATAGCCCAGAGGACAATCATGAAACAAGCGAATGAAAAGGTAATGCCGCGGGCCAGGAAAGCGGGTCTGGTCGTTAAAGGACTGGATGACGAAGTTCTGGTTTACGACTTGGAGCGGGACAAGGCTCACTCCTTGAATTCTAGCGCTGCTTTCATTTGGAAGAAGTGTAACGGACGAAGGACGGTGGGCGAGGTCGCTCAGGCACTGAGCAGAGAGTTCAAGGTGCCGGCAGACGAGCAAACTGTGTGGTTGGCGCTGGATCAGTTAAGCAAGTTTAACCTGCTCGAAGCCAAAGTCACTCGACCCGCCGGACTTCCGCACATCAGTCGGCGCCAGATGATGCGCATCGGGGCAGCCGCGGCATTCGCCCTTCCTGTCATTGTGTCGATCGTTGCCCCAACCGCAGCGAACGCGCAAACGTCCATCCTCCCTGCGGAGTGCAACGCGCGCGTGCAGCCGAATTGCGGCGGCACTCCCTGCTCGGGTGGCAGCGGCGGACAAACGTGTCAGCCGTTCGGTGGCACTGGTTGCAAGTGCACTTAGCGCTGTAAAGGCGGTGAAACAGCGGCCATGAGAACGAGCGGAGAACTTGTGGCCGCCTTGCTTGCCGGCTCATGGCGCCAGCAACCACGCGATCCAACTGTTACACCGGCAGAGTTAGCCAAAATCACGCCCCTGCTTCTGCAATCCGGAGCAGGGGCTTTGGCTTGGCGCCTCATCCGAAATTCTCCGTTAGTAGCAACTCCCGCAGCTAACGAACTGCAACAAGCTTATCGCCTGCATGCGATTCAAGCGGCCGTACACGAAACCAACATCAAGCAAGTGCTCAAACTGCTTCGCGCTGCAGGTGTCGAACCATTGCTGGTCAAGGGTTGGGCCATCGCCCGTCTCTATCCGGAAGCTGGCTTGCGACCTTACGGCGACATCGATCTCTGTGTGAGGCCTGCGGACTATGCGACAGCGAGAGAGACACTACGCGTCGCCGGCGATCGCTATCCCGTGGATTTGCATGAGGGAACACGACTGCTTGATCACCACGATTGGGATGACCTATTTTCTCGTTCTCAACTCGAGCCTCTTGATGAAGTGCCAGTAAGAGTACTTGCCCCTGAAGACCATCTGCGCGTTCTGTGTTTCCACTTACTGCGCCATGGCGTGGAACGACCGATTGGACTCTGCGATATTGCAGTTGCGCTCGAAGAGCAACCGGCGGACTTTGATTGGGGTAAGTGTTTTGGGGGACAACAGAAGCACGCCGACTGGATTCGCTGTGTGATTGGCTTGGCGCACGAACTACTTGACGCGGACGTAAGTCGGGTTCCCTTTCAACTCAAACAACAACCTGGGTGGATTGTGAAGACAGTACTGAAAGCCTGGGGCCAATCTTTCGCAAACCACTTTAGCCAGCATGCCCCAATAAATTTTTATGTGCAGCACCCGCGTGGTTTGGTGAAGGCCCTCTTGGCTCGTTGGCCGACGCCGATCATTGGCACTGTCGGTGTCGGCGGATCATTCAACCGGCTGCCGCGCTTTCCCTATCAAGTGGGTTATCTGTTTGTTCGCTCCCTGCGGTTTCTTCAAGGGCATGTCGGATCGCGGGTGTCTCGCCCGCAACGCGCCGCAGGCGCGCGTCCTTTGTAAGTGATCTCCGCACGGTTCGCACCTTGCGATTCATTTGCGGGCGGGACGCCCGCGATCCAAGTTCAACGCTTCCTAGTTAAATCTCGCAGCGCATCTTTTCCAATCCAACGCGCTGCCGGTTCCGGGGATGCGGCTAGTCGCGCTGCCACGTCGAGCACTGCTCCCTTCACAATCTGGCGTCTTCCGATCGATCTTAGCGCCCAACTGACACCTTTCTTCACGAAGTTCCGCTCGTCAGGGGCTGCCTTCTCAATCAAAGGTAGATACCTCAGGAACGCTTCATCGTCGGCTGCCTTGTCATGCAGGGCAAGACAGGCAAGCAAAGCAAAGGCTCCTCGCTTGATGAACTCCTCGCGCCGTTCGGCCCATTGTTCGACCTTGGCATAGGCGTGAGGCGTGCGATCGAACAGATGAAAGCAGACCGTGTCGCAAATGGCCCAACTGTCAAAGTCGCGGCACCAGCGATCCATCTGGGCCGGAGTGACGCGCTCAGGTTCGTCCACAAAAGTCGCCAGCATCCGTGCTTCAAACCAACCGGATTTCCAAAGCGCAAGGGCGAGGTTATGGTTGCGGCCGAGTTGCTTGGCTAGTTTGTGTAAGGTTCCCACTGCGATGCCGAAGGCGTTGTCCGCGGGGATAGCGTAACGCGCCATGCCGTCGCGGACGCTTTTGCTACCAAGCCGTTTCAACTTTTCAACAACCGCAGTCGCATCGATGTCACCTGAGGGTGCTGCCGACTTCTTCCGCGACTTCAACTTGGGCGCAGTCTTGACTGCTACTTTCTTCCGCGCTGAGATACTTTTTCTCTTCTTCCCAGCTTCGTTTTCCGCAAGCCTCGCCTTTACTAACTTCCGCACAAGCGCAACGGGTAATGGTTTCTCCGGCTGAAAGCGAATGGTGCCCTTGCTGAGGTCATAGCCTTTGAGCTCGCCTAAAACAGACTTCAGTGTTGCAGCACTCATTAGGTAGAAGGCGCAATGGTTTGGCCTTGCGCCAAACCCGACGAGCATTCCATTCTGACGAAGAGCACAGAGTCCATAGCTAATAGTCTCTTCCGCCTTTGGTGCTACCGCCCGAATCGTCTGGCGCAACTTCTCGAGCGCGACTCGCTGGCGACCTGGCAAGGCTGCAAGATACTCATCGATTGTCTTCGGCTTATCTGGCACAGTTATGCTCCTGAGAATGTTGTGGTGCTCCAAGATTCAACCGCCGAGTGGTAAGAAACGCCAAGAGTGCCGAGGTAGGTACCGGCGGTAGTCGGTGCAGTACGGGAGCAGTAGCGACCGTAGAGTACCGAATAATTGCGACAGCTTAGCGCTCTTGGCATGCTTAGGCACTTGGCTGTTCCTTTGGCGCGGCGATTATAAAGCGGTAACGAGTTCTCGCAGCAACCAAACTAAAAAGGCGACCGATCGCGGCCGCCTGCACCAACCCCACGCACTGAGAGAGACTCAACCAGTGCTGACCTGATAGGCATACCACAATCCGAAAGCGATGCTGAGACAGCCCGCCGCAGTTTGCAGTCCGTAGTTGATGTTGCTAAATCGCTTGCCACTAAACACGAATGGCAACCCAATCAATCCTGACATCAAAAGCATCCCCAGCGTCGAACCCAGGCCGAAGACGCCCAGATAAACCAGTCCCAATCCTACGGACTTGATTTGAGTCAGCACCAGCAGCGTCAGGCCCGCCGAACCGGCCAAACCGTGCATTGCCCCCACCAGTACCGGTTTCAAACCGATCCGTGAAACGGCGTGTGAGTGTGGAGCGGGAGTATGCTGCATAGCACTTCCGTGCTCTGTCCCCTGCTCGTGGAAGTGAATGTGAACGTGTGATTGCCCATCGTGGGTGTGACGATGAATGTGAACGTCCGCGCGTTTGCGCAACACCCGCACCACGGTTAGGACACCGAGACCAATAATCATTAGTGCCACACCAAACTCTAGTCCTGACGCCAGCGACGGCGGCATTGGCAAGCGGAACACCAGCAAACCCACTCCGACAATTAAGAGCGCGACCGTATGCCCCGCGCCCCAGAGGCCGCCAACGAGCGCCGAACGCCAAACGCTTCGATGTTCGCTGACAATAGTTGAAACGGCGACTACATGATCGACTTCGGTCGCGTGTTTAAGACCGAAAACCAATCCGAGTCCGAGTAAGGCGATGACGCCTGCGGCTGATAGAGATGCTTCCATGAAGATTATTACTGTGCGGGACGCCTAACAGATTCTGGGCAATTGATCGCCAACCAGCATATCAACGATGCGTGTGCCACCAAAACCAGTACGCATCGCCACGATTCGTTGAGGCTCCGGCTTTACCTCGCCGATAATACACTCATTGCTTCCGTAACGATCTCGCATCAAGGCTGCGACCTGATATGACTAACATTGTATGCGGCGCCCTAAGTCCTCCGTCGCGGCGTCGGCTTTGCCGCCGGATGTGAGGCGGTGGCTTTGCCCCGCCGTAGTGGGACAGATTCCCCCGGGCTATGCCCTTCGTGCGGGCTTCGCCCTGAGGATTTATTTGGCCAAAGACCGCAACGAGGGCATAGCCCCAAATCTCAAAAGCATTTTTACGGCGTGGCAAAGCCGCCGCCTCACATCAGGCGGCAAAGCCGAACCTAAGGCGGCGCATGACTTCTCAGCAAAATAAAGTTCTAGACGATCGCTCCTTCGTTGGAGGATGAAGGCGTGAGGGCGAGCTGAACCAGGCTGGCCTGTTCCTGTTGATGGATCGCGTAGGAGCCGGTCGCGGGACTTGCCGATGGGCCCCGGCCGATGTAGATAGCCCGATCGCATCCCGGCAGCAACTTTTCTAAACGTGGCTCGACGAAAGTCCAGCCGCCCATATTCTTCGGTTCTTCCTGCGCCCAGGCGATTTGAGTCGCATTCGGATAAAGCGGCAGGGTCTCCTCGAGTGCTTTCAGAGGAAACGGATAAAACTGCTCCAGCCTCACGATGCAAACCTGCATGTCGCCTGACTTCTTGCGAGCTTCGATCAGATCGTAATAGAGCTTACCGCTGCACAACACAATACGTTTGACGGCGTCATTGTCTTGTATCTCGGCATCGCGGATTAGCGGCTGAAACCCGCCGTTGACAAGATCATCAATCGTCGAAGTTGCAACCGGAAGACGCAGCAAACTCTTGGGAGTCATCACCACGAGCGGTCGTTCCATGCCCGGCCTGGTTTGGCGTCGCAGCAGATGGAAATACTGTGCGGGGGTCGTGGGATTACAAACCTGGAGATTATTTTCGGCGCAGAGTTGCAGGTAACGCTCCAGTCGCGCGCTGGAGTGCTCGGGTCCCTGACCTTCATAACCGTGTGGCAAAAGCAGTGTCAGGCGCGAAGTCTGTTTCCATTTGTCTTCGGAGGCAGCGATGTACTGATCAATGATTGTTTGCGCGCCATTACCGAAGTCGCCAAATTGCGCTTCCCAAATGACGAGAGCCTCAGCCGCAATCACCGAATAGCCGTACTCAAATCCCAGCACGCCTTCCTCTGAAAGCGAGCTATCAAAAACTTCAAACTGTGCTTCTGGATTTACTGCGGAGCGCAATTCAGCGAGTGGCGTCCAACTATGGCCAGTTTGGGTGTCGTATAAAACCGCGTGACGCTGGCTAAACGTGCCGCGGCCCGAATCCTGTCCACTTAACCGCACCCGAGTTCCCTCAAGCACGGTTGAGCCAAACGCGACTGCCTCCGCGAAAGCCCAATCAATCGGCAAGGTTCCTTCACCCATCTTGGCGCGCCGTGCCAGCTGGCCCACCATCTTGGGATTGATATTGAAATCGTGAGGAATGACGGCGATCTTCTGAGCGATCTCTTTGATAGTCTCGGCTGCGACGCCAGTTTCAACCACTTCAGAGCCGTCGAGTTCCGCAAGCGGAGTAGCGGCTCGCGGGGGTTCCTTTTCTGCGACTGCCTGTTTCGCCCGGTTGAGAGCATCTTCGTAGCGTTTGATCCGTTCCTCGATCATCCCTTTCAGTTCGGCTTCGTCAATGACGCCCTCCCTGATCAATTTGCTCGAATAAATGGTGCGCACGCCGGGATGCGCTTTCACGCGCGTATACATTAAAGGTTGCGTATAACTGGGCTCGTCGGTTTCGTTATGACCAAGTTTGCGGAATCCGACGACGTCAAGCACCACGTCCTTGTTGAACTCCTGACGGTAGTCGAGCGCGATTTGTAACGTGCGATAGGCAGCTTCAGGATCGTCACCGTTGATATGGAAGATGGGCAACTGCGTCATCCGGGCCACGTCGGTGGAGTAAATCGTGGAGCGCCCGGCTTCCGGTGAAGTGGTGAAGCCAATTTGATTGTTGATGATGATGTGAATCGTGCCGCCGGTGCGATAGCCCTTCAGGTCAGCGAGGTTCAAGGTCTCCATCACGATGCCCTGGCCGGCAAAAGCTGCATCGCCATGTAACAACACGGGCAAGGCGCGGTCGATCACTTCTTCGCGCGAAGCGCCCTGGGCTCGCATTGCATCATGCTTAGCCCGCACCATACCTTCCACAACCGGATCCACGGCTTCAAGATGACTCGGATTGGGTGAGAGGGTCAGCCGGACTTTGCGACCATCGGCGGTCTCGCGTTCTCCCACAGCCCCCTGGTGGTATTTCACGTCGCCCTCATCGGCCGGGAATGACGGATGGGCCGAGCCCTCAAACGACGCAAAGATTCGTTCGCAGAAGTGTCCAATCACATTCGCGAGCACGTTGAGGCGGCCCCGGTGAGCCATGCCGAGGGTAATGTCTTCAACGCCACGCGCGGCGGCATCTTCGATCAGACGATCGAGGAGAGGAATTATCGTTTCGCAGCCTTCAAGGGAGAATCGCTTTTGTCCCAGGTACTTCGTATGCAGGAACCGTTCAAACTGTTCCGCCGAAATCAGTTTCCAGAGGAGTTTTTTCTTGATCTCAGGCGCGATCGGTTGCGGCTCAACAAACTGCCGGCGAATCTGTTCGCGAATCCAAACCTTCTGTTCTTTGCTTTGAATGTGACGGTACTCAATTCCCACTTTGCCGCAGTAAGCGCGCTGCAGAATGGCAAGGATCTCGCGAAGCGGCGCGGTCTCGGTTCCCGCGAGCCCCCCGGTGATGAATTCGCGATCGAGATCCCAAATGGTGAGACCGTAAGTTTCCAGATCCAATTCTGCGTGATAGAGCAAGGGCATCGCGTGGAGGGGATCGATGTCGGCGATCAGGTGACCGCGTACACGATAGGCATTAATCAGCTCCATCACGCGCGCTTCCTTGATCGTTTGTTCGCGTTTCCGGTCTGCTGACAAGAAAAACGGATTGCGATCGACATCCCAGCGTAGCGGCGCGTAGGGAATTCCCAGATCGACAAAGATGTCGTCGTAGAAATTGTGTCTCCCGAGGATGAGTTCGTGGGTGCGCGCGAGAAACGAACCGGACTCAGCACCCTGGATGATGCGATGATCGTAGGTGCTGCTGATGGTGATCGCTTTGCTGATTCCCAACTGGGACAAAGCTTCAGCGGCCATCGCTTGATACTCCGCGGGATATTCAATGGCGCCCGTCGCGATGATTGCTGATTGTCCCGCCATCAACCTGGGCGTCGACGCTACTGTGCCAATCGTGCCCGGGTTAGTTAGCGAAATTGTCGTGCCCTGAAAATCCGCTATCTGAAGTTTTCCTTCACGAGCGCGTTTTACTACTTCGTCGTACGCTTCCAGAAACTCTGAGAACCGCAGCTTGTTTGCGGCCTTGATGTTCGGAACGAGAAGATTTCGCGTGCCGTCCTTCTTAGCGATGTCAATTGCAATTCCCAGATTTACATCCTCACGAACCAGGCGCGTCGGAGCTCCATCGATGACAGCATAACCGTCGTTCAGACGCGGATACTGATCGAGAGCACGCAGCATGGCCCAGGCAATCAAGTGCGTATAAGAGGTCTTACCGCGATTGTTCTCTTCCAGATATTTGTTAATGATGCGCCGGTTTTCGTCTAACAACTTAACCGGGATCCGTCGTTGGGAAGTGGCAGTGGGGACCGAGATGCTGGCCTCCATGTTCTCCACGATCTTGAGAGCCGCGCCGCGAATCGGTTGGGCTTCAGTGCTTGGAGTTGTTGTCGGTGTGACAGCTTGGGGTTCGGGTTTTTTCGCGGGAGCAGGCTTCGCGGCGGTCGATACCGGCGCGGCCGCTTCGGGCGTGACGATCGCGCTCGTCCGGCTGCCATTGTCATTCTCGGGCTGGGCCGCTTGGTAACCGTCACCCAGCAACTCGGCAAAATACGCCCGCCACGACTCGTCTACTAGATTAGGATTGCTGCGAAAGCGGCTCAAAAGGCCTTCAACATACGTCGCATTGGCGCCGAAGTTCTCCGCAATTACTTCTGATAAATCTGGTTTTTGCTGCTGACTCAAACTGACTACCTCACGCTCCTGTATACGCCGTACTGCATGCGTTGCGAACACCGAAATAATGATGTTGATTGTGCTTCATAGACTACCACCTTCGGAAATCGTTTGCATCCGACATGCCGATTGCCGTTTTGCGGCTTTGCCGCTTTCCGTGCGGTAAGGTTTACCTTACCGAGAATGGATTTAATTATCTTGCGCGAGGCTGAGCCTCGCGCTCGAAGGAAGAGAGCATCGGGCCGGTAAGGCAAGCCTTACCGCACGGAAGGCGGCAAAGCCGAACGGTCCCACTAGTCTGAGTTTTAAGGCAAGGCGATGACAAAAGCGATCTCCAAAACTTCAAACCCGGGGCAGCGCAGTGATATGTTTAGGTGGTCACTTCATTTCAATTAGCACCCTTGAAAACTATGACGACAAACCAACGCAGCCAGTCGCTCTTACAACTTATCTTTGGATGCTTTGCCTTGACCGTGCTCTTTGCGGGCAGCTCGCTCTCAGGTGCGCTTGCCGCCCATCAAGCGGCACAGCCAAAAACGATCATTCTAGTGCGACACGCTGAGAAGATGGTCGTGCCTCCAGAAAATAAAGATCCGGATTTGAGTGTACAAGGCGAAGCGCGCGCGAAAGAGATCGCAAGGATGTTCGGCAGCAGCGGCATTACAGCGATTTACGCAACGCAATTCAAGCGGACACAGCAAACGGTTAAGCCGTTGGGGGAGCGCTTACGTGTGCCGGTGACTGTGATGGAGGCAAAGAAAACTTCCGACCTCGTCTCTCAGATTCGTGCTCGCCGTGCTGGCGAAACGATTTTCATAGCTGGCCACAATAATACGGTTCCGGAAATTATCGCGGCGCTTGGCGGACCAAGCTTGCCTATTATTCCGGAAACCGACTTCGACAATCTTTACATTCTCACGCTTCAAGCGGACGGAGTTACCAAACTCGTACAACTTAAGTATGGCAGTGCACTCCCCGTAAGCGGGCAAAGCATGACGAAACCGTAGTGGGTGATGTAGGTGCGTCCCGCCACAGGCGCCCGAGGTTATTTGAGGGAATGAAAATGAAGCGAATGCGCGAATCGAAAAAGACACGTCACGCTGAGCGCCACTCGAAAGTTGAAAAGCTAAACCGGCGAACATTCGTCAAGCTTGTTCCTGCACTCGGTGTCGCGGCGGCAACGATGCCAAACATTGCCAGCAAGTCGCTCGCCCAAAATCCAACGCCTACTCCAACTCCTACACCTTCGCCGTCGCCGACGCCGACGCCGACTCCGGCGCCATTGCGTGTGAATAAGGAAATGATGCGCGGCGCCGAACAACTCTTCGGACTGGAGTTGACCGATGGGCACAAACAAATGGCGCTACAAAACGTCAACACGAATCTTGAGCGGTACGAAACCCTCCGCCAGATTCAGGTTCCCCTCGACACTGAACCCGCCACCCTTTTTCATCCGGCTTTGCCTGGCAAAAAGTTCAATAGCACGC
>DASSCX010000029.1:0-10000 GCA_035697425.1 Pyrinomonadaceae bacterium | reverse complement strand
TTGAGATTGTTTGCTGGGAATGTTGCTGAGCTGGCCTGAAGTGCTTGCGTTGTCTGGTATGCGACAGTTGAACCAATAACCGCGACTACGATCACGACGACCGTTAGGCCTGTAGCGCAAGCTGTTAGTTTGCGTAGTCGGTCGCTAACTCCTGACGAATGAATGTCTCTCATGGATTCTTCTCTCGGCCGTCAACTTCAGCGCAATAATGAAGCATCAGTTAGCAAACTGCGGCTGTTCACCAAATTTTCCGGCCAGGCCTTTGAGGTATCGCTCCATGAAGGTCGTGTGGCCGATGATGAACTTCGAAACGAAACGGAAGAGGGGATTAGAAACTTTCCCGATCTCAGTTACGGTGATGTTGCTTCCCGCCGGAGTGGGTGTGATATCAATTTCCCAACGACCGCTGAACGGGCCGTCGAGATCTGTCAGCTCTCGCACCATTCGCGTCGGCGGTTTCGATTCAGTCGTTATGAGTGTGACCTTGTTTCCGTCTTTGTAGTTCTCCTGCCAAACAGGTTTGCCTTCGCGTTCGCCGAGAGATGTCACATTCGCAACGTCGTCGCGCCACTTAGGCTCGTTGGCGTGGTCGTTAATCGCATCCCAAAGCGCCTGCGGTGATTGCTTCGTGATGAGAGTTTTTGAGGCGTGATGTTCTTCGGGAAGCAAGGCACCTACTACAAAGACCGCAGCAATCAGTACCACCAAAACCATGACGATCCGGATTAACCACTTCTTCATAAGGCCTCTCCTTTTTGGGCCGGATAATAGCCTGAATCGCGATGCGAGTAATAGAGTAAGTTGGATAAGGAAACCGTGCTGGAGGGTGGATTCAACTTCGAAGTGCTACAGAGAATAGCGAAGAATACGGAAGCGGGAGCGTTACGACCGCATTCAACTAAGTGATCGATCAGGTTTCGAAAGTCGGCGATTATCCGGGCTTCACTAAGGTCGGTATGCTCGCGTCTGGCGTCACTTGAATGCGGTCGCTAACGCTCCCGTACTGTACCGAGTGGCGATCTTACTTGAATGCTGTCGCTACCGCTCTCGAACTTGGCCAGGCGTCACAGGTGTTGCATTTCGGAGTTGAATCCACCGAGTCAAAAGCACATTAAAAATGAAAATGCCGCGACTGGCGCGGCATTCTTCAGGTGCTTGAAATGAGTTTCTGGACGGCCGGAACCATCCCCGCTCAAGCGTATTGATTATTGGAAGGGAAGTCCGAGAATCTGACTCCAAATGCTTCCATTGTTGCTGCGGTAGTAACCGTTGTTATTGTAGCCCGAATACTGCCGGTAACCCTGGTCATAACCACGCACGAATCCCTGACGGAATTCATAGGATGACGGGTTGCGGTAGTACCGAGACCTTTGCGGGTTGTAGCTTTGGCCACGGCGAGCATCGCTGGAACCGGTGCTCAATCCTTGCTGGTAACCGCGATTGAGTTCATAGCTGTTGCCGCCGTAATTCCCATACCGGCCATTGTCGTAGCGGCCATTGCCGTAGCGGCCATTGTTGTTGCCGGGGTAACCGTAACGGCCGTTGTTGTAGCCGCGCCCGTGCAACCGATCGTTCCGACGATTCCGGTTCTTGCGCCACTTGCGATCACCGTCATCGCGGCGTCCATCTCGGTTACGATCCCATCTGTCATTGCGCTGATATTGGGCCTGAGCAGTAAGACCAGTTACGCCGAGCACACCGAAAACCAAGGCGACCCCTAGAATAGCTCCACCGAATTTCTTAATCATTTGTGTGTAGCCCTCCCCTTAGGCTGATAATTCGGCAACATTTATGCCACTTTGTATTCGGTGGTTAGCATTTTGGGTAACTGATCATATGGTGTACGAATTCCGATTTCATTACGGATATGGAATACACTAGACCTAAATCTGCCGGAGAGAGTCAGCGGTGTTGACTATTCGCCTTCTTTTGCAGTGAAGTGGCGGCATCGCCTTCCAAGTGCACACCCTAAATGACGCAACCCAGCGACTCCGCTCGCAAGGATCGGGTTGGAAAGTTGTCACCTATGCAACGAGCAATCGTACGCAAGCCGGCGCCCAATTTTCGAGATGGCATTACGACTGCGAACCTTGGTGAGCCGAACTACGAGCTCGCAGGGCAACAACATCAGGTATATTGCGAAGCCCTTGAGCGCTGCGGGCTGGAGCTGAGTAGCCTTGATGAAGATGTTCGGCATCCGGATTCGACTTTCGTTGAAGATGCGGCGGTGCTGGTTGGGAAGTGTGCTGTATTGGCGCGACCCGGTGCACCGAGTCGTGCAGGCGAAGTTGCGAATATCGCCAAAGTTATCACTCAATTCTTCCCAGACATTGAAGCCATTCAGGTGCCTGGCACGCTTGATGGCGGTGACGTTTGCGAAGCAGGGAGCCACTTCTTCATCGGCATCTCCGAACGAACTAATGAAGCTGGTGCACGGCAACTGAGTCGATTTCTAAACGCACTCGGTCGCAGTTTTAGCTTTATCGACATTCGCGGCATCAGCGGACTGCTGCACCTGAAAAGCGGTTTGGCTTATCTGGGAGATAATCGCTTGGTGGTGATCAGCGCCTTGGCCAGCCTGAAGGATTTTGCCAGTTATGAACTCGTCCAGGTTGCTGATGGAGAGGAATACGCTGCCAACTGCGTTCGTATCAACGACGAGGTATTGATCGCACGGGGCTACCCGGTATTCGAAGCAACCTTGGCCGCCCTCGATTACAAAACGATCGCGCTCGATATGAGCGAGTTTCAAAAACTTGATGGCGGCCTAAGTTGTTTGTCTTTACGCTTCTGAATATTGACCGATGCTTATTGATTCCCACGCGCACATTGACGGGCCGGAGTATGACGCCGATCGCGAGGAAGTGATCGTGCGCGCGCGGGAAGCCGGGGTGACGACGATTCTAAACGTCGGCACCGGAGACCCGCACAGCGGCTCATTCGAGCGGGCTGCGCGGCTTGCGAACGACTACAAAGACATTTACGCGGCCATCGGCGTGCACCCTCACGACGCCAGGCTGTACGACAACGCGGCGGAAAAGAGAATCCACAGCTTAATCAAGACGCATCCTAAGATACTGGCTTGGGGTGAGATCGGTCTCGACTATCACTACGATAATTCACCGCGCGATACTCAGCGGCAAGTATTTCGAAGACAACTGCAAGCGGCTCGAGTTTGCGATCTTCCTGTGGTGATACACACGCGCAGCGCCGACGCAGACACGATCGAAATCCTGCGTCTCGCTTATCCGCAACCAGCTCGCGGCGGCATCATGCATTGCTTTGGCGGATCGATTGAACTGGCGCTGGCCGCAATAGATCTCGGCTTCTATATTTCCTTCTCGGGAAACATTACTTTCAAAAAAGCTGAGGACCTGCGTGAGATCGCCGCTCAGATCCCACGCGAACGTCTTTTGATAGAAACCGATTGTCCCTATTTGACGCCTGTTCCTTTTCGCGGAAAGCGAAATGAACCGGCGCGTGTGGTCGAAGTAGCTCGCTGCCTCGCGGAGATACAAGGTGTCAGTTTGGAGGAAATTGGGCGGATAACTAGTGCCAATTTCACGGCGCTCTTCCGGCTGCAACAGATTTAGCGCCAACTTTCACATGCTTACGATTTGATGCTATGCTCGCTCGTACGAGACCACATCCCGGGATCGGAATTCAAAACGCAGACGCATGGCTCAGCAAAACTCTTTCGACATCGTTTCTGAAGTTGATCGCGCAGAAATGACCAACGCGATCAATCAGACCATCAAGGAAGTTAGGCAGCGGTTTGACTTCAAAGGAAGCGCTGCGACTGTTGTCCTCGAGAAGGAGTCGCTCTTACTTACCGCCGAAGATGACACCAAACTGCGCAACATGAACGACATTCTCCAGCAGAAGCTGGTGCGCCGGGGCGTCCCTCTTAAGGCTCTGAATTACGGCGCTGTTGAGCCGGCCGGCGGGGGCACAGTGCGACAACATGTGGCAATCCAACAGGGAATTCCTCAAGATAAAGCTAAAGAGGTCGTGCGCTTCATAAAGGATTCAAAAGCGAAGGTGCAGGCATCGATTCAGGCCGATGTAGTGCGCGTGTCTGGCAAAGACCGGGATACATTGCAGGACATCATCGCGAAGCTGAAAGAAAAAGATTTCGGAATTCACATGCAGTTTACGAACTACCGCACAAACTAAATGCAGACATCCGGTCACACAATAGCGATGGAGGATGCGCGAATTTCCGCGCGCCGGATTTTTAATCTGATCGCTACAGAGCTCGCCCAAGTCGAAGCAGAGTTTGAGCGCCAGGCGCGTTCGAACGTTCAGGTGATTGATTTCATCACTGATTACCTGCGCGCCTCTGGTGGTAAGAGAGTTCGTCCGGCTTTAACCATCCTCGCCAACTACGCCGTTGGTGGGAACGGCGGACGGTACAAATCGATTCGGATGGCAACCGTGATGGAGTTTCTCCACACGGCGACTCTCGTCCACGACGACATCATAGACAGCGCGGAAACGCGTCGCGATCGTCCCACAGTGAATGCGGTCTATGGAAACGAAACAGCAGTACTGATGGGCGACTGGCTTTACATGTCAGCGTTCGAAACAAGCCTGGCCGAACGCTCGCTGCCGATACTCGACATCCTCACCGCAGTCACGCGGAAAATGACCGAAGGAGAGTTGCTGCAACTTGATCTGCTGGGCCGCACGGATGTGTCGGAGTCAGCTTACCTCGACGTCTTGCAAAGAAAGACCGCGTACCTCTTCAGCGCCTGCTGCGAGGTGGGCGCCATCCTCGGCGAAGCTAACGAAACTCAGCGCTCTGCTTTGCGCGATTTTGGGTTGAGCCTGGGCACGGCCTTTCAACTGACTGACGACTTGCTGGACTTCACTGGCAGTGACGAGGTGCTCGGCAAGGCCGCCGGTGTAGATCTCCTGGCGGGCAAGGTTACGCTTCCGCTGATTTATCTGCTGGAAAGCGATCCCTCTATCACGGCGAAGATTCAAAGAGTGATCGGGGACGGAAACTACGAACAGGTCACGCGCGCAGAATTGCTGGCGGCGGTGGACCGCGTAGGCGGGCTGGAGCGTGCTCGAGCGCGCGCCGATGAGTTTGCCGAAGCGGCCCGGAGCGCACTCAGTGTGCTAGCGGATTCGGAATACTGCGACGCGCTTCGATCTATCCCTACGTATGTGTTGGAGCGAGAGCGGTGAGTTCCCGGCGTTAAGATTCAATCAAGGGGCCGGCACCCCACACCAAGCGGCGGCAAGCCCTCTTCCTGACTGAGATTATCTTCCTTACTGAGCATTAGTCCTTCCGGGCGGCCTCCGCCGGCGAAAAGTGTTGTCTAAAGGAGCAAATCCCACTAAGATTCCGCCGATGGATCGCCCAAACGAAAACCTTCTATCCCGGCTGGAACAAAGCCTGCGGCAATCGCGGGCGGCGCGTATGCACCTGGCAGCGCGGCTTCGTGAGCTTGAAGTTGAAGCGGATGCGGTGCGAGCCGAGCTGGCGGAGATGGATACTTTGGCGAGCCAGTCGGAAGCAGCTATTTACCGGCTGCTCTCCTCAGTGCTTTCATCGAGCAGTCTCGCGGCGGGCCTGCCTTCCGATTTTGAGCTGGAAAATGCCATGCGGCAGCCTCCCGCCCATACTCGTGCGCCGCTGGGAATGGATAGGCTCGAGGCTCGTCGCCAGGAGATTCCTGCTATTCGCAGTAATGTTGAAGCTGTCAGCGATCGGTTTCTCGATCGGACAATCCCGCAGGCGGTCACGTTGCTATTGCGCGAAGAAGGTGGACCGCTGCATGTGAACGAGATCTACAACCGTCTGCTCGAGGGCGGATTCAAGTTCACGGGCGCGAATCCCACGATCAGTGTCGCTGTTTCTCTAAATCGCAACAGTCGGTTTCGCAAAGTTTCGCCCGGTACTTTCGACCTCATGATTCGCGACGCTTCCAAGGCTTCTTGAGCCGCCTACACTTCCTACCTGAATCTCGTTCCGTCCGCTTAGAATAGCTTGCATGCGCGCAATGATTCTTTCTGCCGGTTATGGCACACGTCTGTGGCCGTTAACAGAAGACCGTACAAAACCTGCGATTCCCATTCTCGGCAAACCCCTGGTCGGTTACGTTGCGGAATATCTGGCCCGCTATGGCTGGCGCGACATACTCGTAAACCTTCATCACCGACCCGACTCCGTCCGTAAGGCGCTGGGCGATGGCAGTCAGTTCGGAGTCAGACTTCAATACATCGACGAACCAGTAATACTCGGGACTAGTGGCGCGCTTGATAATGCGCGCTCATATTTCGAAAGCGAAACCTTCCTCGTCATCAACGGTAAGCTGATCTGCGATCTCGATCTTAATGCGACGCTAGCAACACATCGCGAGTCGCAGGCCATCGCAACTTTGGTCCTGCTTCCCAACACGAGGTACGAGCGCTTCACGGTGGTCGAAACTTCAAAGGGACTTCTCAAAGGATTCGCCGGGATGCCCGTTTCGGCGGCCGACGCGAAGGAACCACCGCTCATGTTCACCGGCATTCAGATTCTTGAGCCGCGTATCTTCAACTACATCCCCCGCGGAGTTTTCTCTCATTCCACAACGGACGTATACCCGCAGGCGATACTTCAGGGCGAGCGTGTCGCGGTGCACATAGCCTCAGGCACCTGGTATGAACTCTCGACCCTGCAACGCTACTTAGACATTAGCTTGGCCCTGCTCGCAGCCCGAAACGAAAGGCTGACGGTGGGAGCGCGGTCCGTTGTCGCGGCCGGGGCGGAAGTCAGCGACGCGGTTCTTTGGGATGATGTTGCCGTCGAGGCTGGCGCGAGGGTGAGACGTGCCGTGCTGGCGGACGGAGTGTGCATCAAAAGCGGAGAAGTGGTTGAAAACGCGATCGTAGTCCGAAACTCACTAATTGCGGGAAAGCAGCCGCCTGCGAAAGCTCTGCCCGGTGCAGTCAAAGGCGATAATTTTGTCGTGCCTTTGAGCCAGTGATACAATCGCAGCAGTCAAAAATTCAGATCGCGCGGGACTACAGAGTCCCGCTTATTTTTAACTAAACATTAAGCTGAGTACCCCGACAACTCCGGATGAAATGAGTTCAGTAAGACAGTTAACGCCGAACGTGTTTGAACTCTCCACGACTGACCGGCTCTCGAAATTTCTACAGTCTCAGGGATTCTCAGATCCGCAAATCGAAGCGCTGACTCCCGACGCTTCCGCGCGCAACTATTTCCGTATTCCCTGGAAGCACGGCAAAGCGGTGGCCGCCGTTTATCCTGATCCGTTTGACCCCGATCTACACCCTTACCTCGACGTCACTCGCTTGTTTTTACAAAACGATATCGCCGTTCCCGAAATCTACGCAGTTGACGGCTCGGCCGGAATCATTGTGCAGGAGGATCTGGGGGATCGGCAGCTTTGTCGTGTTTACGAAACTGCGTCTGAAACGGAAGTTGATGACCACAAAGAGCGCGCGATAAGTTTGATTGCGCGCATCCAGAAGGCCACCGAGAAGGCTTACGAAACAAAATCCATCTCCAGTCGTCTGGCTTTTGACGAAGCCAAGCTCTCCTGGGAACTCGACTTCTTTGTCGAACACTACTTTCAAAGTTTTCGCGGCGAGAACCTGCGTCACGCAGAGGCGGCGGAATTGAAGACCGAGCTGAACGACGTGGCGGCGGAGCTTGCCGCCGCGCCTCGCGTTCTCTGTCACCGCGACTTTCATACGGCGAACTTGATGTTAGACAGTAAGAACCGTTTACGAGTGGTGGATCATCAGGACGCGCGTATGGGTCCGGCAAGCTATGATCTGGTTTCGCTTTTGCTCGACCGTCAACCAGCACCTCCTTCGCTCGCGGAAATCCGAGACCGTCGCCTTTTCTTTCTCGAAGAGCGACGGCGTCTGGGCCTGGTGGCCCTTGATCCCGACGAGTTTGCGCGGCAGTTCCGCTTGATGACGATTCAAAGAGGCCTTAAGGCCATCGGTACGTTCTCCTATCAGACGGCTGTCTGTCATCGCGGCGACTTCTACGAACACTTCATTAATCCCACCTTGCTGATAGTGTTTCAGGCAGCGGAGTGGTTGGAACGCTTTCCAACTCTTCGCAAAATGATCGATGACCGCTTGCAAGGCAAAAAGCGGCCGGATGAAAGGACCACTTCAGAATTACCGCTAAACTAGTCCTGTTTCTTCTGATTTATTCCAAACTATCTTATGGCTACCGAATCGCAATCATTGGAATTAAAAAGCTCGGCCCAAGTCTATATCTCGCAGCTCAAGCAGCATGTGGGCGAAACAGTCGTGCTTAAGGGTTGGCTGTACAACCTGCGCTCGAGCGGAAAGATCTTGTTTCCGCAATTACGCGATGGCACCGGTGTCGTCCAGTGCGTCGTTTTGAAAAACGCAGTCACTCCTGAACTGTGGGAAGCTCTTAAAGCTTTGGGACAAGAGTCGGCTTTAACGGTAACCGGAACCGTACGCGCCGATGAACGCGCACCCAGCGGGTTTGAGATCGACGTTGTAGATGCTCAAGTCTTGCAGGAAGTTCACGACTACCCGATCACGCCGAAAGAGCACGGCACTGAATTCTTAATGGATCAGCGGCACCTCTGGCTGCGCTCGCGACGGCAAACCGCGATTCTTAAAGTGCGGCACACGGTGGTGCAAGCCGTTCGGGGTTTTCTCGATAACGATGGCTTCACGCTTTGCGATGCGCCGATTCTCACACCAGCCGCTTGCGAAGGGACCACAACGCTTTTCGAGGTTGACTACTTCGAAGGCGAGAAGGCTTACCTGACGCAATCGGGACAACTCTATAACGAAGCCACTGCCGCCGCCCTGGGAAAGGTCTACTGTTTTGGTCCGACGTTCCGGGCTGAGAAGTCGAAGACGCGCCGCCATCTCACCGAATTCTGGATGGTGGAGCCGGAGATGGCATACGCCAGGCTCGACGATGTGATGTTGCTGGCGGAACGATTTCTCTCTCATATCGCCGCGCGTGTGTTAGAGGACCGGCAGGAGGAGTTGAAGATCCTGGAAAGGGATACCACTCGATTAGAAGTGATAGTTCCCCCATTCCCGCGAGTTCACTACGACGATGCTGTGAAGATGCTCCAGGATGGACACGCGGCCGGGGAATTGGAGACACGTTTTGAATGGGGCGGCGACTTTGGCGCGCCGGATGAAACATATATCTCCGGCAAGTTTGAAAAGCCGGTAATGGTTCATCATTACCCGGCCGCTGTGAAGGCGTTTTACATGGAGCGCGATCCCGAGAGAGCAGAACTCGCCCTGGGTGTGGACGTGTTGGCGCCGGAAGGTTATGGCGAAGTAATCGGCGGTGGCGAGCGCGCGACGTCGCTAGAGTTCTTAAAGGAACAAGTGGCGCTTCATGAATTGCCGCAAGAGGCGTTTGAGTGGTATCTCGACTTGCGCCGCTATGGCAGCGTGCCGCACGCCGGTTTTGGAATGGGCATTGAGCGTTGCACCGCGTGGATGTGTGGGATTGAGCACATTCGCGAGACCATTCCGTTTCCGCGAATGCTTTATCGCATCAGGCCCTAGCAATCATGAAAGGCAATGGCTGCTCGGTTTTGTGCTGCTTGGTTCGAGTTGCTCCCCCTTGCCCGCGAACGAGCGACCAAACGGGAATCAAACCCGAGCCCGGCTTTGCCTTCTCCAACAGCTGAAACCGTCTCAAACCAGACCGAGCCTGAGGATGATTCCAAAAACAAGGATGTTCCTCCTGAATTCAAAGGCATCGATTTTAGAAACTTCTCCTACCAGACAAACTGGAGGAATAGGCGTATCCGACTCAAGAATGCCGAATACCAATACCCGCAAGGTGCAGGCGGGGATACGCTATGAGTTTGATCACTGAAACAACTTCCAATGTCAACATCACCAAAACAGAATCAGAAGACTTCCGACGAACAGCTCCGCGTTGAATTCAACGAATGGGCTCGTGAAGGTAAAGGCGACAGCATGGAACGCGGTCATCGACCTGTGG
>DASSCX010000028.1:0-27075 GCA_035697425.1 Pyrinomonadaceae bacterium | reverse complement strand
GCTGCTCGAAGGGCGCGGCGGCGGAAAACCGGATCTAGCGCAAGGCGGCGGAAAGAATGTTTCTCGTCTTGACGAAGCTCTTGCAGTGGCGGTGAGTGGAATCAAGCGGGATTAGTCAAGTACATTTTCCATATATCATTTTTCATTTCTCATTTTCCATTGTAAGTAACGGTAAGCTAGTCTAGTTAGGACGAGCTATGCAGTGGGAACGAGCGTGTTTGGACCCTAAGCGAAATGGAAAATGAGAAATGAAAAATGACATATGGAAAATGGCTTTTTGACGATCCGTTATGCATCCGAGGTTGGCTGATTTGACACTTCCCTATGGAGATTCCTAAGATGCAACAGTCGTGGGGCAGTAGCTCAGTTTGGCAGAGCGCCGCGTTCGCAATGCGGAGGTCAGGGGTTCGATCCCCCTCTGCTCCACCAAAAAACTCCCACAATTTCAACGCTTACCGCGCAAGCTCGAATCAACCTCATTTTTTCTTTGTGACGCCGTTGTGACGTCGTCAAAAGAAAACCGTAAATTCGAAATCATGTAGCTGCTCAAATCCTCTAACAAAATTGCTATGGCCGAAAAGTTTTTTCCGGTCAAGATCGAATTTTTGAGTCGTGTGTAACGAGGAGGGCAGAGACGGATCAAGCCTCGATTTTCATTGTCTCTTAAGCATTTGAATCCTGCATGCGAGCAGTCACGCACTGTGGAGGGCTCCACCGTTAACTCTATTCCAAGATTGAGAGCGAATCGCTGACTCAACTTCAACTTGAGAAGCATGCGCTACGGGGCAAACCGTCCATCCGCGCCGCATTGATGAATCTCTCTTGTTCTCTTGAATCTCTCGGAGCCAGTCTATTGCCAAGAGAAGGTGCGAAGATTCGGCGTGTACTTGGCCTTCTAGCGTCCCCAGGCAAATACGGCGTAAACTCCATCGCAATCGGGTTCGATTGATGGCCTCATGCTGCATGAATTGGACGGCAGTCCTTCCTCTTTTATGGCCCAAGGACTCTAGACGTCCAAGTTGTAGTACAACATGGGGATCAACCCTACGGCGGAGGTGAAGCAGTGACGATTGCCGGAGGCACAAGGCTCGGTCGTTACGAAATCCGTTCGAAGATTGGCGCCGGTGGGATGGGTGAAGTCTATCTGGGGGAAGACAGTGAGCTTCATCGCAAAGTTGCACTAAAGGTATTACCTTCTGACGTTTCTTCTAATCACGATCGGATGAGGCGATTCAAACAGGAAGCCACCGCAGCAGCCGCACTTAATCATCCGAACATCGCGCATATCTACGAGATTGGCGAGCGCGAGGGAACTAATTTCATTGCGATGGAGTTTGTTGACGGCCTCACTTTGCGACAACTCATTCACGAGAGACAGACAGAGCTACCCAAGCTCTTACGTTATCTGCAGCACGTCGCTGAAGGCTTGGCGAAAGCGCACGCTGTCGGAATCGTGCATCGCGATCTAAAGCCCGACAACATTATGGTGACGCGCGAAGGTCACGCGAAGATCCTGGATTTTGGGCTAGCTAAATTGATTGAGCAGCAAACGTTACAAACAACCACCCAAGGCATGAGCGAGCTGGCCACAGCAATAATGCAACCGCACTCGATGCCTGGCGCAGTAGTTGGAACCGTTGGCTACATGTCACCAGAACAAGCGCACGGCCGGGTGCAGGAAATCGATCACCGCTCAGACATTTTTTCCTTCGGATGCATTCTTTATGAGGCCATCACGCGGCGCAAAGCCTTCGAAGGAAAGGACGCAATCGATTCGCTCAATAAGATCATTCGAGAGCAACCAACGCCGATCGCTAGTCTCAATCCTGAAGTGCCGTACGATCTGCAAAAGATCGTGCGGCGCTGTCTCGCAAAAGATCCTGACGAGAGGCATCAATCGATCAAAGACGTAGCGATTGAGTTAAAGGAGGTACGGCGCGAGTTACAAGCGGGCGCAGGAATCGACACTACAGTTCCACCACCATCAAGGGCAGGTTCCACAGTTGAAGCGATTGACTCTGATGGTTCGCGCGCTGCTGCTGCGTCGACGAGTCTTTCGCCATCAGCGCCTTCAACACATCAGTCCAGCGCTGAATACATCGTCAATGGAATCAGGCAGCACAAGGGTGCAGCAGCGGCCATTACAGCTGTGCTGGTATTGGCAGTGGTTGGAGTTGGGATCTGGATGTACAAGGCTTTCAGTACTTCGAAAAAACCGGAGCGGTCGGTTATAGCGCCGAAACTTCAGCCGCTGACGACTTCGGGCAGGGCGTCGGACGCCGCTATTTCACCTGATGGCAAATACGTTGCTCACGTCAAGAGCGACGCCGGCCAGCAGGGCCTGTGGCTGCGGCAGGTGGCGACCACCAGCGACACGCAGATCGTCCCGCCCTCCCCGCAGAGCTATTCCGGAATCACCTTCTCAAAAGACGGCGACTACATCTATTACCGTCTGGGGGAGCCGACTCTTTCCGCGCGCACGCTCTACCAGGTGCCGACGCTCGGCGGCGCCTCGCGGAAAATAATCGAAAACGTCGCCTCCCCCGTCACTCTTTCGCCCGACGGGACGCGCCTGGCGTTTCTGCGCACTGACGTGCCCCGGGGAGAAACTGCGCTGGTCGTGGCGAGCGCCGACGGGACGGGTGAGAGGCAGGTCGCCGTGCGGAAAACACCCAACACTTTCACCGCCGGCGGTCCGTCCTGGTCGCCTGACGGGAAGCTGCTCGCGTCGGAGGTCTTCAATTATGATCCGGCCGGCGGCGCGACGACGACCGTGGTCGGCGTCGAGGTCGAGGGCGGGGCGGAAAGGCAGATCACTTCTCGGACATGGGCGCCCGGCGGCGCCGGGCAGGTCGCCTGGCTGGCGGACGGCAGCGGTCTCGTTTTCATTGCGCTCGACTCGACAACATCTTCAAACCAAATCTGGCATATCACATATCCCGACGGCGAGGTGCGTAAGATCACCAACGACCTGAATAACTATAGCCGTGTGAGATTGACCGCCGATTCGAGCGTGCTGGTCACGGTCCAGACCGAAATCGCAGCCGGGGTGTGGGTCGCGCCGCAAGCGGACGCGAGCCGCGCCCGGCAGATTTCTTCGGGCAGGTATGACGGGCAGCTGGGCGTGGCGTGGACGCCCGGCGGCAAAATAATTTACACCTCACAGGAGAGCGGCTTGACGGACATCTGGAGCATGGACGAGGACGGGAAGAATCAGAAGCAGTTGACGTCCCGCGCGAGGTGGAACTACTTCCCGTGGGTCACGCCCGACGGTCGCAACATCGTCTTCACGTCCAACCGATCAGGCGGCACCCGGCGTATCTGGCGGATGGACACGGACGGCGGCAACCTCAAACAACTGACCGAAGGTCAGGGCGACATCATCCCGCGAACTTCGCCCGACGGTCGTTGGGTGCTTTTCCATTCCGTGCGCACCGGCACATTAAGGCTCTGGAAGGTCTCGATTGACGGCGGCGAACCTGTGCGGCTGACCGACAAACTCACATCAAATCCGACCGTCTCACCCGACGGCAGCCTCGTCGCCTGCTGGTACCGCGGCGACGATCAACAACCGAACACGCCCACCAAAGTCGCCATCATCCCCTTCGCGGGCGGCGACCCCGTGAAAGTGTTCGACATCCCGAGCAGCGTCAACATCGCCGCCGGTCTGCGCTGGACGCCGGACGGGCGCGCCTTGAACTACGTAGACACGACGGGCGGCGTCTCTAACATCTGGACACTGCCCCTGGACGGCGGGCCGCCGAAACAGTTCACAGACTTCAAGACCGACCAGATTTTCTGGTTCGACTTCTCGCACGACGGCAAGCAGCTCGCGCTTTCGCGCGGCACGCAGACGAGCGACGTGATCCTGATCCGGGACTTTCGCTAGAGCCTGATGACCATTGCGACAAGCACAAAACTCGGCCGCTACGAAATCCGCTCGAAGATCGGGGAGGGCGGGATGGGTGAGGTGTATCGCGCGCGCGATACGCAACTGGGTCGTGATGTTGCGATAAAAGTTATACCGTCGAGCGTAGCAGTCGATAAGGATCGATTGCGACGCTTCGAACAAGAGGCTTGTGCTGCCGGCGCCTTAAACCATCCGAACATTCTGGTTGTGCACGACATCGCTGCTCACGATGGCTCCCCATACGTTGTCTCGGAACTGTTAGAGGGCGAGACATTGCGCAAGCGAACCGCCAACACCCCACTCAACCAGCGTCGGGCGATCGAATACGCGTTGCAGATCGCGAACGGACTTGCAGCAGCCCACGATAAAGGAATCATTCATCGCGATCTCAAACCCGACAACATCTTCATTACTAACGATGGACGGGTAAAGATTCTCGACTTTGGTTTGGCAAAACTGACTCAACTCGATGGAGATCAAATCCAAACTGATGTTCCCACGCGACGCGTGAATACAGATCCCGGCGTGGTGATGGGAACGGTTGGATACATGTCGCCTGAGCAGTTGAAAGGACACGGGGTCGATCAGCGTTCAGACATTTTCTCTTTTGGCGCAATTCTTTACGAGATGTTGTCTGGTCGGCGAGCCTTTCATGGTGAATCAGCGGCTGAAACGATGAGCGCGATCTTGAAAGAAGATCCACCGGAGTTATCTGACTCGAATAAGAATGTTTCCCCAGCCCTCGAACGGTTGGTCCATCATTGCCTTGAGAAGAATCCGGAGGGACGTTTTCATTCAGCGCGTGATCTTGCATTCGCGCTTGAAGCCTTATCAGGTTCAACCACTTCCAGCGAGACAGCGATGGCTGCGGCTCTGCCTGCTGCACGTCGGCCTGGACGTGATTGGTTGCCTTGGGCTATAGCCGGAGCCGCCGTTCTCCTTGCTGCCGCTGCGGTCGCATGGCCATACTTTCGCCGTTCCCCGTCGGGCGAGATCACCGAATCGACGCGCTTTATTATTCCGATGCCCGATAAAGCACTCATACTCACTCCGCCCGTAATCTCTCCAGACGGTCGACGAATCGTATATCGCCTTAATACCGAAGACGGTAAAGAGCTTCTCTGGGTGAGCTGGCTCGGCTCGTTTGATGCGCAGGCTCTTGTTGGAACTGATGGCGGTTCTCAGCCCTTCTGGTCACCCGACAGCCGCTCTGTCGGTTTTTTCGCCAACAGTAAACTCAAAAGAATTGACGTTTCGGGCGGTTCCGTGCAGACCCTCTGTGACGCAGCTTCGAATGTGAGTGGTGCGTGGAGTCGTAATGGGACGATTATCTTCTCGCGGGGTGTTGCGAGCGGCCTCTACCGGGTCACGACGGCTGGCGAGACACCCGTTCAGCTCACGCAGGTTGATGCGTCACGAAATGAGGTCGAACATACGTTTCCTTACTTTCTGCCTGACGGTCGCCACTTCATCTATCTAGTGCGGAACGCGCAGCCGCAGAATAGCGCAATCTATGTTGGCTCGCTCGACTCAAAAGAGACTAAGTCGCTGCTGCAAGTTCATTCGAGCACGGTATATGCGCCGCCGGGCTACCTTCTCTTTGTGCGTGAGAACACTCTCATGGCCCAAGCATTCAACGCCGACACATTAGATCTCAAAGGTGAGGCATTCGCGGTTGCAGAACAGGCCATGCGGAACCCAATGATTGGCCGCGCGATGTTTTCCGTCTCCGAAAATGGTGTACTCGTCATGCGCTCCGGAGTCGTTAATAGCAATCAGCTGATCTGGTTCGACAGCGCTGGCAAACAGCTCGGTGCTGTTACACCACCTGGGGGTTACAACATGCCGGCGTTATCGCCCGATGAGAAGAGTGTCGCCGTCAGTCGCGCAGACTTGTTGACTGGGACAGCTTCGGACATCTGGCTGATCAACCTTGAGCGCGGTACACAGATACGGCTCACCGACGATCCGGCGACCGACAACTACCCTGCCTGGTCAGCCGCCGGCGACCGTATTACCTTCCTATCGAACCGCAATAGGCAGAGCAGCATTTACGTAAAACTATCGAACGGGTCAGCGGTCGAAGAACCGCTTGTTTCGTCTGCAGAGCTGAAGTTGAACCAACGTTTTCACCTGACGGGAAGTTCATCATCTACTCTCAACTCAATCCGAAAACGGATGTTGATTTGCACCTGGTATCTACTGGGAGCGACAAAAAGATTGAGACGTTTCTGCAAACAAATTTCGTCGAGGCTCAGGCCCGCGTCTCACCGAACGGCCGCTGGGTCGCGTACGTATCGAACGAGACCGGGCAGTTTGAGGTTTACATCCAAACATTTCCGGTTGCCGGCGGTAAGGTGGCGGTCTCGGTCGGTGGTGGGTCGCAACCGCAATGGCGCGCAGATGGCCAGGAGCTTTACTACTATGCACCTAGCCGAAAACTAATGGCAGTGGACGTGAATAGTAACAGCCCAACATTTGGAGTCGGAATCGCGCGGCCACTGTTTGACATCCGCTCCCTTGGAGCCGCGATCGACCAAACCTTTCCGGGCAATGGATATTACACGTCAGCGCGCAACGGCAAGCGCTTTCTCGTGCCTTCATTACCGGAAACACCCCAGCGCCAGCAGATCAACGTCATCTTAAACTGGACGGCAGACTTGAAGAAGTAATCCAGCCGAGCGCATGTCCATGGTTCGCATAACGCCACGCATTCCATGTTCTGAAGAAGAAGAAAGATAGAGCCGTAAGTATTCAACAGCTTCTTTCGGAGTGAGGAGTCGCGCGAGTCTGGAGCCATATCAGAAGAATCGATGTGCTACTTGTTACGCCGCAATCGAAACGATTCCAGAGGAGAGTAGGTTTGGAATCGTTGTTGTCGGGTGTGAGCGATTGGAGGGAGTATGAGATTGCGTTTGGCTGTCGTCGTGTTCTGCCTGTTGGCTGTCTTGGCGAGTCATGTGGGCCAGGGATCCGGTGCGTCGGCGGGAAGCAACGCCGGGCGTCAGGCCGACTTGGCCGGCATCGAGAAGTTCCACCAGCGGGATATAGCCGCAACTCTGTCGAGAAATCCTGTTGCCCTGACGGATTTGTGGACCGATGACGCTGTGCGCCTCGGCCCGGGCCGGCCGGCGGAGGTTGGCAAAAAAGCTATCCGAGAGAGCAACGAACGCTGGTCCGCTCTCCCAGGTTTCAAGGTGCTGAGTTACGTTCCAGAAACCAAGGACTTGACGATACTCAACGGCTGGGCGGTCGAGTGGGGTTACATCACTGGTTCGTATGTTGAGACGCCGGGTGGTGAGGTCAAGCAGATTCGTGGCACGAGGCTGATGGTTCTGAAGAAGATGCGGGACGGCAGTTGGAAATGCTTCCGCGGGATGGGAGGTCCGACGTTTACAGCCCCGTTGCCAGGGCAAGTGCTTAAGGCACCGGCCGCGTCGGCTGAAAGCGTGACGGGGGGCAGCGCTGCGGACCGCGCCGCCATCCAGAAGATGCGCCAGCAGGACATCGCCGCTACGTTGTCGCTAGATCAGGTTGCCCTGGCGGAATTATGGACCGATGACGCCGTGCGTCTCGGCCCAGTACCGCCGGCAGAAGTCGGCAAGCAAGCTATCCGAGAGAGCAACGAACGCCAGACTGCCAACATCAAGGTGCTGAGCTACGTTCCGGAACCCAAGGACTTAACTTTTCTGGATGGTGGCTGGGCAGTCGGGTGGGGTCTGTGGACCGGCTCGTTCGTCACATCGCCGGGTGGCGCGCCGGTGCATGTTCGTGGCACGGTGCTGGGTGTCCTGAAGAAGCTGCCGGATGGCAGCTGGAAAGGCTTCCGCGGGGCGGGGTTCTTCGCGTGAGTGAGTTGGGACAGTGGAGTTGGCTGACACGCTGCGGAACAAGGGGTTGAAGCTCCTGAAGAAGCAGCCCCGAGACGGCATCTGGAAGTGCGCTCGTTTGATGAGCGTGATTGACCCGGCTAAGTGAGTGGCAATCGAACGAACTTAAAATCCGTTGAGGTTGTGGTCAGTGACCTTAAGAGGCGTTTTCTCCTTGCCGTACTGATTTCGCTTGTAACGCCGTTGTGACGTGAGCGCGGATAAGTCTGCGCGGGTGGCATTAAGCTTCGTATAGGAACATATAAAACCCCCCAGAAAATCGCCGTGGCTGCAACCTCTATCATTTCAGTCAGTTAATAAAAAGAGCAGAGCGCCGTTCGCAATGCGGAGGTCAGGGGTTCGATCCCCCTCTGCTCCACCATCAGCCCCACGTTTCTAATACCTCGCACGCCCGAGTCAATTCTTCTAATTGTTTCTAGTTGATGCCATAGGTGCTCTTTCAAGTGCCAAATCTGGCAGTCCCCAGAGCATTGATGTTTCCAGCGCGCGAAGGTGTCATTCAGGTCTATCAGATCGCCTGAAAAAAGAGACAACTCCTGAGTCCAGCGCGCGGGGCAGTCGATCCCCTTACGTCAGTCGATCCCGGCAACGTTGATCTCCGGCTCCAGCCTGGTTTCTGTTTTGATCGAATTAGAAATCAGACAGTGCTCTTCTGCTTTCTGCAGAATACGACCGGCGCGTTCGGCATCGCGGGCGTGGCTAATGAGGAGCCTCGGACGCAGCACAACTTCGGTCATCATGAAGCCCTTTCCCTCCAAATTCTCCAACTTCCCTCGCGCGTCTGCACTGAAGCTTACAAATTCCAGTTTTGAGTTTTCAGCTATCGCCAGGAAGGTTGTCATGAAGCAGGAATTGACCGACGCCACGAAGAGATGCTCCGGCGTCCAGACTCCTTCATGCCCTTTGAATTCAGGCGGGGCATCGACTTGCATGTTCGGCAACACCGGGGCGCGCAGATCTCCGTGGCGCTCGCCAGTCCATTCAACTTCAGTTGTGTAAAAGTACTTGTTTTCCATGATAGCTCCCCACTGTCTCCCGGCTTGTTAATAAGTCCATAGGCTCGAAGCGGGCGGTAAAGTGGCGCAAGAATTTTGGTTGGCTAATGATGCGCAAACCGCTGATCGACTCGCGCCGTTCATAGACTCGCAGGATCGCCTCGATGACATAGTCAATATGACTCTGCGTGTAGACGCGGTGCGGAATTGCGAGCCTGACCAAATCCATCGCGGAAGGAATTTCGGCACCGCTTTCCGCATCTTTTTCCGCGTGCATCACCGAGCCGATTTCACATGAGCGAATGCCTGCCTCCCGGTAAAGTTCAACAGCCAGGGCCTGACCGGGATATTGTAGTGGCGGGATATGCGGCAGTAGCGCACGCGCATCGATGTAAATGGCGTGACCGCCGGGCGGTTGCACGATTGGCACGCCTGCATCCGAGATGTGCTCGCCCAGGTAACGAATAGAAGCGAAGCGATACTGTAGATAGTCCTCGTGTAAAACCTCTTTCAGACCAACTGCAATCGCCTCGAGATCACGACCCGCCAAACCGCCATAAGTTGGGAAGCCTTCAGTGAGAATCAACAGATCCTTCTCCTGTTGGGCCAATTGCTCGTCGTTTGTGCAGAGGAAGCCACCAATGTTCGACAGTCCGTCTTTCTTCGCGGACATCGTGCAACCGTCGGCATAGGAAAACATTTCACGGGCAATCTCCTGCACCGACTTGTCGGCGTAACCAAGTTCGCGAAGCTTGATAAAGTAAGCATTCTCAGCAAAGCGACAGGCGTCCAAATAAAGCGGAAGCCCATAACGAGCGCTGATCGCTTTCGCTTCGCGTATGTTCGCCAGCGAAACCGGCTGACCGCCGCCTGAATTATTCGTCACGGTGAGCATAACCAGAGGGATGCGTTCCGGTCCTACTCGTTTGATTAACTGTTCGAGCGCCTCCGTGTCCATGTTGCCTTTGAAAGGATGATGGACAGCCGGTTGATAGAATTCTGGAATTGGTAGATCGACCGCTTCAGCTCCGAGGTATTCGATGTTGGCGCGTGTTGTGTCGAAGTGCGTGTTATTGGGAACGATGCTTCCTTTCCGGCACATAGTCGAGAAGAGGATGCGTTCGGCCGCGCGCCCCTGGTGCATTGGAATCACCTGCGTGAAGCCAAAGATGTCACGCACCACCGTTTCAAAACGATAGAAGCTCTTGCTCCCGGCATAGGACTCGTCGCCTCGCATCAAAGCCGACCATTGCCCGGCACTCATCGCTGCCGTGCCGCTGTCCGTAAGCAAATCAATAATCACGTTTTCGGCTTTAAGCCGGAACAGGTTATAAGCGGCTTCCTCAAGGTAGGCATCGCGCTCCGCGCGCGTCGTCATTTTGATCGGTTCGACTACTTTGACTCTAAAAGGTTCAATAATCGTTTTCATGATTGATCAGTTTTCCTGACGGATTTCCTCAGAACTTCTTTGAAGTAACCGTCGAGCTACCGGGTGATTGGTTTGCCGCGATCTGGCCCTGCCACACTTTGCGTATTAACTCACAAGCTTGCTTCACCTCGGGCATCGCCAGAGAGCAATAGAGCTGTTTACCTTCGCGTCTGGTCGCAAGCACGCCGGCAGACTTCAAGATGGAGACATGTTGCGACATCCTCGTCTTCGAAATGCCTAACGCTTCCTGCAACTCGGAACCTCCTCGTTCCCCCTGGCCAAGAAGGTCAAGAATCTCCAGGCGTCCGGGATGAGCAAACGCTTTGCAGATACGCGCCTGCCGTTCGAAGATCTCTTTGTCTATCTTTGTCACTACTTTCTTGACTGCCATAGCTTTGATTGTGGAACACCCAAGCGATCGCCGAAACCTGCACTCAATCGCAAACGGCTAAACAACACATCACCCTATATGGCAAACCATGGGCCGTCGCGTTAGCCGAAACTTCTTTGATAGTGGAAACTACGCTCATCCTGAGAAAGCGAGTGGCTAAGCCCACTAAACTCTGCTTTTCTTTTAACCCGACAACGATCTAGACGGACGAACCCTCACTGCGACCAGTATCCGATGCGCAATACCCCGCAGCCTGGCGCCAACAGTTGCGTAATTTCGCAACTATTGAACTCCTCCATGCTCAAAAACTGGCAAGCTTAATCAGCTGTCTCGCTCGGAATGACACTTGCTCTCTCCGGTCTTGTCTGGAAAGGAGGGTTCTCATGACGATCGAACGATATTTGCGATTAATCGCCGGTTGCTTCGTGCTAGCTACGCTGCTGCTCGGTTACTTTCTGAGTCCTTACTGGTTTTTATTTACCGGCTTCGTAGCGATCAACTTGATCCAGTCTGCGTTTACAAACTGGTGCCCGATGATCAGTTTTCTTCGTTGGCTCGGAGCAAAGAGCGAGGCAGCGCCGTTCTCAAGCAGATCGGAAGTGTGAGTTCAAATGCCGTCGCCTAGTTGGATGAAGAAAGCAGTGGTGGTCAGCCTAGGGCTGGGGCTGGTAAATCTCGGAGTTGCCCATCCAGTGCCGGGTCAGTCACAAATCGAGCCAGTCGCAGCGCAAAAGCTCGTAACCGAATCTGGCGAACCGCTGACACTCTCTGAAGCTGTCGAAATCGCGCTTGCCAAAAACCCGTTGACAAGAGGTACGGCGGCGGGTCGCCAGTTTGCCGATGCACAACTGGCCGCGGCTCGAGCGACCCGCATGCCGTTGTTGCAAGCATCAGATTCCGTGACCACGAGCAACAATCCGGTTTTCGTATTTGGCTCGCTCCTGGAACAAGGAAGATTTGGTCCAAACAATTTTCTGATCGATTCACTTAACAACCCCAATGCTCTTACTAACTTCCGTGTCGGGTTGTCAGTTCGCGTTCCCGTTTTTGATCAAAGACAGAGTAAAGCCCGAATTGACGTGGCCAAGCTTGGCCAGCAACAGGCTGAGCACCAGACGGAACTGGTCGCTCAACAGATTCGGTTCGAAGTGCTTAAGTCCTATTACGGGGTCTTGCTGGCTCAGTCGAGAGTGCTCGTAGCTGATGAGGCGGTACAGATCGGCACGGCCGACCTCAAAAGAATCAGTGACAGATTTGAAACTGGATTCGTGGTGCGCTCTGACTTGCTCGCCGCCGAAGTTCAGTTGTCGGAATTCCGCCAACAGAAGATTCAAGCTCTAGGAGAACTTGCCATCGCCCGGGCGGCGTTGAATACCGCACTTGGCCTGCCGGCAGACTCACTCCACACGATCACTGACGAACTAAGTGAACGCGCGTTCTTGATTGAGACTCCAGATGAGCTTAACCGACAGGCGCTTCAAAACCGCCCCGAGTATGCGCGCGCGATGCTGGCGGTGCGAATGAATGCACGCCAGATCCGTGGAGCGCGCGACGAGGTGCTCCCGCGTGTGGACGGATTCTCTAGTATCGGGGTAAGTGGCCGCACTCCCGTAACTGGAAGTTCAGACTATGCCGTGGGCGCTTCTGTCACTGTCAATGTGTTTGATGCGGGACGTAAAGCCCGAATCGATCAGGCCCGCGCGGCGGAGGCTATCGCCCAGGCCGAACAGGAGCAGCTTGCCAATCAGATCAATTTTGAGGTCGTTCGTGCCTATCAGGAATTTGTGTCTGCTCGAGAGCGTCTGTTGGTAGTCGCTCAAACTACGACGCAAGCCAGTGAAGTTCTACGCATCGTGCGGGATCGTTATCATGAAGGACTCACAACCATTACAGAAGTACTGCGAGCTGAGTTGGCCCTGGTGCGGGCACGCACTGATGTTGTGACGGCTCGCCATGACCATTACGTCGCCTATGCAAATGTCTTATTGGCGACAGGAAAACTGAAAGATGTTCGGCCATTCGTCTTGTGACAGTTCGCACCCTCTGATACTCCGGCCTGCGAAAAACCGAGAGGCAAAGATGAAACACCTAGTTACATTCGCGGTGGTCCTTCTCGCTCTTGCGGGAGCAATCTCCTGCGCCAGAAAACAGGAGAAAGCAATGTCCGTAGCCCCGATCGTGCAAGGCGTAAAGATTGAGACCGTTTCCCGGCAGTCCGTAGATGAGAGTTACGAGGCGGTGGGCACCGTGCGCGCAAAAAACAGCAGCATTGTTTCATCGAAGGTGATGGGAACCATTGTGGCGATGAAGGTTCGCGAAGGCGACCCAGTGCGTGCGGGCCAGATTCTCGTGGAAATCGACAGCCGGGAGGCCAGGATCCAGGGGCAGAGGACGGGCGCGGAATTAGTCGAGATGAGGGGCGCCCTTGATGAAGTAGATCGAAGCATCAAGGCCGCACAGTCCAGCCAGGCTGCTGCTGAAGCCAATCGCCGGCTCGCCAGTTCTACCCTCCGTCGGTACCAACAGTTGCTCGACAGACAATCAATCAGTCCGCAGGAATTTGACGAAGTGCGGGCCAGGCATGAGGTTGCCGAGGCCGAAGCTGAGAATGCCAGGCGAATGCTGCAAATGCTTGAAGCCAAAAGGCGACAGGCTGTAGCCCGTATTGATCAGGCGAAGGCGGATGTCGCGGGCTCTCAGGTTTATTCGAGCTTCTCCCGAATTGCAGCGCCCATTAATGGAGTTGTCGTTTCCAGGCAAGCGGATGTCGGTTACATGGCCGCACCAGGCGCGCCTTTGCTAACGATCGAAAGTGGGACTGATTACCGGCTCGAAGCTGCCGTACAAGAATCCCAAATCAACAACATTCATCTGCGGGATCAGGTCCGCGTTCAGATAGATGCCCTGGGTCCGCAAGAACTTGCGGGCATCGTGGTCGAGATTGTTCCGGCGTCTGATCCGGCGAGCAGAACTTATCTGGTCAAGATCAGCATCGCGCTGCCGAGCGGCAATCAGCAAATCATTCGTTCCGGCCTTTATGGTAAAGCCCGCTTCATCACCGGCCAGACCCAAGCCCTCACAATTCCGCGAAAAGCTGTTGTCGAGCGCGGACAACTTACCAGTGTCTATGTTGTCGACCAGTCAGGCGTCGCGCGCATGAGATTAGTGAAGACCGGAAAAACCTACACTGACCGGGTGGAAATGCTTTCGGGGTTAAGCGAAGGCGAGCAGATCGTGATTGACGGCGTGGAAGCGGTGAGTGATGGCAGCCGGGTGCGAGACGCCGCTCCGGGATTGGCCGCTACGAAATAGCCGAGGTGCGAGAGTGACGAAAGATGGACTTGGTCCCGCCGGCAAACTGGCAAAGGCATTCATAAACTCCAAATTGACGCTGCTAGTCGTTGTCGCTTCCATCCTGCTGGGCATTGGCGCAGTACTCCTGCTCCCACGCGAAGAAGAGCCGCAGATCGTTGTGCCCATGATCGACGTCTTCGTGCAGATGCCGGGCGCATCTGCCAAAGAAGTCGAGGAGCGGGTGACGAAGCCGATGGAAAAATTGCTCTGGGAAGTTCCCGGGGTTGAGTACATCTATTCAACCTCGGCACCCGGTTATTCGATGGCGGTCGTCCGCTTTTACGTCGGCCAGAGTGAAGAGGCGAGCATCGTCCGTCTCAATCAGAAGATGTCCGCCAACTTTGATCTAATCCCGCCTGGCGCCAGCGCGCCGCTTATCAAGCCGCGCTCGATAGACGACGTGCCCATTCTGGCCCTCACTCTTTCCAGTGACCGCTACGACCACTTCACCCTCAGACGCGTTGCGGCGCAGGTTCACGATCAAATTAAAGAAGTCAGAGACGTCTCTGAAGTGAAGATCATTGGCGGACAGCGCCGTCAGATTCGCGTGCTGCTAGATGACGCGCGCATGGCTGCATACGGCGTCGCCCCGGCGAGCATTGCCCCTATGCTCGAGCACGAAAACAAACAGTTGCAGTCTGGCAGCTTTTCATTGGGCAACCGTGAGTTTCTGGTAGAAACCGGAGGCTTCCTGCATTCCACCGAAGAAGTCGGCGACGTGGTCGTAGGTGTTTCCAACGGCCGCTCCGTGTCCCTGCGCGACGTGGCGCGAGTTGAAGACGGCGCGGAAGAGCCGGCCGACTACGTTCTTTACGGAACCGGCCCGGCAGAGAACAGGTCTAAACCTGCCACTACTACTCCGTTAGCGGCTAACCAGAACGTGAGGCCGGCAGTAACCATCTCTGTCGCTAAACGCAAAGGCACTAATGCTATCGCGATTGCGGATCAGGTGATCGAGAAGGTCAGGCACTTACAAGGCACTCTGATTCCAGGCGATGTCAATGTCGTAGTTACCCGCAACTACGGCGAGACCGCGAGCGAGAAGTCTAATGAACTTCTGCTCCACATGTTGATTGCCATCCTGTCGGTCTCACTTTTGATTTGGATCGTCCTTGGTTTGCGTGAAGCTGGCGTTGTTGCGACTGCTATTCCGGTGACGCTCGCGCTCACCCTCGCGGTCTTCTATTTCTATGGATATACCCTCAACCGAATCACGCTTTTCGCCCTGATCTTCTCAATTGGCATTCTGGTGGATGACGCCATAGTGGTGGTAGAGAACATTACGCGTCACTATCGGCTGCCGGAGAATCGCGAGCGGCCGATCGTGGACATTGCCCTTGAGGCTGTGAACGAAGTTGGCAATCCGACGATTCTGGCAACCTTCGCCGTGATCGCGGCTATTCTTCCGATGGCCTTTGTGAGTGGCTTGATGGGCCCCTACATGAGACCGATTCCCATCGGCGCGTCGGCCGCAATGGTCTTCTCGCTCCTGGTGGCGTTCGTGGTGACGCCCTGGGCCAGTTTGCGACTGTTAAAGCGGGAGAGTGGTCATGGCGATTCCCACGATCGCGAAGGCTGGACGACCCGCGGCTATCGCCGAGTGATGGGCGCGCTGATTCACGATCGGCGCTGGCGCTATACGTTTCTCTTGAGCGTGGCATTGTTGCTGGTGGGCGCGCTCTCACTCGTTGCGCTGAAGCTTGTGCGCGTAAAAATGCTTCCGTTTGATAACAAGAGCGAGTTTCAGGTGATTGTGGATATGCCGGAGGGCACCACGCTCGAAGGTACGGCGGCGGTGACGCGCGAGATTGGAGATTTCATTCACACTGTGCCAGAAGTGACCGACTATCAGATGTACGTCGGCACGGCTTCGCCCTACAACTTCAACGGCCTGGTGCGCCACTACTTTATGCGACGCGGGACCAACGTGGCGGACATTCAGGTCAACCTGGTACCGAAGGATGAGCGATCGGCGCAAAGTCACGACATCGCCAAACGTGTGCGTCCCGCTATTCAACAAATCGCCGCAAAATACATGGCCCGCGTCAAAGTGTCTGAAACACCACCCGGTCCACCCGTTCTGCAAACGCTGGTTGCAGAGGTCTATGGACCCAATTACCAGCGTCAGATTGAAGTTGCACGGCAGATTGAAAATATTTTCGACAAGACTGAAGGGGTTGTTGACGTGGACTCATATATCGAGAGCCCGCAAGTCAAATATCGTTTCGTCGTGGAAAAAGAGAAAGCGGCCCTGAACGGCGTTTCGGCAGAGCAAATCGCCGCAACTCTGCGCATTGCAATCGAGGGGATCAATGTTGGCCTGACGCATCAGCCACAGGAAAAGGAGGATGTGCCGATTGTTCTGCGACTGCCGCGTGCCGAGCGTTCGAGTGTTGATGACCTCAAGCAGATTAGGGTTATTGGGCAGCAGGGGAACCTCGTCTCATTGGGTGAACTTGTGCGCGTTGAAGAGCAGGCAGCGGACCAGAGCATCTATCATAAGAATCTGATGCCGGTCGTCTACGTTACCGGCGATGTGGCGGGAAAAGTGGAAAGCCCTGTCTATGCCATCCTGCAACTAAACCAAGCCCTGGATCATTTGCAGCTGCCGGAAGGCTATGGACTCGAACGCTACGTCGCCAATCAGCCCTTCAGCGCCGAAAAACTCGCGATGAAGTGGGACGGCGAATGGCATATCACTTACGAAGTCTTCCGCGATCTTGGTTTGGCGTTTGCGGCGGTGCTCATACTGATTTACATCCTCGTCGTCGGCTGGTTTCAATCTTTCAGGACGCCGCTGACGATCATGGCCGCAATTCCATTCTCACTCATCGGCATCTTGCCCGCACACGCTTTAATGGGTGCTTTCTTCACCGCCACCTCAATGATTGGTTTCATCGCCGGCGCGGGGATTGTCGTGCGCAATTCGATCATTCTGGTGGATTTCGTCGAGCTAAGATTGAATCAGGGGATGGCGCTGGCAGACGCTGTGGTCGATGCGGGAGCAGTGCGCTTCCGTCCAATGATGCTGACGGCGGCGGCGGTCATTGTCGGCTCGGCGGTAATTCTATTTGATCCGATCTTCCAGGGTCTGGCAATTTCGCTTATGGCCGGAGAGGTTGCTTCACTCTTGCTATCTCGCATGACCGTACCGGTTCTTTTTTACATGAGTGAGCGTAAGAAACATGAGCCGCCCGCGATCGAGCAGCTAATCTCTCCGCCTGAATCGGCGAAGGAAACTGACGTTCCGTCCGTTGAGCCACCAACGCCGGACATCGAAACCGTACCAGTGTTTGAATCCGCAGCGGACAGTGAACCTGCTGCCGGGAATGGTCAAAGGACCAAAGCTGAGCACGATCTGATGCCTGAGACGTCAGGCGCAGCGAACCAGATTGAGGAGGACGAATAGTCCGGCAGCACCAATTCTGCGTAGAATATACGAGATCGCATTCCGGACTGCGGGTAAAAAAATCTCATGCTGGACCCGTTATGACTGACTCAACCGAGCAGACCATTCTTTGTATTGCCAGTTTCTTCAAGGGCAACGATTTCATGCGCGAATGTAAGGAGAATGGCGCGCACGTAGTGCTATTAACGAGAGAGAAATTGCTTGGGGCCGATTGGGCGCGTGACTCAATTGACGATCTCGTTGCCATTCCGGGGAAGACGAGTGTTCAGTCTTACCTTACGGCCGCGACCCACGTCGCGCGCCAGCGGCGAGTTACGCACGTGGTTGCGCTCGAAGAATATGACATCGTCACCGCAGCGCATCTCCGCGAACATCTGTCTGTGGCCGGTATGGGCGCTACCGCCGCGCGCTGCTTTCAAGACAAGCTGGCGATGCGCGCCCGGGCACACGATCTTGGTATTCCGCAACCGGATTTTGTCCCGTTGCTCAATTTCGAGGCGATAGCTGAATTCATGCGGCGAACCTCCGCACCCTGGATGCTGAAGCCTCGCATTGGCGCATCCGCGATGGGCATTAGGAAATTGGAGGAAGCCGACGCGGTGTGGTCCACAATCGCCGAACTTGATGAGCGGGAAGCGTTTCACGAGCGTGCGGCGTTTCACCTCCTTGAACGCTTCATTCCCGGCGATGTCTATCACGTCGATTCCTTAGTCGCGGGAGGCCAGATACTTTTCGCCAACGTTGAGCGTTACGGGGCGCCACCGTTCGACGTTTCGCATTTTGGCGGCGTCAACCTCTCACATACAGCCAAGCGCGGTTCGAAGGTACAGCGGCAGCTGCTCGCGTTGAACAAAAAATTGCTGCAAGGTTTCGGCTTTGAGCGTGGTGTGACGCACGCCGAATTCATTCACCGAACGGATGCTGAGGAAACTGCCGGCACTAGAATTTTGAAGTCGGACGAGAGAACTTACGCCGCTTCCAAGAGCAATCAATTCTATTTTCTCGAAGTCGCAGCGCGGGTTGGCGGAGCGTACACAACAGAGACGATCGCAGCGGCAACAGGCGTTAATCCATGGCGCGAATGGGCCAGAATCGAACTTTCCAGGCCAGAGCGGCCCTACTCTTTATCTCCAATGCGCCAGGAGTACGGCGGCATCGCGGTTTCATTGGCACGTCAGGAATATCCATGTACTTCCAGCTATACCGATCCGGAGATCGTATATCGTGTGAACAAGCCCTGGCATGTTGGCCTTATCGTGCGCTCGCCCGACTATGATCGAGTAATAGAGTTACTGACGCAGTACACGCGCCGTTTCAGTGAGGAGTTCATGGCCGTTGCTCCGCCAGAAGAAAAACCGGAACTACGCGCGTAAAGTCGCGCTGCAAGAACTCTCAAATCGAGAGACAAGTGCGGATATTACCAGGCGGATCCACCTATGATCTCAACTGCGACACTCAAAGAAACGAGCCAGCTTTCTAATCCAGGGGAACACTTGATCGCTGCGGTTCGCGGCACTCTTCCTGGTCCTACGCTGCTAATCCTTGGCAGCATTCACGGAAACGAGCCAGCCGGCGTGCTCGCTGCCGAGCGCGTGCTGCCGCGCCTGCAAGAGCGAAGAGCTGAGTTGCGCGGCGAAGTAGTTATGCTGCGAGGAAATACCAGGGCGCTGCAGCGAAACGTTCGCTACATCAATGCCGATCTAAACAGGCTATGGCGGGCCGACGATGCCTGGACAGTCGAGTCAGGGAATTGTCTTCCATTTGAGGCGTCTGAACGTGTGGAACAGCGCGAGTTGCTTGCAGTCCTCAAGGAAGTGATCAGCCGGGCGCGAGGCGATGTTTACTTTGTCGATTTGCATACCACCTCGGCGCAGGGAAAGCCATTTGCCACGGTAGGTGATACCCTTCGCAACCGCCACTTTGCCCTACAATTTCCCGTAACGATTGTTCTGGGACTGGAGGAACAGATTGAAGGAACGTTGCTCGAATATATTAACAATCTCGGCGCAGTAACGATGGGCTTCGAAGCCGGACAGCACGAAGCTACTACTTCTGTAGACCACCATGAGGCAGTAATTTGGAACGCTACGGTCGCAACCGGGAACTTGCGTCGCGAGGATGTGACTGAGCTGGATCGCTTGCAGTCGGTGCTTAGGCTCGCAGGCGGCGGGAGGCGGGTTGTTGAGGTACGCCACCGTCGCGCGATCTCGGCTGAGGATGACTTTCAAATGGAACCAGGCTTTAAGAATTTTCAGCCGGTACGGCGTGGGCAGGTTCTGGCAAGAGATCGAATGGGCGAAATCCGAGCTCGCGAAACAGGTCTGATTCTGCTGCCGCTGTATCAAAAGCTAGGTGATGATGGCTTTTTCCTTGGACGGGATGTGAAGCAGTTCTGGCTTTATTTGTCAGCATTGCTCCGCAAGCTGAAGGTTGGTCATTACATCCACTTGCTCCCCGGAGTTCGCCGCGATCCGCTGGACGAGAACGTCCTGATTATCAACACGCGTATTGCCCAAGTCCTGCCGCTCCAGATCCTGCACCTGTTGGGGTTTCGTAGACGCCGGTGGATTGACAAGTATCTGGTGGTGAGCCGACGCTCTTATGACCTGGCAGGACCGCTAAAGCTCATTTTCTAATAAGATTGAGGGAACGATGCTATGAATGCAATGGAAGAATCAGGGGAAATGAACTTCGGTGTTGCTTCGATGGACCGGGAGCATGAGGGCCAACTGAGCTTGTTCAATGATCTTAAAGCTGCGGTTCGGAGCGGAGCTGACGACAGTTTGGTCTACGCCTTACTCGATGAGCTGGTGGAGCATTCAAATCTCCACTTTCTCTCCGAACAGCTCCTGATGAGGCTGCATGCTTACGAAGCCTCCGAGTCTCATTTTCTGGAGCACGAGCGCTTGCTCGATGAGCTGCAACAGCTAAGACATAGCCTCGCCACGGGAACGGCAACAGACAAGCATGGGTTGATTGAAGCGCTTCGCAGTTGGCTCGTCGTTCACATTCAAACCGCAGACAAGAAGCTGGCAGAATACCTGAATGCGCGGGGCGTTCAGCAGTCAACTCAAGAGCCTTAGCTTCGCGCAATCCTTATTTCGCATTGCGAAAGGAACGTCCGGCTGAGGCCGCAATGTTCCCTGCGCAATGCGCAGGTCAGCGGCCGAGGGGGATCGAGTTCTCAGTTGACACGAATTGCGGGCTCAGATATAAGACAGTCCTGTAAGGAACAACTAGTCTTTTATGGATTTCAACAGAACTCGCCACGCCAGCGTTGCCGTCTCTACCAGTTATTATTGGTGGGCTGCGAATTTATTGGCGGTCGTGGCCTTCTGTGAGGGGTGCAATAAGCAAGAGTAGTAAAAGCACACAATCAACTTTTAAGGGCCCGCTGCCAGCAACATGTTGGTAGCGGGCTTTCTTTTGCGCGCTGGTAAAGCAAAACCCTAACGCGGAGAGAAATTATTGGAACCTCTATCGTGTTTGATATGAGCAGTATTCAGCCCAGTACATTTGAAGAGTTCGCGCACGACGCTGAGCGTGGCAACGTGGTTCCCGTAGTCAGAACTATCTCCGGCTATTCTCAGTCACCGATAGGAGCATTTTCCCGCATCGCTGGTGATGCGCGTTACGCCTTTATCCTTGAGTCGGTGGAAGGCGGCGACCGCACGGCACGGTACTCTTTTCTAGGTGCCGAACCGGAAATGATCATACGTGGCCGAAAGGACCAGACAATCATTGAAAGAGGTAGAGAAATTGAAAGCCGGAATATCCGCCTCCCGGATTTTGTGCGCGACTATTTCAGCACCAGAAAGCTCGCCCGCCGCCCTGGTCTGGCACCCTTCGCAGGAGGAGCTGTGGGATATTTCGCTTACTCCGCAGCGCGTTGGTTCGAGCCTGTCCTCCCCTCCGGCGATGACCCCACTTTCGATGACGCGGTATTGATGTTCTATCGTACCGTGCTCGCTTTCGACCGAGTCCGCCGGCAGATCGACATTACGTCTGTAGTGTTCACAGAAGAAGCCGGTGGGAACGATAACCGTCTACGGGAGCTTTATGATCGCGCGGTCGGAGAAACCGCGCGCGCCGAAGGGTTATTACTCGCGAGCGCCCCGCCACTCATCGCGATTTGTCACCCTCAGCGGAGCGCACAACACGGTTCATTCAGTTCAAATTGGACGCGAGAAGGCTTTCAAGATGCAGTACGGCGGGTGAAGGAACACATTGCTGCAGGTGACTGTTACCAGGTAGTGCTCTCGCAACGGTTCACCAAAAGCGTTAACGCTTCGCCCATCGCTGTCTACCGCGCGCTTCGCGGAATCAACCCTTCCCCCTACATGTACTTTCTACGCCTCGGCAAAGAGTCAGTCGTCGGCGCATCGCCCGAGATGCTGGTTCGCTGCACTGGGCCGCGTCTTGACTATCGCCCGATTGCTGGAACCAGGCCGCGGGGCGCGACCAGGGCCGAAGACTGGCTTCTCGCATCCGAAATGCGCAGCGATGAGAAGGAAATAGCCGAGCATATGATGCTGGTCGATCTCGGTCGCAACGATCTCGGCCGGGTCGCCGATTATGGCTCGGTTCATGTTGAAGACCTGATGAGCGTCGAGAGTTACTCGCATGTGCAGCACCTGGTCAGCAGTCTTCGCGCACGCTTGCGGAGCGATCTCGATCGCTTCGATGCGTTTGCGTCGTGTTTTCCTGCGGGAACTGTAACCGGCGCGCCAAAAGTGCGCGCGATGGAGATTATCAACCAGCTCGAACCAGAAGCGCGCACTGTTTATGCGGGCGCAATGCTCTATGCCGATTATTCCCAGAATCTGGATTCATGCATTGCCATCCGCACGATCGTAATGAGGGCAGGACAGGCTTCAGTGCAAGCCGGAGCCGGTATCGTGGCTGACTCTGTGCCGGAATCCGAATACGAAGAGTCAATCAATAAGGCTAAAGCGCTGTTTCGCGCGATAGGAATAGCCGAAAACGAAACCCAGCAGGCAAGATTCCACCATGATGCTCGTCATCGATAACTACGATTCGTTCACTTACAACCTTGTGCAGTACCTGGGCGAGCTTGGTGAAGAGACCGTTGTGCGTCGTAACGATCAGGTGAGGGTGAAGGAGGCAGAAGTGCTTTGCCCAGACAAGATTTTGATTTCGCCGGGACCGGGCACTCCTGAGCAAGCCGGCGTAACGCTGGAGTTAATTTCCTCATTTGCGGGACGCGTTCCCATCCTCGGCGTCTGCCTTGGTCACCAGGCCATCGGGCAGGCTTTCGGCGGACACGTGGTGCGCGCGCCGGAACTCGTACACGGCAAGGCTTCGGAGATCTGTCATGACGGGAGGAGCATTTTTGAGGGCCTCGAACACCGCTTCAAAGCCGGTCGTTATCATTCGCTCATCGTGGAGCGCGAGTCTTTGCCTGATTGTCTGGAAGTATCTGCGACCACGCCCGAGGGATTAATCATGGGTCTGCGCCATCGGGACATGAAAGTTGAAGGCGTCCAGTTTCATCCCGAGTCGATCTTAACCACAGACGGAAAAAAGTTGCTCGCTAACTTTCTTAAACTATGAGTGACGAGACGGCAACACGCGAAAAAAGTCCGTCATTGCTGCCGCCAATGTCGGAACACACTGGGGCCACCCAGACGGACGTGTCTCTGCGGGCTCTGTTGTCACGTTTAATGCGTGGCGAGAACTTGCGCCGCCTCGAGGCTGAGAATTTTCTCGACGCTCTGCTAGACGACGAGGCAACAGACGCTCAGATCGGTGCAGCTTTGGCCGCGCTGGCAATCAAAGGAGAAACGGTGGAAGAACTTGCCGGTATAGCGACTGCGATGCGGTTGCGCGCCGTGCGGCTCCAGTGTAGCCATCAGCGTTTTATCGACACCGCCGGTACCGGATCGAGTCAAGCCAAAACTTTCAATGTCTCGACGGCTGCTGTTTTTGTGGTAGCGGGCGCTGGTTTACCTGTGGCGAAACACGGCGCTAGAGCTGCTACCAGCCGCACAGGCAGCGCAGATGTTCTGACAGCACTCGGTGTTGAAGTCAGAGTCTCGCCCAAAGTTTCAGAGCGATGCCTGAATGAGATCGGCATCTGCTTCATGTTCGCGCCGATTTATCACGGAGCCACGGCACGGGTCGCGGGTATCAGATGCGAGCTTGGTGTTCACACAACCTTTAATCTCCTGGGACCTTTAACGAACCCCGCCGGTGCGCCCAGCCAGATTATAGGCGTGTGGCAACAGTCGCTGGTTGAGCCTTTGGCGCGGGTGCTCTCCGCGTTGGGAACGAAAAACTCGTGGGTGGTTCACGGGTTGGATGGATTGGACGAAATCACGCTTGCTGACAAAACCGCGGTGGCCGAGGCTTCGAACGGCGGCGTCAAAACATTTGAGATTGAGCCCCGGGATTTCGGGCTCAGGCGAGCCTCTCTTGAATCCGTGCGCGGCGGTGACGCAGAAAATAGTGCGCGAATCATTCTTGAGGTTCTCGGAGGCGAACGACGCGACGAAGCGCGGGACCTGGTGGTCATTAATGCTGCTGCGGGTCTCTTTGTGGGGGGTATGGCCGGTGACTTAAACGAGGCCAGGCGTCAGGCAGAAAAGAGTATTGACGAAGGTGCGGCGTACGCCAAGCTGGATGAATTGATAAGGGCTACGAACGAATGAATCCGAGCGCCAACTTTCTGGAAGAAATAATGGAGCGCAAGCGAGTACGTCTCGAATATTCGCGTGCTTGCCATCCTTTAGAGATCGTACACGCTCGCGCATCGGAAATCCGACGTAAGTCTCAACACCACGCACTGCGGCGCGCACTCGAGCCTGACGGGGATCTCAAAGTGATCGCTGAAATTAAACGCGCCTCACCATCGAAAGGAGTGATCAAAGAGAATTGTGAACCGACTGAGCTGGCATGCGCATACAGCCGAGGTGGAGCTGTGACTCTCTCGGTATTAACGGAAGAGGATTACTTTCGAGGGTCGCTCTACGACCTTCGCGCGGTGCGCGAGATCAGTCCCCTTCCCATCTTGCGTAAGGACTTCATTGTTGATGAATACCAAATCTATGAAACAGCTGAGGCAGGAGCAGACGCGTTACTGCTGATTGTGGCGGCGCTCAACGATGAGCAACTTTCAAGCTTCCGTCGAATCACTGAAGAGGAACTCGGTATGGATGCGTTGGTGGAAGTGCACACCCCTGACGAGATGCGGCGGGCCCAGCGCTGCGGAGCGACCCTCCTCGGTATCAACAATCGAAACCTGCGTACCTTTGAAGTCTCATTGGACGTTTCGATCAACCTCGCACGGAATGCCCCGCCGGGCGCCCTGCTCGTCAGCGAGAGCGGGTTGCGCTCAGCCGAAGATCTTAGGAGATTGCAGGCACTGGGCTACAGCGGATTTTTGATTGGTGAAGCGCTGATGCGCGCGGCAGATCCGACTCAGGCTCTGCAGACGCTTATGCGAGACGCGCAGTGTAAAGACCGGGTACGAGTCAAAATCTGCGGCATCACGAATCTCAAAGACGCGCAAATATGCGTCGCTGCAGGGGCTGACATGTTGGGTTTCAACTTTTACTCGGGAAGCCCGCGATATATTGCGCCGGAGGACGCGCGCAAAATCATCGAGCAGTTGCCGAGTGAGGTAATGAGCATCGGCATATTTGTCAATGAAGGGAGTCCGGAAAACGTCGCTGGCATAGCCGACGTAGCTGGTGTTGCAGCGATTCAACTGCATGGCGAAGAGACGCCCTTTTACTGCCGGGCGTTAAAGAATCGCTTTGTTATCAAAGCGCTTCGAGTCCGGGAAGGCTTCACACCGGAACAGATATCTGAATATGAAACAGCGGCCATCTTACTTGATGCATTCAGCGCGAAAGCGCGTGGAGGAACAGGTGAACGATTCGATTGGTCTTTCGCACAGCAAGCAAGGCGATTAGTTTCGAAAGTGTTTCTCGCTGGTGGGCTGACGCCCGGCAACGTAACGACAGCGATCGCGGCTGTTCGACCCTTTGCCGTAGACGTGTGCAGCTCAGTGGAAAGCGGTCCTGGTCAAAAAGATGAAGACCGAGTGCGCGAATTCATCGCTGCCGCGAAAAGATTTGCTAGAGAAAACGTAGTGGTTTCAGAGTAAGGATCAACAAAATGGAGAGAACACAACCTGACGAACGGGGGCATTGGGGCAAGTATGGCGGGCGCTATGTGCCTGAGACCTTAATTACACCGCTCGAAGAGTTAACTACCGCTTACGAAACGGCACGCGCTGATGAGAGCTTTCGAAGTCAGTTAGAAAGTCTGTTGCGTGATTACTCGGGGCGTCCTACACCACTGTTCCATGCTGCTCGATTGACCGAAGAAGCAGGTGGAGCTCGTATTTACCTAAAGCGGGAAGACCTGTCGCATACGGGCTCGCACAAAATCAACAATGCTCTTGGTCAGGCTCTTTTGGCGCGGCGCATGGGCAAGCAGCGCGTGATCGCGGAGACGGGAGCGGGGCAGCATGGGGTGGCTGTGGCGACTGTCTGTGCGCTGTTTGATCTCGAATGCGTAATCTACATGGGCACTGAGGACATGCGACGGCAGGCTCTCAACGTCTTTCGCATGCAACTGCTGGGGGCTGAGGTGCGCGAAGTTGATGCGGGATCACGCACGCTTAAAGACGCCATCACTGAAGCGCTTCGCGACTGGGTAACGAATATCGGCGACACTTACTACCTTTTGGGAAGCGTCCTCGGTCCTCACCCTTATCCTGTGATGGTGCGCGACTTCCAGAGCGTGATCGGGCGCGAGACGCGGGCGCAGATTCTCGAAGCGGAGGGGCGGCTACCGGACACTCTCATTGCTTGCATCGGCGGTGGCTCTAATTCTATTGGCCTTTTCTATCCATTTCTTGCAGACAAAACAGTGCGAATGATCAGCGTCGAAGCAGGCGGAAGCGGCAGTGACTTGGGACAACATGCGGCTCGTTTCAATCCGAGTGGCGGCGGGCGTCCCGGCGTCTTGCAAGGCACAATGAGTTACGTCATTCAAGACGAGCGCGGACAAATTGCGTCGACGCATTCTATTGCGGCTGGTCTGGACTACCCGTCGATTGGTCCCGAACACGCTTATCTTCACGATACGGGGCGGGTGGAATATGTCTCAGCCTGTGACTCAGAAGCATTAGAAGCTTTCCAGATGCTTTCGAAACTGGAGGGTATTATTCCGGCCCTCGAATCCGCGCACGCTGTTGCACATGCGCTGGGCGTCGCGCGCGAGAAGAGTCGAGAGCACATCATGATCATCAATCTATCCGGCCGTGGTGATAAAGATGTCAGCACGGTTGCCGAGACATTGAAGGGTGAGTCGCTGTGAGTCGAATCGCAGAAACTTTCGTGCGTCTACGACGAGAGGGGAAGCGGGCACTGATCCCGTTCATCACCGCGGGCGATCCCGATCTAAAAACCACGCGTGATCTTTTGGTCGAACTTGCACTCGCGGGCGCCAGCGTAATCGAGGTTGGCGTTCCCTTTACCGATCCTATGGCCGACGGTCCCGTGATTCAACGTGCATCAATGCGAGCGCTGAAAAACGGCACTGATGTCGCAAAGATTCTAAAGGTCATTGATGAGGCGCGCCGGGAAATGGATGTGCCGGTTGTTCTCTTTAGTTACTTCAATCCGCTACTACAGTTTGGCACGAGACGGTTAAGCGAGGAGGC
>DASSCX010000027.1:0-10125 GCA_035697425.1 Pyrinomonadaceae bacterium | reverse complement strand
CAAGTCGCGTGTTCTTCAAGATACCGAAATCAAGTCGATTGATTCCGTCAGTGCGGAGGATGTTTCGTCCGGCGTCACCGACGCGCTGAGCCGCAGTCACCGTTGAAAAGAAGCAGCCCGCGCCAGTAACCGCAGTTCCGGCGATAGTGCAGGTGCGCGCGCCCGCGGCGACACGAATCTGCTCAATGGACATGCCGCTGAGGTTCAGATCTGTGTTGATGTTAGGCCGTATCGCGTTTCCCACGAGACCGGAAATTCCATTTAAAGCACCAGCCGGGTCAGCTCCCAGCAGCACTGTGAACGGCGATCCGCTCTGGAAAGTGAAAAACGAATTCAGTTGCCACCCTCCGAGCAAGTGACCGGCCAGGCCTCTTTGTTCTCGCATCCATGGCAGTTCGTAAACAAAATTACCGGTAAGACGGTGCGGTCGATCAAAACTCGAACGCGCCCGCTCGATGCTGCGATTGAAAGAGTCTTGTGAGACGGCTACTTCAGCGCCAGAAGGATTGAAGATCTCTGATGCGGTATCAATAAACGCGCTCCAGGTATAGTGGGCGCCCGCGCTGAATCCCCGACTCAGACGCTTCTCCAGGCTGACCTGTAATGAGTGGTAAATCGATGAGGCCGCATTCGCGCGCAGGCGGATGATGCCCTGGATTCGATCAACTCGGCAAGTATCAGCATCTGTTTCGGTGCAAGTGGCCGTTCCGAGTCGGCGCGGATTTCCATCAAGCGTTTGAAAGAGAGCTGTGCCCTTGGTGCCCACATAGCCGACCCGAAGAATCATATTGGCGGAAAGTTCCCGTTGCGTCTCCAGGCTGAATTGCTGGTAGTAAGGTGAACGGAAGTCTTCGCCTACGACGGTTCGAGTCAGCCTGTTGGGATTGAGTCCGGTAGCGCCCTGGATGGTCGGCAAGGTAACGAACGCATTGTTAACTCCGATTGGGCCCACTGGTTGCGGAGTGGTCGGCAAGTCGGCGGCCGCAACAAACGGGAAGGCACTCGCAATGTTTGAAGCTATGTTGGTAAAGGCGTAATCGTGTGTGACTGCATAACCACCGCGAATTACGAGTTTGTCTCCACCAGTGAGGAAGCCGAGGATACCGTCGCTGCCGGTGCGCGGATTCCAGTTGAAGCCGATGCGAGGCTGAAAGTTATTGTTGTCGCGTTTGGGGACTGGAGTAAACCGGAAGCGTTCGTCCCCTCCGGCAGTCTCAACAATTGCGTCGTTGACCTCAACAAGATCACCAATGGGTTGTCCCGGCGACTCGTAGCGAAGCCCGAGTGTCAGCGTGAAATTCGGCCTTATTTTCCACTCGTCCTGCCCATAGGCGAAGAAGTCGTGCCAATCGTAGTAGAAGACCTCTCGCCCACCAGCTAACGGCTTGTTGACGGTAGCGGTATCTGCAACATCGTCAACGAAGCGTTGCAGAGTGCTGTAAACCAGTCTGCCGCGGATAGTCGGGAAAAAGAACTGCTTGAGTTGGTTGCGACGAATATCCACGCCAAACTTCCAGCCGTGGTTGCCTTGAGGTAGAGAGAGATTGTCCTGGAGTTGATAGGTTTGCCGGAACGCAAACTGAGGAAGATTGACGGCGAGACCGATCGCAGTGCGGTTCGAAGCAGCGTTGAAGCCGGACAATCCGAGGGCACTAATCTCAATTGAGGGGATCTCCTCAGACCTGGGATCGGCGCTGGTGAACAACTGTCCCTGGCGCTGATAAGCTCCACGAAGTTCATTCACCACGCGGGAAGAAAACACGCTGTTAAGAGAAACGTTCACTGCCTGGCTGCGCACCAGGGAGCTCGTGCTGAGGCCAGGCGGGGTAGCCTGATCACTCCCGACCTGGTCGTTGTCGTTGAAAATGTATCGGCCGAAGAGGTTGTGGTTTTTGTTTAGGTTATGGTCAATGCGAATAGACTGCTGCCAGTTGTTTAAGGCAGCGTTTGTCGAGCCGGTTAATGCGCCCCGGCTAACACTTATTGTTTGGCCGTTAGCTGTAAAAGACAGTGGCGCGCAGGCTGTGGTGCACGCGGCATTAGCAGCGGGCAGATGCCTCAACAGGGCGGCTACCTGTGGCCGGCTGCCGACGGCTGCCTGGAGGGCTGCCTGCCCGGCAACATCCGGAACGCCGTTGATCGTAAAGCCATTGCCTAGCTGCCTATCCCACCACCGCTGCAAGGAGAAGAAGAAGAAGGTGCGGTCGCGCCCACTGGTGTATGTCGGTCCGCCTTCACCGAAGCGAGGTAAATGGAGAGGACCACCGAATGTGAAACCGGCCTGGTTCTCAATGCGGAAAGGTCTTTTCTCACTTCTGAAGCCCGGTGTCCCCGGCTCACGGCAGAAGCCCGCGTTCTTGTCGAGGTTGCTGCAAGCATTCAAGGCGTTATCGTTGTGGAACCAGAAAGCGGAGCCGTGATATTGGTTGCTACCGCTCTTCGTAATTGCGTTGAATACTGCAGATCCATTGCGGCCAAATTCAGCAGTAAACTGATTCGTCACCAATCGCACTTCCTGAATCAGGTCCGGGTTGTTAAGTCCGACAGTCGCACCGGCCACGCCGAAGTCGTTGTTGTCCTGTCCATCAATCATGAAATTGTTGGAACGGACGCGCCCCCCATTAGCAGAAAATCCTATTTGACTCGCGAATTGCGACTGGCCCGTAACCACCTGACTAATGCCTGGCGCGGAGAGAGCCACGTTGTAAATACTGCGCGTGGTGCTGAGTGGTAGTTCTGACAGACGGCGGGAGTCAAAGCGCGTACTGACTTCCGCAGTCGTGGTGTTGAGCATGGAAGCGTTTTCCGTAATATTGACAACTTCCTGTACTCCCGCCGCTTTCATTTCCACATCGACAACTGCGGCTTGATTGAGTACCAGCGAGATGCCTGTACGGACATGCTTGGCAAAACCAGACCCTTCAACTGTCAACTCATACTCGCCAACAGGCATGTTCACGAAACGGTATCGTCCCTCCTCGTCCGTCCTTCCTGTGCGGGTGTCGTTCGTAGCAATGTTACGAACCGTGACGTTTGCACCGGGGATGACTGCCCCTTTCTCGTCGTTGACAGTCCCGGAAATCGACCCAGTTGTCTGCGCAACCGCTGAAAGAGACAGTAAGGCGCAGCATGCCAGCAGCAACACAATTGATCTTGTCGCGGTTATCATAAGGTCCTCCTTCTTGTCAGAAGACTGCTACAGATGGTTTGGCGTAACAGCGGAAAAACTTTCTCTTGCTTCTAAAGTGAGGTGCCCGAATTATTGTATTTACAACGACGCAATAAATATTCCGCCAACCCTGAAATCATCGCGAGACTGTAAGGTCCAAAGCTAAAATCGAGACCTATTGGAATTAATTCGGAGAAGCGGTTTGGAAGGTGATACTCCAACCCCGACCTCCCTGCGCTAGTCCTTCAAATTATCGGATTTTTCCATCCAAATCATTGAAAGATGAGCCTCTGCCAGGGCGCCTTGAGAGGAGGTAGGAATGGGATTTGAGGCTATTATGAATGCCATTTCAACGACCGATCCGGCTTATGGAAAAAATAGTCTTCCTCGAACGCAACACTTTCAAGATCGAGTTTCCCCGTCCGCAATTTGAGCATGAATGGGTCGACTACGCTGAGACTACCCCGGAGCAAGTAGTCGAGCGCTTGCGGAACGCCACCATAGCCATCTGCAACAAACTGCCGTTGCGAGCGTCTGACCTCGCACCCTTACCGCAACTGCGGTTGATTGCGGTAGCTGCAACCGGCGTCGACAACATCGATCTCGATTTCTGCAAACAGCACGGCATTGCCGTCTGTAACGCACAACACTACGCGGCTAATTCGCTTCCTGAGCACGTGCTGCTTCTGATGCTGGCGCTGCGCCGGAATCTCAATGCCTATCTGGAAGACGTGCGCGCAGGCGCCTGGCAAGAGGCCAAACAATTCTGCTTGCTGGACCACCCCATCCACGATCTGCGGGGCGCCACTCTCGGAGTCGTCGGTTACGGTTTTCTGGGGAGAGCGGGGGGAAACCTGGCAAACGCTGTCGGTATGAAGTTACTGATCGCTGAACGAAAGGCTGCGTCTACGATTCGCAGCGGACGCGTTGCTTTCAATCAGGTGTTGGAAAGCAGTGATGTGATCACCTTGCATTGTCCTTTGACTAACCAAAGCAGGAATTTGATCGATTGGCCGGAATTACAACTGATGAAGCGCGAGTCGCTGCTCATTAATACCGCGCGCGGTGGACTCGTAAATGAGGTCGCTCTCTTGCGAGCTCTTGGCGAGGGGCTGATAGCCGGTGCCGCCTTCGATGTTCTCAGCGAAGAACCACCCCGCAAGGGCAATCCTTTACTCGCAGCGAAACTGCCAAACCTGATCGTCACTCCGCATGTCGCCTGGGCCAGTCGCGAAGCAATGCAAACACTCGCCGACCAACTCGTAGCTAGTATGGAGGCTTTTGTTCGGGGCGAGACGGCGCATCGAGTTGTTTGAGGAAAAGCAAAACGGCGGGGCCCGCCCGCCGCTCTTCAATGCATTCGGATTTGTGGTGGAAGCCTTTAGGACGACGCGGCGTCGCTCGACTCTGCCGGTGTTTCGTCGTGATGCTCGGTGGTGTAAAGCCGAAGGATGTCCTGGCCCTGGCGCGAACGGGGATCGATTGTGCGGATATGCCTGCGTCCCTGCATTTCCCATATCGCGGTTACCACGCCTTCCTTCTCCACGGCATGATAAGAAATATCTTCAGTGGGGGCTGCGGGCGCTGTCTCCTCACTGGCTGTTTCGGGCGCGGCAATCGGCGCGGTTTCGTTCTCCATTTACTTAACACTCCTCAACAATATTCGTGTGTATTGGTTTGGCGAATTGTGGCACACGGTATGATGTAACGCAAACTAACGGCTTGCGTATGCTACTAAACCCGATCACCGCCAAGCCGCCAAGAAACGCCAAGGACGCCAAGATCACAAACATCAATTTAGGGGGACTCCTGAAACGCTTACAAACTACGACCTTGTGATCCGTTTGATCTAAGGCTTCAATTCTTGATTTCTCGGCGTACTTGGTGTTTCTTGGCGACTTGGCGGTTTGCAGTAGGCAGTGAGCGCAAACTAACAGTTGCGCTACAACTGCAAGGCAATCTCCACGGCGTGAGCTGGCACTACTACACCCCAGCCTTGTCGATCCACGTCTATCCCCGGCACTCGTTCCGCCGTCTTGATCAGAATTCGTTTCACTTGTTGTGGTGTCAAGCGCGGGTTGGCTTCCAACATGCAGGCTATGATCGATGCCACGATTGGCGAAGAGAACGACGTGCCGTCAACATACTTGTAATGTTGGTTAATTACGTTTCCCTCATGGAGTTTTATCGTAATCAACTGGCGCAGCAGAGCGACTGGCAGTTCGCGAGCTTCGTAAAGGTCCGTATCGATTTGCCGGTGTGTTTCGATGATCGTTCCTAGTTGATCATCGGGCGCAGCATCGAGTTCAGAATACAGTTTGGCTTCAGCGGCAGTGGGCGTGTGCGGCAGAATCGGAGCAGCCACCCAGATTCCCGGCGCAATCACCTCTGGCTTTTGCAGTCCGTCGATGGTCGGCCCGTAAGACGAGCGATACATGCCGCGACGTGCGCGATCGAGTGAGTTTTGATCGTCGAGACCGCCAACGGAAATCGCCGAAGGAGAGTTGGCCGGCGGCAAAACGGGATGTCCCGGGGCCATTCCGGCATTGCCGACCGCACAGACCACGATCAGCCCCTCACTGACAGCGCGTTCCACCGTCTTACATAAGGAACTTTGGAAGTAGGTTTGTTCGAAGTCACCCCCAGCGGAAATGTTCACGATGCGGATGTTGTATTCCTCACGGCGATCGAGAACCCATTGCAAACCGCGTTCAATGTGTTCATCGGGAATGCGGCCAGTCCGCCCGATCTTCACCAGCACGAGACCAGCGTTAGGCGCAATACCACGATAAAAACCTTCCGATAGATAGCCATTACCTGCCGCTACGACGGAGGTCATCATGCCATGCCAACTCGCAACTTCGCCCTTCTGCAGTGCCGCGCGATCGGCCACGGGATCGAAAATGTTGTGGTAAGCAAGGATGCGATCCTTTGGCCGCGTCAGATCAGGATGTGCATAAAAGCCGGAATCGAGAAAAGCAATCGTGACGCCGCGTCCCGTGAATCTCTCATCTGCGTTCAGGCGCAAGGGAGTAGGGAGGACAAAACTCGTCTGCTCAAAGATGGCACCGTGCGATTCAATTTGTTTGCGGCCACGCTCGAACAGCGCAATGCACTGCGAGCAACTGCCGGCGCCGGCACCAAGCAGGGCGTTTGCTTTTACAAAAGCCTGCAACTGCTGATCGAGGCTGGCGAGGGGAACCAAGCCCACTGCCGGCTGGCGGCCACAAACCGGACAAATTGCCAGCAAGGACGAATCGGTCGCTTGACTGATGAGTTCGGTGGTAGTTAGAGATTCGTTGGATTCAGACATCGCGAGTCTTCAGAAGCAGCGAGTCTACTAAATTCTAAGCGAATCGCGCGAGTGAGCGAGCGATACCAACCTCGGTACGGGAGCGTTAGCGACCGCTTCAACTGTCGTCGCCACTCGGTGAAGTACTGGAGCGGAGCCAGCGCATCACCACTCGGCACAGTACGGGAGCGTTAGCGACCGCATTAACGAGCGTTGATGCGAAGGTCTGGGTCTAGTCGCTAGCTCAGTTGAATGCGGTCGCTAACGCTCCCGCTTCCCTAATTGTACCGAGTAACGTCTGAGGTCGAATACAGTCGCTACCGCTCCCGTACTGTATTTGTGAATCGTAAGCCGCAAGTGTAAGGTATGAATCTACCCAACAATTCAAAGCCGGCGAGTAGGGTTTGAGGAAATTTGCATGTCTCAGCAAACAGCATCCGTGGCCGATCTCTTTCGACGCGCCCAGGAAATTCAACGCGGCAATCCCCAGGCGTCTTACAAAGAGATCAAGGATCAACTCGTGCGCGAATACAAAGGCCAGTCTTTCCCGCCGCTATATAATTTGACTATTCCTGAGCAGGACGCGCGCGCCCCGGAAGAAGACTGGTCAGCCGGATTGGCTTTGGTGCGCCGCGGAATTCAATTTCAGGATTGGGGCGAAATCGTAAACGGCATCATCCTTAGCCTGGAACAAACTGACAATTACGAAAAGCAGCGCGGTCCGGAGGGCACGCACGACGATTGGCACGATCGCTCCCGCGGGATCGAAGGAGCCGAATCGAAAGCCGTCGGTAAGTGGATGCCGGAAGAGTTGATGAAATTAGCGGAACAGGAAGCGCCTAAGCGCGATTAATAGTCTTAGCCGCGGTGCGACTCCCAACTACTTTAGGATTGATGAGCATTTTAAAAGGTCGACCAGATGCAGGTCAGGATGGTAAGCGCGGTCACTCCAACATGGATCACTGGGAGTTCACCGAAGAGATCAAAGTTGCCGCGCGTAAGCGTCGACGTCATGAGGCCAAGCGCCAAGTCACGGAAGCGCTGTTAGACATCTCAGACAACTTCGAGAGGGATTCGGCAGTTGTTGACGGATCCGATGCAGAGCGCCGCATGATTGACACTCTTGTGCTTAACGGTGGTTTCTGATTCCTGACTCCTGATCAATGAGCTTCTTAAACAGCCTCCTGCCCGACCCTGAATACCAGACAAACAACCCGCGCCGCCCGGACGAGATCGCCGAACCGGATGTGATCATCAGTCCTGATACGCGGCGCGAGAATCGTATTCCGCCCGGTCAGTCGCGCACGAAGAAATGGCCTGTGCTCGATGCGCATGGCACTCCCGACATCGATCTAGCCAATTGGAGTTTTGCTGTGGATGGTCTGGTGGAGAATCCGCAACAGTGGTCGCTCGATGAATTTATGCAGCTCGCGGCGAGCAAAGTCTACGCAGACTTTCATTGTGTTACGCGCTGGTCGCGTCTCGATAACATCTGGGGCGGAGTGCCGACGCGCGAAGTTGCGAGAATTGCCGGCGTCAAAGCGGAAGCGAAGTTTGTACTCGCATCGGCATACGATTCCGGCTGGACTACCAACATTCCCCTCGAGTTTTTCTTAAAAGAAGACTCACTCTTCGCCTGGTCACACGATGGGCGGCCGATACCACCCGAGCACGGCGGTCCCGTGCGTCTGATTGTGCCGCAGCTCTACGCCTGGAAATCTGCCAAGTGGATTAAAGGTGTGCGCTTCCTGGAAAACGATCAGGCCGGTTATTGGGAAGAAGGTGGTTATCACATGCGCGGCAACCCCTGGACGGCCGACGATGGCGAACGGTTTCGCTGGAGTTAAACAATCTCATTCTCACCGGGCTTCAAGTCCGGTGTCCCAGCTCGACAAGAACAGAAACCGTTTAAACTGTTTCCCTCCACGACGCTAACCCTGAGCACCGGGGCTGAAGCCCGGTGAGAATGAGAAACAGGAATTTAATCCTCTCGACGTTTGTTTCCCTGATGACTCCAACCCCTAAAGACGCTGCCGCGGTCATTCTCCTCAAACCAAATCCCGATCCGTCCGCGCCCGAAGTCTTTCTCGTGCGACGCAGCGAGAAGTTAGCTTTTCTGGGCGGCTTCCATGCTTTTCCGGGTGGGCAGTTTGATGCCGATGACGCCACAGCTCCGGTTGGTAACTGCGATGACTTGCAGACCCGGGCGGCGATCAGTGCTGCCGCGCGTGAGCTGTTTGAAGAACTCGGCGTCTTACTGGTTCGCGGCGGAGACCCTCTTACAAAGGGTCAGAGACTTTCTCTCCTCGATGATCTGACTTCGGGGAGAATGTCCTGGTCCGGACTGCTGCATCACTATCAACTGCGACTGGATGCCAATGATTTCACTTACGTCGGGCGCTGGGTGACACCGCCATTTAGCGCGAGGCGCTTTGATACCTGGTTCTTTCTCGCAACTTGTCCCGCAAAGCAACAACCGCAAGTTGTGCCCGGTGAACTTGAATCAGGTGCCTGGATCTCTGCGGCCGAAGCGTTTGCCAAATGGCAACGGTCGGAAATTCTCGCGGTGCCCCCAACCCTTCACGCCTTGCAGACGCTCGCTTCCGGTATCACTCCCGACTTGGTAAGACGTTTCGTATCGACTCCCAATGCTCATGGCGAATCAGTGCGACGGATCGAGTTTCGACCCAACTTCATTTGCTTTCCGGTGCGCACGCCCACCAAGCCACCAGCGACTCACACTAATTGCTACCTGATTTACACATCTGAGGAGTTGCTTGTCGTTGATCCGGGCTCGCCCTATGAAGAGGAACAACAAGCCCTGAATGAGGCGGTCGCTGATCTGCTGCGAGCGGGGCGAAAGTTGCGCGAGATCGTCCTAACTCATATGCATCCCGATCATGTAGGCGGTGTAAACGCCCTCAGAAAACACTGCGGCGAACAAACCACGGTCGCAGCACACCGCCTGACTGCGGAACCGCTGGCTGAAAGTGTTCGTGTGGGTCGCCTGATTGAGGACGGCGATACGATCAAGTTGCAGGGTACACCCGAGATCGTTTTGCAAGCGCTGCACACGCCTGGTCACGCGCGCGGACACTTCTGTTTCTACGACGCTCGCACTGGCGCGTTGCTTTCCGGCGATAACATCGTCGGGTTGGGTTCGGTGCTCATCGACCCGCCTGAAGGAAACATGGGCGACTATCTGAAGTCACTCGAACGCATGCGCGCTTTACCGAATCTCTCCGTAATCTTCGGCGGTCATGGTCCGGCCATCGCCAATCCTTACGTCAAGATCGCGGAGTACATTTCCCATCGTCTAGAGCGAGAGCAAAAGATTCTGGAAGCAGTACGCGAAGGCAACATTACGCCTTCGCAAATTGTTGCCAACGTCTACACCGATGTTTCTCCAAAAGCTTATGGCATGGCAGAACGAGCCGTGTTAGCGCACCTGGAAAGACTGGAAGCAGATGGGAAGGTTGTTAGGGACGGTGGCGTTTGGAGGGATTCGACGGCCGGCGGATAAGTTGAGTTAGGTGGCCTCTCAGGTTGGGAAGGGGGCCTGCCCCCGGCTGCGTTCTGATTTTCTAGGTCAACCTCAACCGGTATTCATTAGCCCTTCTATCCAGTCCTTCTAACAAACCAGAGCGGGGCAGGCCCCCTTCCC
>DASSCX010000026.1:0-13395 GCA_035697425.1 Pyrinomonadaceae bacterium | reverse complement strand
AAGGATGGTGAGGGGAACGATGTCGCGATCGTCACACGCCCAGACTTCCTTCTGGAGTGATTCGACCTCTCGCATCTCCGAGATAAGTCCAATATCGCGGATAATGATACCCGGTTTTTCAGTTACGCTGGACACAATAATAATCTTTAGGCCAAATCACCGTTAGACCCTTTGGGCTCGCGGTACCAGCGTGGGCCAGCAGCGTATTCCCTATCCGTCGGCCTTAACCGGGTAAGCGCCCGCTTCGGATCAATATGAGCGCAAGCTACGTGGATGGCGTTTATCACAGCCATGGGAGCTACGTAAGAATTGAGAAACGAGGGGCTGACGACAGAAGCAACCACATGAGCGTCACAGTAGCGTGCAATCGGAGTTGTATCGCTGTCGGTAATCCCGAAAGTCGGGACGCCTTGCTTCTTAGCCTGTCGCACCGCCTCGACCGCATCCCTGAGACATTGACCAAAGCTGATGGCCACGAGCACATCTTTCGGTGTCAAGACTTCGACCTTATGTTGCAGATTCCCGGTGCCGCCAATCGGAGCTCCCGCATCGAACCCGAGTCCCAGCAACCCGTAAGCCAGGCAATTGGCCAGCGAAGCGGCGAAGTCTACGCCAACAACGAGAATGCGACGTGAACGCTTGATCAGCTTGGCCAATTCTATGATGCGCTGTCTATCCAGGTCCGATCTCAAGGCGTCTATGTTGTCTAGTGATTTCTCTAGAGAGTGATCGATGTGATCAGCGACACTTCGCTTCTCCCGGGTGGCGGCCTTCAAAGCCGTATAAGGAGTGATGCGAGCCACAAAGTGCTGTCGCAGGTCAGCTGAGAAGTCAGCATAACTCTGGTAACCCAGCACCTGAGTGGTTCGGAGTATCGTCGTTGCATCGACGAGATAGCGTTTAGCTAGTTCACGAGAGGAAAGGAAACAAGTTTCTTCCGCCGAGTCAAGGATCGCTTTGACCAAGCGTTGGCGACGCGGGTTTAACTCTGCTTGCGCCTTGGCAAAACGCCTCTCAAGTAATGAAGCCTTGGCGTCAGGTTCGCTAGAACTATTGGAAAGGTTCCGTTTCTTCTTGCGTGAGTTTGAGCTGTTCATCTTCGGCTCTCCAACCTGGGCCTGTGTTTACTTTGTTTGTTTACTGCCAGCAGGACACCCTAAGCCAATCTGAAAGTTCAGTTTTCGGCTCCTACGCCACGTCATCAGCGTCCGCCATATATATGACTCGTGAGGTAGGGTTCCCGAAGGAAAGATAGCAAATCACTGTTCCGCAGACAAGACACTATGCAGCATCTGCAGCATTATTGACATTGTGCAGCACCTGCGGTATATGGTGTCCGTTCAAGGCAGCGCTCCCCGTTAGATCGAGAAAAACCCTATGGCCCACCGACGATGCTCTCGTTTAATTATCTTTCTGCTTTTTGTGTCGGTCACCTTCCTGCCGGCCTACGGTCAGGATGCGCCGCTCAGTGGATTTGATGACTACGTCAACAAGGCGCTCCGTGAATGGGAAGTGCCCGGGCTTGCGATCGCGATTGTAAAAGACGATCGGATCGTGATGGCAAAAGGTTACGGGGTAAGAAAGCTCGGCGACCCCACGCTGGTCAACGAGCGTACGCTTTTCGCCATTGGCTCCTCCTCGAAAGCATTCACCGCCGCGTCGATTGCGATGCTTGTGGATGAAGGCAAGCTGAAGTGGGACGACCGGGTCACGAAGTATCTGCCGGGCTTTGAGCTTTACGACCCGTACGTTACCCGCGAGTTGACGGTGCGCGATCTGCTGTCCCATCGCAGCGGACTCGAACGCGGAGACTTCCTCTGGTACGGCTCTGAATACGACCGCGACGAAATCTTGCGCCGCACTCGCTATCTCAAACCTACCTGGAGTCTGCGAAGTACGTTCGGCTACCAAAACCTCATGTTCCTGGCAGCCGGACAACTCATCGCCAAGGTGAGCGGAAAGAGCTGGGATGAGTTTATCCGACAACGCTTCTTCGTCCCCTTGAGCATGACCGCGAGGCTTAACGCTAGTTCAGGGCTCAGGGCCAAGCCTCGTTTTATTTCCGAAGCAATAGTAAGCAACTGACCCCTCCCTGACGGACTGGGTTTTCTGTTCATTTGTCGCAAAGACGGCGCTTAGAAGCCGCAAAAGGCAATCACGTGACCGACTGCAAATGTGGAGGTAAGAAAGCAATGAGAAGCATCCGAATCATCGTTGGCGTTAGCGTCTTTTGTCTGCTTTTTAGTCTGACTGCCCTGGCTCAGACTACCACTTCTACCATCGAAGGAACCGTGACGGATGCTAACGGCGCGGTGATCGCCGGCGCCGAAGTGAAGGCTAGCGGAATAACGCTGGCCACCGAGCGCAGTGCCACGACTGACGCAGAAGGCTTCTACCGTCTCACGGCATTACCGGCGGGAACCTATACCTTGGAGGTTTCGCGGTCAGGCTTTGACACGAACACCTCAAAAATTGAGTTGACGCTCAATCGCGTTGCAACTTTCGATATCCAACTGAAGGTGGGCAACGTTGGCGGAGCGGTAGTGAATGTTACAACGGAGCTGCCTTTGCTGGAGCCGAACGTGGCTTCGACGGGCACTACTATCACGCCGCAGCAGATTCAAGACCTGCCCGTCAACGGGCGGGACTACCTCGACTTGTTGCAACTAGTGCCTGGAGTAGCCATCAACCGGCAAGCCGACCCCGATAGCGACAACGCCAATCCGGTGCTGGGCGAGCGCAGCGGCAATAACAATTTTTTTATTGACGGGCACCCAAACAAAGATACCGTCAACGGCGGGCCGGCCGCGCAGTTTAATCAGGAAACGATTGCCGAGTTTCAGGTGCTGACGACCGGCTACAAAGCCGAGTTCGGACAGGCATCGGGAGCGATCGTCAACGTCATCACCAAAAGCGGCGGAAATGAATTTCATGGCGTCGGCTCGCTTTTTTATCGCGACGACGCTTTCGATTCGTCGAACTCTCTGGAGACGACGCAGGAGGATGCGCTCCCTCTCCGCAGATTCGATTACAGTCTGGCAGGGGGCGGTCCGATTATCAAAGATAAGTTTTTCTTCTTCGCCTCGGCGGAGCGCATTACGGAGCGTCGCCAACTGGATTTCGCGTTCCCCGATACCGGAAACGCGCTGGTTAACCAACTGCTGCGTGACCAGGAAGAACCGTTCGACGTTCCGTCGCGCACTGCCGAGACGCGAGCCTTTCTCAAGTTCAATCAGCAGCTCGGTCGGCATCAACTGTCTCAGGAGGTGAATTACACCAACGGCAGAGTCAAGAACTTTCTGCCGCTCTCAGCGTCATCTAGTTTACCCTCGGCGCGCAACGATTCCGGCGCGCGCCGTCTGCTGCTGGCATTCGGCGATACGGTCTTGCTGGGCGATAAGGGTAATCCGTTCATATTGACGCTGCGCGGCGCGTACCGCGGAGAAAAAAGCGATACGCTTCCCTCACAGTCGACACTAGGAGGGGCGACGCTCTTTGTTCCGTTTGACGCAGCCACCTGCACGTTCGCGACCTGCCTTATTGCAGGTAACTTGCCGTTTGTTTCATTTGGAAATGCGCGAACACCTTCAAATCTGGATCAGAAATATACTTCGTTCAACGCCAGCGCCAGTAAACGTTTTGGCGATCACGATCCCAAATTCGGATTGAATTTCCTGCGGACGGTGGTTGATGGCGTTGATACTCGAAATCTAGATGATCAACTTTTTGCTACGACCACAGACTTTGCGACCTTCGGTGCCGGCACTGCCGGGCCCATATTACGCCGTGATCTCGGCGGACTTACTCCAAGAGGCGACGAACTTCATCTGCGAAATAATTATGTCGCGCTGTACGTGCAGGACGATTGGAAAATACGCAATAACCTTACGCTCAACCTCGGACTGCGTTGGGATTACGATTCTGAATTTGAGGCGAAACGAAACTTCGCGCCGCGCTTAGGCGTTGCCTGGGCGATTAATCCCAAAACGGTCTTGCGCGCAAACTTCGGTGTCTATTATGACCAGTTCCGGCTCAACCTGGCGCGAGACGTTCCCGAATTCGGCGGCACGGATCAAAGATTTGTCCAGTATTTGTTGTTTCCGCGCGGTGCTTACGGCTCTCCGTCTTTTATTACCAGCCTTCCTGTACTGAGCGGATTCCGCGGTGCGTGTTTCTCAAATGGACTGCTTGGCAACCTGACCGATGCCCAAATCGCTGCCACCCCCGGATTGACCTGTCCGTTAGCTCCTTCACTCCCGCTGGTGGGAGTTGACCGCTTCAACAATATAGTCGCGCCAGGGCATTTGCCGATTCCGGCGAATACTGTGATTACTGTCAATAACGTCCAGGCATTGACGGGACTGACACCGGAACAGTATGCGGCGCAGGCAAGTGCCTCCATCGGACAGCCAGGACTTCTCTTTTTTACTCCGTCGGGCTTTTTAGGTCATCCCATTCTTCCGCCGCAAGTTCTTCCAACCACCATCGACGGCACCTTTAAGACTCCGCATACGCTCGGTTTTAACATCGGCGTGCAGCGCGAGATTGCGCGGGACATGGTCGTCGAAGTGGATTATTTCCACCGCGACATTCGGAATCTTCTCGGTGTCAGAAACAGTAATCTTGCTTTCGAGTCGCGCGTTCTCGGTTCCAGGTTTTTACCCCCTAACACGACTACACCGATTCAGACGTTCGGACCTTTCTTTGAAGGTCAATACGACGCGCTGATCGTTAATTTCAACAAACGCTTCAGCCGCCGCTTCCTATTAGGCGCAAATTACACCTATGCCAAAGCGACTGACAATTCGCTAGGCATTGGGTCGGAACCTTCAGATGCCTTTATCGGTATCGTCCCGGAAGTGACTGAACCTTCGACGGGCACCTCAAACGCCAACGGCTCGTTCACCACAACTGCCGGTAGATTCGTCGCGCAAGCCGGAACTTTTCTTAACGGTCCCGACCTTGATAAAGGACCTTCAGATTTGGCTTTGGATCATATTTTCCAGATCAACGGGCTGATCGACCTTCCGTGGCAGATTCAGGTGAGCGGCATCTTCCGGGCGCAGAGCGGTTTTCATTTCAGCCGTTCCGTAGCCTTCATTGACCCGGATGGCAACGGGAGGACCAACGGCATTGACACTAGCGCCGGACGGAATGCTTTCACAGCGCCACCATTCGTCAATCTCGATATGCGCTTTGCCAAGCAGTTCGACATCGGCGAGCGTGTCAAAGTGCAGGTTTTGTTCGAGTTCTTCAATCTGTTGAACCGTTCGAACCCCGCCGCAGTCGGGCAGCGGGAGGGCGTTCCGCTTCAGCCTTTTGGCAAGACAATACAGGTGTTGCCCGGACGAGAAGGTCAGCTCGGATTCAGAATCGAGTTCTAATTCGGCAAGTAGTGACACGGTAGGAAGCCCAACCGTGAGGGAGGGCGTTGATCGACCCGTCACTAACGGTCGGGCTTGTCCCTTGTCTTGACCACTGCCAATCTGTCATGCAGGGCTGCAACTGTGAACAATTCCCCTCGCACTCTTGCCGTAGTCACACTTTGAGTAATAAGCAAAAAACAAATCTGTTGACGCGGCGCGAACTGCTCAAGCGAACAGCATTGGCAACCGCGGGGACACTCCTGTGCCGATGATCAATCGCGGGCGCTTGAGCAGGTAAGATTCTTCTATGAGCTGTGGAGAAAGTTTCATGTCTAAAAAATCCAAGCGGGTGAAACAGATAACCGCGCTCCTCGCGTTATGTCTGCTTCTCGTCGCGCAGGTTTCAGCGCAAACGGCCGTCGCATTGGCGTCGCCGTCGACGAAGGAGATTACCCGAAAAGTTGAGGAGTACATGAACGCCGCGATGCGTATTAACCGCTTCAGCGGCGCGGTTCTCCTGGCCCGCGACGGGCAGCCAATTGTCAGCCGTGGTTACGGAATGGCGAACCTTGAGCACGGCGTGCCGAACACGCCGCAGACCGTTTTTCGTGTCGGTTCGGTAACCAAGCAGTTCACGGCGATGGCAGTCGTGATGTTGCAAGAGCGCGGCAAGCTAAGCGTGAACGACCCGATCTGCAAGTATCTGACGGACTGCCCTCCGGCGTGGCAACCGATTACGATCAAAAACCTTTTGACGCACACTGCGGGCATTCCGAACTACACGGAATTTCCCGATTTCGTTAAAACCGCAGCGGTGGACACAACGCCTGCCGAATTGACCAGTCGGTTCAGAGATAAGCCGCTCCAATTCGCGCTCGGTGAAAAATACGCTTACAGCAACTCCGGTTACTACCTGCTCGGCACGGTCATCGAACGCGCGTCCGGCAAAGCTTACGCGGACTTTTTGCAGGAAAACATTTTCGCGCCGCTCGGAATGAAAGATACGGGATACGACAATCCCGTCCGTATCATCAATCACCGCGCGGCGGGTTACGCGCGCACGAACGACGGTTTCATCAACGCTGCTCCGATTTCGATGTCAACCGCGTATGCGGCGGGCGCGCTCTATTCAACCGTCGGGGATTTGCTCTTGTGGGACCAGGCGCTCTACACGGAAAAACTTGTCTCGCGCAAATGGCTCGACGAAGCGTTCACGCCGTTCAAAAGCAATTACGGGTACGGCTGGAGCATCGGCAAACGTTTCGACCGGCAGGTCATCGCCCACGGTGGCGGCATATTCGGCTTTTCGGCATATATCGCGCGTTACCCCGCCGACCGCATGACCGTGATCGTTTTGAGCAACGTGGAGGGCGCACCTTCGGGAGAGATCGCCAACAGCTTGGCGGCAATAGTTTTCGGCGCCCCTTATGAAGTTCCGGCGGAACGCAAGGAAATCCAGGTCGCCGCCAAGACGTTGGAAAAGTACGTTGGTAAATATCAGCTAACGCCGCAGTTAGTATTGAGCGTCACACTCGAAAACGGCAAACTGCTGGCGCAAGTTTCGACACAGCCAAAACTCGAACTTTTCGCCGAATCGGAAAACAAATTTTTCTTCAAAACGGTTAACGCGCAAGTCACGTTCGTTGTAAGCGCTCAGGGCGAAGTCACCGGATTGGTGTTTCGTCAGGGCGGAAGCGACATTCCGGCGAAAAAAATATAGCGGGCCGGCGAATCGAAGACCAATTCTTTGCGAAGGAAGGTCGGGTTCAGATCGAGCCGGGTGAAGTACAGCGAAGGAGGCCTGATCCTCAAAGAGTGAACCCCGCCAAATGCCCGTCAAGAGAATCAAATGACGAGCCGAAGGAATCTTCGGTCATCGAAGACCTTCTGGCGCTGATGCCAAGAACGGGGGCTCGACGCTCGTCTGCTGCTCGGGAAGAGCATCACTCCGCCGCGCGACATCCGCCCGGTCGGAGAGTGGATCCTCGTCGCGAAGGTATTCGAACCAAGGGTAGTCGGCGGAAACCACCAGCTTCATTTTTGCAGAGCGTGCGCAGGGTTCACTCTTGAGACAGTAGCGATCTGAAAATACAGGAGACAAGCATTGTGCGAAAAATGTCGGCCTTTGTAATGCTCGGTTTTATCCTCACGTCGTCCGTGTGGGGACAAGTTCCGAATCAGCCAGCTACTCCGACCAAAGAAGGAAGTGAGCAACCCGCGGTCGCCAATACTGATGCCAAGGTCCACGAATTGACAGCCTCGGACGTGGAGGCTTTTCTCGATGGAATTGTGCCATTGCAACTTGAGCGAGATGACATCGCCGGCGCGACCATCGCAATCGTCAAAGATGGGAAGCTGTTGTTTGCTAAAGGATATGGTTACTCCGACTACGAAAAGAAAAAGCCCGTCTCAGCCGAGGAGACGTTGTTTCGACCGGGCTCGGTGTCAAAGCTATTCACCTGGACGGCAGTTATGCAATTGGTTGAACAGGGAAAGCTCGAGCTTGACCGCAACGTGAATGATTATCTTGATTTCAAGATTCCCGATGCCTTTGGTCAGCCCATCACACTCAAGAACTTACTGGCGCATACTCCCGGATTTGAGGAGCAAATTAAAGACCTGTTTACGGTCGGTTCCGAAAGCCAGAGTCTTGGAACATACCTGAAGACGCACATTCCGGCGCGAATATATCCTCCAGGGACAGTGCCTGCTTACTCAAACTATGGCGCGTCCCTGGCTGGATATATCGTCGAGCGTGTTTCGGGCCGTCCGTTCAATGACTATGTCGAGGAGAATATTTTCAAGCCTCTCGGTATGGATCATTCAACTTTTCGGCAGCCCCTTCCGCCTACTCTTGCTCCCTCAATGTCTAATGGTTATCAACTGGCATCCGATGAACCGAAGCCGTTTGAAGTAGTAGTTCCTTTTCCAGCCGGCAGTCTGAGCAGCACTGCCGCCGACATGGCTCGCTTCATGATCGCCCATCTGCAAAACGGACAACTGGGTGATGCCCGAATCTTGCGCCCGGACACCGCACAACTCATGCATAGTCGACTGTTTGCTTTAGACCAGGCGGCCAACGCGATGGCATATGGCTTCTACGAAGAATCAAGAAACGGGCACCGGATCATCGGACATGGCGGAGATACCCTCTATTTCCATAGCGATCTCCACTTGATTCCAGACGCTGGCATTGGATTCTTTGTATCGCACAACAGCGCGGGAGGCGGAACGGAACCGCCTCGCACGACACTGTGGACGATGTTTTTGGATCGTTACTTCGCGTATACGGCTCCAGCTACGCCTACGGTACCCAGTGCAAAAGAAGATGCTAATGCGGTAAGTGGCGCATATGTTTTGAGCCGTCGGAGCGAGAACTCGTTCTTGAGGGTGGCGACATTGATTGAACAGCTCAATGTCTCGCCGGTGGACGATGGGATAATTGAGGTGGCTCAACTGACAGGCCCGAACGGGAAGCCAAAGCGGTGGCGGGCAGTGGGCGCCATGACATTTCTCGAAACAAATGGGACGGATAAACTGATCTTCAAACCAGACCAGAATGGTCGGATGCAGATGATCTTGCCCTACCCCTTTTTTGTCGGTCAACGCGTCGGACTATTCGAGCACAGTAAGATTCTTTTGCCAGTCCTTGGAATTTCGCTTCTGCTCATGCTTCTGACGATTGTTTTGTGGCCAATCGCCTGGTTTGTGAGGAGACATTATGGTCACAAGCTAGAGTTGACGCCGACGGAAAGACGACTGCGGCTGGCTGTGCGGATCGTTTTTGTGTTGGTTCTGTTCTTTATGGTCGCATTGACCGGCATTCTTGTGTACGCCTCGAAGCATATCGAGTTCCTCAGTGATCGCGGTAATACCTGGATTCATCTGGCCCAGGTGATTGGCCTTCTCGGCGCGATTGGAACCGTCCTCGTAATCTTTAACGCGATCCAGTCCTGGAGGAATCGGAAGAAGAGAATCTGGGGCAAGCTCCAAGCCACCCTCTTTGTGCTCGCGTGTCTCGGCTTCCTGTGGTTTGCCTTTGCGGGAAATTTATTACGCATCAGCTCGAACTATTAGAGCGACGGTTAGTACCGACTTTACTCAGGCGCTCGGCGCCAGGCTTTGAGCACCAGTAGGACCTAAGTGTATGAGTCTCCAACTAGAGAGAATCGAATTGAGAGAGATCGAGCTGCCGCTCAAGTCTGCATTCGAAACCAGCTTCGGTTCTACCACCCGTCGTCGCATCCTGCTCGTTAGAGTCTTCGACAAAACCGGCGCGTCAGGTTACGGCGAATGCGTCGCACCCGAAGGCCCTTTCTACAATCACGAAACCGTCGACACGGCATGGCTGATCACTGCCAGGTATATCGCGCCGCTTCTGACACGAGCCTGCGTCGAGACTGCTGTGGACGTCAACGCTGCGCTGGCACCAATTCGCGGCAACCGGATGGCCAAGGCCGGGGTTGAGGCGGCGGTTTGGGATCTCGAGGCGAAAATGGCGGGCCGTCCACTCTGGCAGCACCTCGGAGGCGTACGAGATGAGATCAACTGCGGGGTTTCAATTGGCTTACAGGACACCACGGAAAAGTTGCTCGAAAAAGTCGGTCACGAACTCGATTCCGGCTATCAAAGGATCAAGATTAAAATCAAACCGGGGAAAGATGTTCAGTTAGTCGAAGCGATCCGCTCGCGATTCCCCTCCATCACACTCTCGGTTGATGCAAATTCTGCCTACTCTCTGAATGGGGACTTGAGTCTTGTTAAGCAACTCGATCAGCACAACTTGCTGATGATTGAGCAGCCGCTGGCGCCGGGGGATCTCGTTGACCATGCAAAACTGCAGCGAGAGATCAAGACGCCCATTTGTCTTGACGAGTCCATCTGCAGCCTTTCTGATGCGCGACATGCTCTTGAGTTAGGCTCATGCCGAATCATTAACATCAAGCTGGGGCGCGTCGGTGGGCACACAGAGGTTCAACTGATCCAAGCTTACGCGGTTGAGCACGGTATCCCTGTATGGTGCGGCGGCATGCTCGAAGCGGGGATAGGGCGGGCGCATAACATCGCGCTGTCAACGCTGCCCGGCTTCACCCTCCCCGGCGACGTCTCAGCTTCCGCGCGCTACTGGGAAGAGGACATCATTGAGCCGCCGGTTACCGTCTCACCACAGGGAACGATCAAGGTTCCCACAACTCCCGGTATCGGATACGAAGTCAACGAAGCACGCATCGAGACTCTAACCGTACGGCGAGAGACAGTTCGACTGTAGTAGCTCAAGACATTCAGAGATGACGAAAGCAGAACCGCTACATCAGACGGCTACCCTGGAGCGAACGCTCGGCCTGCGAGATCTCATTCTGCTAGTCATCGGTACAGTGATTGGTTCGGGGATATTCATCGTGCCAGGCGCCGTACTACGTCAAGTCCAGGGTGGTGTAGGGCTCGCCATGCTGGTTTGGCTCGTTGGCGGGATCCTCTCGCTTCTCGGGGCCTTAACCTACGGTGAACTAGCCGCAAGAAGCCCCAAGGCAGGCGGAATCTACATCTACATTCGTGACGCTTTCAGCCCGTTACTCGCATTTTTGTACGGGTGGACGCTCTTCTTCGTCATCAGCACCGGCGCCATGGCGACGTTGGCAGTGGCCTTCAGCGCCTACCTCGGTGAGATCGTTCCACTGACGCCCGCGCTCAGAAAATTGATTGCCGTCGGGATGATCGCGATCGTGACGGTCGTGAACGTACTCGGAACGCGAAAGAGCTCAGATCTACAGAACTGGACCACAGCGATCAAAGTAGGCGCCATCTTGATCATGAGCGGGACACTGCTCTTGCTTGGGCGCGGCTTCAGCGCAAATGGCGCCGCCTTATTGTCCACGGAGGCAGGCACTTCGCTCGCCTCCGGCTTTGGGCTCGCGATGATCGGGGTTCTCTGGGCATACGAAGGGTGGCAGTACGCGACCTTCAGCGCCGGAGAAACTGTCAATGCCCAGCGCAACTTCCCGAAAGCTTTGATAATTGGTTCAGCAGCCCTGATTGGCATCTACCTGTTGGCTAACCTGGCATATATAGGTGCACTCGGCCGCACAAAAGCAGCGCAGACGGACAGCATCGCCGCCACTGCGGTGACTGCGGTTGTTGGCTCCGGAGCAGCGAAGTTGGTTGCACTCGCGATTCTGATCTCGATCTTCAGTGCCGCAAACGGCGTTGCGCTGACCGCGCCACGCGTCTACTTTGCGATGGCTCGCGACGGACTCTTCTTTCATCGTTTGGCTGAGGTGCACCCTCGCTTTCACACTCCGGCCTTCGCCGTGCTGTCGGGTTCGGCGTGGGCCGTCGCTTTGGCCGTCACGGGCACCTTCGAGCAGTTGTTCACCTATGTGGTTTTCAGCGGCTGGATCTTTTACGCCTTAGGCGCGGCCAGCATCTTTATCTATCGCAGACGATCACCCGAAGTGGCGAGTCCCTATCGCGTGCCAGGATACCCGTGGACGCCGCTGTTGTTCATTCTTGCAGCCGCCGCCCTCGTCATCAACACGGTTGCGACGCAACCCGGTCGGGCAGCGGTAGGTCTCAGCATTGTCCTTCTCGGCGCGCCTGCTTACTTGATCTGGCGTTCGAGCAAAGGGGTTAGCGCGATTGAGACGGATGAATGACAGAACGACAAACATCAGTCATTAGGAGAATCACGAGCCATGAGCCGTCACCAATATCTTGCTTTGTTATTAACGCTGGCGCTGCCTTGGGCAGCCCTCGGGCAAGCGGTTCGGACCGGAGACTTTGATGTCCTTATTAAAGGCGGCACGGTTTATGACGGAACTGGACGCGCTCCCAGGCGAGCCGACGTGGCCATTAAAGGAGATCGCATCGTTGCCATCGGTAACTTGAAGACAGCACGCGCGCGTAGCGTCGTCGACGCTCATGGCCTCGCCGTCGCTCCAGGCTTTATCAACATGCTGTCGTGGTCCACTGAGTCGCTGATCGTTGATGGACGCTCGCAGGGCGAGATTCGACAGGGCGTGACCACGCAAATTATGGGCGAAGGTTGGTCGATGGGGCCGCTCAACGAACGATTGAAAAAACAGGCGGTCGCCGAGCAGGACGACATCAAGTTCGACATCGAGTGGACGACTCTTGCCGAGTATCTGAGATATCTGGAGAAGCGCGGCGTCTCGCAGAACGTGGCCTCCTTCGTGGGTGCGACAACCATCCGGCAGTACGTCCTCGGAGAAGCAGACGTGCAGCCGACACCGGCGCAGCTTCAGGAGATGCGCGAACTCGTGCGCCAGGCGATGGAAGAAGGCGCGCTGGGCATCGGCTCGTCCTTAATATATGCGCCGGCGTTCTACGCCAGGACGGATGAGCTGATTGAGCTGTGTAAGGTTGCGGCTCGTTACAAAGGCAAATACATCTCGCATATGCGCAGCGAGGGGAATCAGTGGGTGGAAGCCGTCGAAGAATTGATTCGCATCAGCCGCGAGGCCGGCGTTCCGGCTGAGATTTATCACATCAAAGCCGCCGGCCGTCAGAATTGGGACAAGGTGGATCGAGTACTCGCGCTCGTTAACGCTGCCCGCCGCAGTGGATTGAAAATCACCGCAGACATGTACATGTACACAGCAGGCGCGACCGGACTCAACTCCAGCTTGCCGCCGTGGACCATGGACGGCGGATACGAGGCGCTCTTCAAACGTCTCGAAGACCCGGCCACGCGGCAGAAGATCGCCGCGGAGGCGCGCACACCCAGTGACAAATGGGAAAACCTTTACTTAGCTGCTGGATCTCCAGACCGCATTCTGTTGGTAGGTTTCAAGTCGGAGAAGCTGAAGCCACTCACGGGCAAAACCCTGGCCGAGGTAGCGAAGGTGCGCGGCAAGGATCCAATAGAGACGATCATGGATTTGATACTTGAAGACCGATCTCGGGTGGGCACGGTCTACTTCCTAATGGCCGAGGAGAATCTCAAGAAAGAATTACGTCAGCCATGGGTTTCCCTCGGCTCCGATGCTGCATCGATGGCGCCCGAGGGAGT
>DASSCX010000025.1:0-5161 GCA_035697425.1 Pyrinomonadaceae bacterium | reverse complement strand
TTGGCGCGAAGACTTCGTAGCGGCGACATAACTCATGCAACCCCCGCTTTAACGCTGAACGCGTTGGCTAATCCAGCCCAAGGTTTGCGCTCTGGCAACTCTGGGATCACGCATCGTAATCATGAGGACCCAATCCCAATTCAACGGGTCGCTCAAGTTTGCAGAACCCGTGCCAACCCTTGCGTCGAAAGATGCGGTGGGGATGATCGTGGGCATCGTCGTGGGAGCGGGAATCTTTCGCACTCCTTCACTGGTGGCCGCAAACGTCGGAAGCGAGACTTCATTTCTGCTGCTTTGGGTGGCAGGCGGCGCCATTTCGCTGGTCGGCGCGCTGTGCTATGCCGAGCTTACAAGCACATATCCGCATACTGGTGGTGAATATCACTATCTTACGCGGGCCTACGGCAAACTACTCGCTTTTTTATTCGCGTGGTCACGAGTTTCAGTCATTCAGACGGGCTCGCTTGCTCTGCTGGCCTTCGTCTTCGGCGATTATGCTTCTCAGTTAGTCCGCCTCGGCGAATACTCGCCTTCCATTTACGCAGGCCTCGTAGTTGTAACGTTGACGGCTTTGAATGTGACCGGCGTCCATCAGAGCACACGCACACAGAATGTCTTAACATTGGTCGAGGTTTTCAGCCTGCTTTTGGTGATTATTGGTGGATTGATTCTGATCCAGTCGCCGGCGCCCGTGGCCTCCTCTCCGGCACCACAAAGCTCAGAGGGGGCAATAGGATTAGCGATGGTCTTCGTCCTGCTTACCTACGGTGGCTGGAATGAAGCTGCTTATATTTCCGCTGAGATGAAGGGCCGACGTGATGTAGCGCGGGCGCTGCTGCTGGGAATTGGAATAATCACCGGACTCTATCTGCTGGTCAACTGGGCATATCTGCGTGCACTGGGTCTTTCGGGCATGGCGGGGTCAGAGGCCGTTGCCGCGGACTTGATGCAAAGAAGCTTAGGCGAGCGTGGGTCGCAATTTATCAGCATACTCGTTGCTATCTCCGCTTTGACCTCTGCCAACGCTACCGTCTTCACCGGCGCACGCACGAACTACGCCCTCGGCCGTGATTTTCGCTTATTTAGATTTCTGGGGCGCTGGCGGAAACACCAGAACACTCCTACCAACTCTCTCCTGGTTCAGGGCGCTATTGCATTGGCGCTGGTTTTGATCGGCACCCTGACCAGAAGAGGCTTTGCAACGATGGTTGAATATACAGCTCCGGTGTTCTGGTTCTTCTTTTTCATGGTTGGGCTTTCACTGATCATTCTGCGAATCAAGGACCCGCATATCAAACGGCCAGTTGGTGCACCGCTCCACCCACTCCTGCCACTGGTGTTTTGCGCGAGCTGCCTTTACATGCTGCAGGCCAGCATCGCTTATACGGGTATCGGCGCTTTGTCTGGAGTTGCGGTTCTACTGGCTGGATTACCTGTATTCCTGGTTGCACGTTCTCAACTCGGAGCAACCGATTTGGAGGAGAATAAGTGAGATTAAGACCGGCGCCCTCGGGGTCGCAGGCAGGAACGAGGCCGAACTGACTTGAATAGCACCGAACTTGGGCATCCCAAGGGTTACTTCCATTCAGTTCCTCCTTACTTAGAAATTCGCTGCATACCTGTCACTTGGAGGAAGTGATGATCAACCAACGCACAGGGCTATTGCTTATCGTACTTTTGTTTCTCCTGAATTCATGTGCGCCCTTTTCGCTCTCGGAACAAATCGCAATCGAGGAAAACGCCAATCAGGACTTTGAAAAGCAGAGACGGAACCTGATTGACCAGCTCAGATCGCAAGGGATCAGTAGTAGTACAGTCCTCGACGCAATGCTGAAAGTTCCTCGACATAAGTTTGTTCCTTCGTCGCAGCGGCACATGGCCTATCAAAACCGGCCACTTTCGATCGGTCATGGCCAAACTATTTCGCAACCCTTTATCGTCGGCTACATGACTGAGGCTGCATCCGTCGCGCCCGGCGAAAAAGTACTGGAAATCGGGACAGGCTCCGGATACCAGGCTGCGGTCCTGGCTGAATTAGCAAAGGAGGTTTACACAATTGAAATCATTCCCGAACTGGCAGAAGGTGCACGCTCCGTGTTGCGCGAGCTGGGATATAAGAATGTGCAGGTAAAAACGGGAAACGGCTACGAAGGTTGGCCGGAGCATGCTCCGTTTGACGCCATAGTTGTTACAGCTGCTCCTGATGAAGTTCCTCAGGCTCTCGTTAATCAACTAGCTCTCAGGGGCAAGATGGTAATCCCAGTCGGCTCTACCTTTCAGGAAATGGTGATTATCACCAGAGATGAGTCAGGTGTTGTTGAGCGACGAACTATTCCCGTGCGGTTCGTTCCCATGACTGGTAAGCCGAAGCAATAAAGGTGATCAACTTCGATTGAGGGGCTACCATTCTTAAAGGTTCCCAGCAGAACCCTTTCGCTTGTGATGAAAGGGAAGGGACCCGGGAATGAGTTACGACTTCAACGTTTAAAAAACCAGGGTTACCTTGTTCGCTGAACTGTTCTTTCGAGTAGGTAAAAGATAAAAGTCCCATTTCCCAACAGTGAAGGTGCCCAAAACGTTACGTCAGTGACACAGTGAAATTAAGAGTCACTAAAGCAATGCCGACTCGACAAACTGTGCTGAGTTATCTCGAGGATTACGCGCGTCGCGGAAGTTCGATTGTGTTCGCGCAGCCCCGAGGGTTGCGAACTATTCGTTGCTCTTACAAACGCCTTTTAAGCGAAGCGCGCCGGTTCGCACGTGAACTTGAAGCCCGCAACATCCGACAAGGCGAGCGCGTTCTGCTATGTGGTGACAATAGTCTGGAATGGGTCACGGCATTCTGGGGCTGCTGCCTGCGCGGCGCTGTTGTCGTGCCGCTCGACAAGGGGAGCTCACCGGAGTTCCTGGTCTCGGTCGCGCAGCAGACGGAACCAAAGGTGATGCTCGCCGACCGCGATGTGCCTGCCGCCGAGCACTTGCGGATTCCTGTTCTACATTTAGAGGGTTTAAGCCAACAGATTGCCAGCCACGCCAGCGCGCCGTATGCGGTAGAAGGCCTTGATGAAGAAACGGTCGTAGAAATCATCTACACGTCGGGGACTACCTACGATCCCAAAGGTGTGGTGCTCACGCATCGCAATCTCCTGGCCAACCTCTTGCCTTTAGAATCGGAGATAGAGAAGTACATTAAATGGGAGCGGTTCTTCCATCCGATTCGCTTCCTCAGTCTCGTCCCCCTGAGCCATGTTTTCGGGCAGTTCATGGGCCTCTTTGTGCCGCAACTCTTAGGCGGTGAAGTTCATTTTCAGAAGTCCTTCAACCCGTCAAAGATCATGCGTGCAATAAAAAGAAATCGAATCTCGGTGATGGTGGTTGTGCCGCGTGTGTTTGACGCTCTACGCGAATGGGTGGAGCGGGACTATGCCGCGCGGGGCCAGGCGGAACAGTTGCAAGAACAACTTTGCGCGATGGAAGGCAAAAATTTCTTGCGTCAGTGGTGGACGTTCCGCCGTCTGCACCGGCGCTTTGGTTGGAAGTTCTGGGCATTTGTCTCCGGCGGCGCGAAGCTCGACGAGCAGACGGAAATTTTTTGGCGTCGACTTGGCTTCGCAGTTCTGCAGGGCTATGGCATGACGGAGACTGCCGCGCTGATCTCAGTGAATCACCCATTCAAAATGAGTCACGGCTCGATCGGTAAGTTGATGCCCGGCTATGAAGTAAGACTAGATGAGGGCGGCGAAATCATTGTGCGCGGTGCCAGTGTCTCGCCCGGCTACTGGACGGCCGAAGGCGGAGTTAAGGCACGCGCTGACGGCTGGCTTCATACGGGCGACATCGGCCAGATGGATGCAAGCGGCAACTTGTTCTTCAAAGGTCGCCAGAAGGACGTGATCGTTACCGCGAGTGGGCTAAACATCTACCCGGAAGATCTCGAAGCTGCACTTAATGCTCAACCCGAAGTGCGCGGCAGCTGCGTTATTGCTGTAGAAAGCAGGCGCGGCAGTGAACCCCTCGCCGTCATTATCCCTCGCGACCGCAGCGCGAGCCTCGAGGCAGCGATCGAACGCGCCAATGCGCAGCTAACCGAGCAGCAAAAGATTCGGCGGTGGTTCATTTGGACAGAACCTGACTTTCCCCGGACTGCGACGCATAAGGCGCTTAAGCGGGAAATCGCAGCCAAAATTAGCTTGGAAGAAGAAAGAGAGAAGCATAAGGCGAACAGGGGCACGTTATCTTCGGACCCTTCAAAATCCACTTCTGTCGCTGCGACTGCTCTCGCTTCTGAAATCGCGCGCATTAGTGGTGGCGCACCCGCACAGCTTAGTGTTTCGGATCGACTCGGAGACTTACAACTCGATTCGCTCGGGCGAGTAGAACTGTTGAGCGCGCTTGAAGACCGTTATCAAATCGCCCTTGACGAAGAGACGTTTTCGGCCTCGACTACTATCGGCGACGTCGAAAAGCTCGTGCGCGGCGAAATTCAGGAGCAAAGCATCGCGCGGTACCCATACCCGAAATGGACGCGTTGGCATGTCATCAGGTTGATACGAATCGTGCTTTTTTACACGATCATTCTGCCGATTACGCGAGGAATGAGTCGTATGCGCGTTGAGGGCCGCGTACATCTGAAGCATCTTGCTGGGCCCGTGCTATTCGTGGCAAATCATGTCACCGCTGGGGATCACGCCCTCATTCTTGCGGGACTGCCCGCCCACTTGCGGCACCATTTGGTGATTGCAATGGAAGGCGAAGTTCTGCGCAACTGGCTCGATCCGCCAGCAAAGACGAGTTTCTTTAAACGCCTGCGCTGGCTGGCACAGTACGTCTTGGTCAACGTGTTCTTCCACGTTTTCCCGCTCCCCAAGGAAAGTGGTTTTCGTGAAAGTTTCGCATACGCAGGCGAATGCATTGATCGCGGCGAGAGTTTACTCGTGTTTCCCGAAGGCGTGCGTGCGCCGCGCGGTCAGATGCAGATGGGCACGTTCAAGAGTGGGGTCGGTATCTTGGTTCAGGAATTGAATGTTTCGATAGTGCCAGTCAAACTTGAGGGCCTATACGAACTGAAGAGGCGTCGGCAATATTTCGCTGCGCCGGGCATGGTGCGAGTGATATTTGGCGAGCAGGTGACGTTTTCAGCTGATACTAAACCGTCTGACAT
>DASSCX010000024.1:0-3310 GCA_035697425.1 Pyrinomonadaceae bacterium | reverse complement strand
AAACGTTTTCAGCAGCGACGCTACCCGCGGATCATCATGAAGCGAGATGCCGAGCACAGCGCGTTCGCTAAGCAGACTCTGCGGCGCCGCGGCAGCCAGCGAGCGCAGGTAGTTCAGGCTCTCTTCATTGTTCGCACGACCGAGCCAGTAAACGGGGTAACTGCTGTACTCGCGCTTTCGTTCAAGGTTGTAAACTTCCATGCGCGTGATTTGGTTGTTGCCGGACTCGCGCAACAGAAACACGGCTAGATTTCGCGTCTCGACAGTCATGCCAGCTGCCGTGGTGCCCACGAAAACGGAAGTGTCGCCCACCGTATTCATCGATCCATGAAACTCTCGCACCCCGGGGTCGATGGCCACATTCGGACGCACGTCGAAGGAATAAGCCGACCAGTAAGGGCCTGACTTTGAACGTGCACGTTGGCTGGCTGCTTCAAGCCGCGCGCCGAGATCTGCGCCTTCGACGGTGGTAAAACCCTGAAGCGTTACGGCGACCGACTGGTCGCGCGTAGATTGCTCACTCGATTCGGTGGCCGCTGCGTCGGCGACGGTGAGTGGCGCAGTGCTGCACGCGCACGCAGTGGCGGCGATTCCGAGGCACAAAATAAGCGATGAGAGGCGACTGGATATTCTCATGATGATTCCTTTCAATTTCAGGTGTAGGGTGTCAGATATCGGGCGTCAAGTATCGCGTTTGGTCTATGACTAATTGGTGCGCGGCAAACTTTGACTTGCCGATTAAAGCCTTAATAGCTTGTCGGTCTTTGACCGCAGGTCAGAGACCAGGAATTTACGATGGAACGCGTACGGCGAGTCAGAGACTTGCCGCGCACCGGAAGTCAGAGACTAAAACCTGTCCCACCCGACACCCTCTACCTCATTTCAACAAGTCTTCCAGGAATTTCAGCGCGTCGGGATCCTTGCTTTCGCCCAGCATGCGAACCGCCAGTTTCCGCAACTCCACTGACTGCGAGTCGCGCGCAATGGAAATTAACTTGCGGACCGCATTCTTCTGGGACGAATCACCGAACGAGCGAATCAGCACAGCCTTGACCTGTAGGTCCGGTTCGGAGTCGTAAAGACTGATCAGTTGATCGATTGTCTGTTCGTCGTTTTTGTCTCCCAAGCGGCGGATGGCTGAGACACGTAATTCCATTGACTCTCCCGCGCGGGCGATCTCAAACAGCTTGGCTCGGGCGCGCGGATCGTCCATTTCAGCGTAAGCCCGGATCAGGCCCTGTTTGATCTGCTGGTTTGTTTCTGAGTTGAAGAGTTGCAGCAGTTCGTCAAAGGAACTGCGTCCGCGATTTCCGATCCGGCGAATGGCTTCAATGCGCAGCTCGGGAGTTTCGCCTTTCCTCGCGATATCGAGCAGCTTGGCTTGGGCCTTCGGATCCTCACGCTCCGCAAGCGCCCGGAGCACCTGGCTGCGAATCTCCGGGGTCCGATCCGAATCGAAGAGCCGAATCAGCTCGTCGAGCGAGGCCGCATCTTCTTGCTCGCCAAGGTAGCGTATAGCCACCTGACGCAAAGCCAGGTCGTCGCTACTACGAGCAATCTCCATCAGTTTTGCTTGCGAGCGGGACGTGTGCATTTCGGCGAAGGCTCGCAGAATTTGCGAACGAATTTCCAGCGTCCGGTCTGCTTCATAAAGTTTCACGAGCTCATCGGCGATCGCGTCACCGTTCTGTTCGCCTAAACGCCTGATTGCGGTAAGGCGCAATTTAAGATCGCCTTGTTGCCGCGCCAGGTTCAGCAAGATCGGTGTAGCGCGCGCGCCGCCGTGTGAGCCGAGCAGGGACACGGCCGCCGCTTTGATTCCGGGACAGGTCGTTTCCGCGTTGGACTGCAAGACCTCAGTGACGAAGCCGATGGCGCGGTCTTCGTTTGCCTGAAAGAGGCTCTGCAGCGCGAGCATCTTTATTTCGCAGTTGTTGCGATCGAGTGCCTGCTGAACGGCCTCGCCCCTGCCCATCACGACCAGCATGGCTTCCGCTTCTCTTCGCCAGGAAGAGTTGGGAAAGCTCTTGATCAGGCGCAAGAGAGGCGCCGCCGCTTCATCTTTTTTGCCTTGCTTCTGTAAGGCATACGCGTACCAGTAAAGCGCGGCGTCCACGTCGCGGTCCTTGGGAAACTCGTTGATGAAGCCGTCAAACTTTTCCGCCGCCTGTTGCCACTTCTCACCCTCGATCAGATCACGTCCTTCGCGAAACGTTTTCATCGCGGCCGGATTACTGCGTGGCGTTTGCACGAAGCGATTCAGTTTTTGCACGTCCTGGTCGTTACCGAACGCCTGGCGCGTATGCACGATGCCGGCGAGGGAGAGCGAGAGAATAATCAGAACCGCAAGGCCGAGGGGTGAACGGCTAATGCGGATCAGGAGTTTCAATGAACGAAGAATGGCTGTCATGGTTGTTCCTCAATCAACTAATAATCAGTGATGCAAATTCACCACACAGGGACAGAGAACACGAGAGCAGCGCAGGATCGAGCGGTGACAAGATTCGCTGGGCCATTTCCGTGTTCTCTGCGCCTCTGTGGTGGAAGTGCGTGACATCATTCGTAAGCTCGGGCAACTGCGGCCGAATTTATTTGTAAGAGTGGCACTAAACTCTTGCGCTCAACTCGATCTTTAATTGCGACTACATCTTCATTACGTGGCTTGTCGCGCAGATTGGCGATGTCGAGCAAAATTGGCTCAAGACTGCCGAGCAGGGTGGACACCTGCACGTCGCCCTGGGCATCCGCTTCGCGGCGTACCAGCATGTTTTGGTAGAGCAACCTCTGCGCGCGCTGTCGCTCGTAGCGAATCTCCGGCGCCCCACCTTTCTTTGCTGGTCGTACATTACGAAACGACCGCAGCAATAATTCCGACTGCTCGAGGTGCCGTGCGGTCATTAGTTCAACTTCAACCGGATCCAAGCCCTGAATATTGCTGGCGACGTTGTCTTCAATGGCCGAATAATTCGGCGCCGTTTGCGTGCGGCGACGTGGAGATCGAGGAATATTCCGCGCGGGGGTTTGGCTAGGCTTTGGTTTTTCGGCTTTGTCGGCAGGCGTGGTTGGTTGTGATCCGCTCCCGGGTTTCTGAGCCTGCGGTTTGCGAGCCTCCGCAACCTCACCTGCCGCTCCAGGGGTGTTGACCTGATGCTGCTGGTTGACTGCCAGGTCCGGGCCTTGCCGCTTGAGCAGCAAGGCAACAATGCCAATCGTAACTGCTATGACAATCAAGGCTGCGGCGGCAGCGAAGCGCGGACTAAAAGCGTCAGCGAAGCCAAATGCCGCGAGCCGTTCGCGCCAATTACGCGAC
>DASSCX010000023.1:0-29375 GCA_035697425.1 Pyrinomonadaceae bacterium | reverse complement strand
GCATACGACTCGGAGTTTCTATGCTGCGGGACAGCATTACCGATGCCGAAGCGCTGAGTACGATTGAATTGGTTGAGCGCGGCATCAGGCATTTGAACAAGCTCGTAGTTGATGTGACGCAGTTCTCCCGGCAAAAAGCTCTGGAGCGTTCACGAGTCAACCTACATGAGCTGCTTGATGTTAGCCTGGATCTCGTTTCCGAAAGCGTCCGCGAAAAGCAAACGCTTATTGAGAAGAAGTTAAGTCAGGAAAGCCTGGTGGGGAATTGGGACGGCCATCAGTTGCGGCAAGTGTTTGTGAATCTGATTTCTAACGCCATTGAAGCCAGCACGCCCGGCTCACCTGTAAAGATCTCCAGCACTGCTATTACCGCCGCTACTGCTCCGAAGGGAACGGAGAAAAAATACGCCCGCGTGACCGTGACTGATCGCGGCAAAGGGATGGACCCAACAACGCTGAATCGAATTTTTGAACCCTTCTATTCGACTAAGAAGCGTGGCACCGGCCTCGGGCTGGCAATCGTGCGCCAGATTGTCGAGCAGCATGACGGACGGATTGCAGTCGAAAGCGAGGTTGGGAATGGCACCCGTTTCGTCGTAGACCTGCCGCTGTGAGTTTGCCCAAGCCTCGCTCCGATTCCCAATTCCCAATTCCCGATTCACGATTCACGATTCACGATTTACGATTTAAGGCTTCCTTGTCGTAAATGAACTCACTGTCCGGGAAGTGGGACGATAGGTGTCCAGCAAACGTGGCTTCGCGGTGGGCAAGACGTCGCTTACCGGCACCTCAGCCGCAGGCAGCCTAATATTGGGGATCCTAATCTGGCGGCTCGGTTCAATCTTTGTTTCCAGGATCGGCGTGCGGGGAGTGCTCTCCGGACTGGCAAGCTTCACTTTCTCAAGACGCTGAACCTGCTCGGCAACGGCATTATTACTTGAGGCATTTCTTTCCTGTCGACTGCGCCGCTCTGCTACTTCCGTTGATTTGGGTAATGCTGATCTAAAAGTATCGCTTTCCCTGTTGCTGCTGCCAAACTTCGTTGCGCCAGTAGCGGGAACTTTTTCTGGCTGCCGACCGCGAGCAGGACGAAGTGTTGGCTCACTGCTGGGAATCGCAACGGGCGCCTTACGCCATTGCGGAAATCCGTAAAAGAGACCGGCAGCTGCCAATAACAACATCAGCACAACGGATGTGACAAAGGCCGGATTGCTCTTGCGACTCGGAGACGCATGGAAGCTCTGAAACATTTCAAGATCATCCGCCACCTCAGAAAACAAAACACTTCCGGCCGGGTAAGGCTGATAGCGCTGCCGGTTCGGCGCTCGGCGCCCAACGCGGCGCAGCGCTTCGCGAAACTCAGCGGCGCTGCGATAGCGCAATTCGGGGTTCTGCGCCATCGCCTTCGTCAATATCGTCGCAATCTCAGCACCCACTCCCGGATGAACGAGGTTCGCCGGCTGCAGCGGGTCGCCATGCCCATTCGCTGAAGCTGCGGCACGTGTCAGAGCGTCCGCGGGCCTGACCCCCGTAAGCAAATGATAAAGAGTGGCGCCTAAGGCATAGATGTCGCTATGTGGCCCCGTCGATAAAGCCTGGATTTGTTCAAGGGGAGAATACTGGCGCGTGTATCCAAAGAATGACGCCGATGAGGTCGTTGATGCCTCGGCAGGTTGTGCCTTTGCCAACCCAAAATCGAGCAAGGCTATCTGCCCGCTGGCGGTGAGCTTGAGATTGTGTGGCTTGATGTCGCGATGGATCACCTGACGCTGTTGCGAGTGCAGATAGATAAGGGCGTCGAGCAATTGATCGGCCCAGGCGACAACTTGTTCGCGCGGGAAAGGGCCGGGTTGTTGATAGATGATTCGTGCCAAATCGACGCCCGCAATAAACTGCATTACGAGAAACGCGCGTTCGCCTTCTGCAAAGTGATCGCTGACACGCGGTAAGGCCGGATGCTGCAAACTCGCGAGTAGGCGTGCCTCCTGTTCAAACTGCTTCCGCACATTCGCGTCCAGCGACAATGTTTCTTTCAGCGCTACGGTGATACCGAGTCGTTGATCGATCGCTTCGTACACTGCGCCCATCCCGCCTTTGCCGAGCTGCCTGACGATTCGATAGCGGCTCTGCAAAACTGTGCCCGGAGTCAGGGCTTCCACGGCGGCAGCGTTTTCAGCTTTTGAAGATGTTGACAAGATGAGTTGGCCCGGTGATTGGCGATCTAAAAAGATCGACACACCCAGGGTTAGTTAAGCAATCAAAATTTTCTGGAATTGCGTGAGGCGTGCGGCGTTTGGGGTGGTGTTTGTTGCCGCCGAACGGTGAACTCAGATTAATTACTAATCCTTGTCCACGGCAAAAAGTATATGCCAGCGGTCAGGCACCGCACAAGAAGATAGTTTTGCCGGTCGCGCGCTGCAAATTGTTAAGCAAAACCCTAGTAAAAGGCGCACCGGCCGTCGAGGTTGCCCTACTAATGTTCCTCATTGCGTTGAACATAGGCGGTGACGGCTTCAATTGCGCCTTCGTGCATCCGCTCTGGTCGCACGTATAGCCAATGCTTCTGGAACTCTGCGTCAGACATTCCTGACTGGTTTAGGCGCTCCTTATTTTTTAACCACGACTCGGCCCACTGGCGTAGGTCCGGATCCTGGTTAAGGGCGGTGCGCGCGACATGCGTGGTCAATGGTGTATGTAGAATCATAATCAGTAGGTTGAGTCTGAATTTACCTTAACTTTAAACCAAAGTGATGCGCCTCGATAGCCATGCGCCTTCTTAAATAGAAGCGGTGGGCATCAAAGCGCTGTACTCCTGAATCTAGATGAAACTCGTCACAGCCTGCTGCGCGCGCATAGTCAACGAGCCAGTCAAACAAAATTCCGCCATAACCTTGCGACCTATCGCTACTTCCGGCGACAAGATCGTCAACATAAAGAAACTTGCCCCAGGCGAGGCATTCCGAAATACGGAAGCCGGCCACCGCCTTCACTGTTCCCGCCGCTAAATAAGCCAGCTCGTATCCTGATTCTTTGTGTTGGCGTCTGATGCGGGAGACAAACTCTTCTCGTTTCAAATGAGGGCGCAATGCGGCCATCACGTCGAAGCAACTTTGAATCTCTTGATCATTTCGCGCCAAAGAAACGACACTGTCCATGCTAAACCTCATTTGCTCGAGCTAAACTGCAAGATGTCAGGCGTTTTTTTTGGCCTAACCGAATGAAACCGCAAAGTTGCAAAGAAACCAAGTACGCAAAGGCAATTACAAAAAAAGTTCGAGCTGATATTTGTCTTGGGCTGGTCGTCCCTCGCTTGCTCTTACTGTACTTGGTGTCCTTGTGTCCTTGGCTGCCTTGGCGCCTATCTCACCGGTTATTTTATTACCGCAGCAGCAAGGATCGCCCAGCAGTCGAATCGCGCGCACGAAAAAGCGACTCCCGAATCGCTTCAGGAGCCGCCACTGCGATTCACGGTCACATGATTCGACTATGCATTGTCGTCAGGAGGAATCGTCAACTGTTGCCCAACCTGAATCTTGTCAGGATCTTTCAGCGTGGTACGGTTGGCGTAAAAGATGCGCATGTACTCGTTGGCATCTTTGTAGAATTCCTTACTGATCTTTGAAAGCGTGTCGCCGGCTTTCACCGTGTAGGTTTGGCCGCCTTGCCCTGCGCCACCTCCCGCCGCGGCGCCCATCGACCGGCTGGTGTCGACGCTGATCTCAGCCGTGATGTCGTCGGCGTTGGGGTTCACCAGTTTGATCTGGTCCCAAAACTTATTCTTCGCCGCGTCAGAAGGTGCGATCGCCTTGATGTAAAGCTTGTCATCCTGCACGTGCAGATTCTGGAACTGAATGTGTTCCTGGTCCGCTGCATTCAACACCGAGGTATATTTCTGTTTCAGTGTGTTGAAGCGCTGCTCTGCGTTAGGTTGTTGTTGCGCATCGGACGCACCTCGTCCGAACATTTTGTCAAAGAGTCCCATTTGTTTTCCTTCCTTTCTAAGTTTTCAGGGGGGCCATGGGCTGCGCAGATACTAACGGACGCAGTGCCAGTTAGCAACGAGACTGAAGTGATCAAAAAATAACCAGGAGTTAAACCTTCGAGATGAAGGAGATCTAAAGACGAGAAATGTTTTCGGCTGGCGTGACAGTAATCGTCTTGAAGCTCGACATGCGCACAAGTCCCGGTGCAACGCCTTTTGGTTTCGTCAAAAATTTTCGCGAAGTGTAGTGAACGGTAACCTTAGAATCGTCGCCAGCCTGACTGAACTTCGCCGCAAGTTGCGCCGCTTCGATGATGGTGCGGTGCGGAACTTCATTACGAGTTGGATTGCGAATCACAACGTGGGAGCCCGGATAATCCGCCGCGTGCAACCAAAGGTCGTGGGGCCGGGCGATCTTAAAAGTCAGCCGGTCGTTGGTTTGGGCGGCGCGGCCAACCAGGATTTCGTAATCGTCTGAAGACAGATAACGACGCACACCCGGAAACTTCTCTTCCTTATTCTTTTTTGTTTTTGGCCGCGCTTGCTCTGCCGGCTCCTCATATTGCCGCAGCGCCTCTTCATCTCCAGCGGCGACAATTCTCTCGAGTTCGGCCTGGCGTTTTTGCAAATGGGAAAGCTCGGGTTCAAGCGTCGCCAGCCGGGCGCTGATTTCCTGAGCGGCGCGCTTGGCTTTTGTGTAGCGCAAAAAATAGCGGCCAGCCTCATCCTGGAGTGAGCTGTCCTTATCCACTTCCAGCACCAGCATGGGTGCTCCTTCGGAATAGTAGTCCTTAATGCTTACCTTATCGCCCGTACGATCAGCAGTGGCGATATTGGCAAGCAGGAGATCTCCAAGGCGCTTGTGTTGCTCCGGATCGCCATGGGCGGCCAGATCGCGCTCCAGATTTTTCTTTAGCTTTCGCCGCTGGCCTATCTCCTTCTTGATGCGATCCCCCACAAGTTGGGCGCGGCTGGCAAACGTTTGCGACTGCTCGAGACGTGTGTAATGGTCGTCGAGCGCTTGAGAAAGAGAAGAGAATTCCTTTTGCCCGAACTCAGAGGATTCCAACTGCGCGTCTGCCACGCGGGAAGCCTGAGGGGCAGGGGATTGGTAGCTTTGACCTAACTGTTGCCCATCGCCCCTGGGTGATCTCAGGGCGTAACGGATCTGATCAGCAATATCCAACAGGAAAAGATTTGCCGAGCGGCCGGTTAGTTGGCATACGAGGGTATTGAAACTACGTTCACCCAGATCGTCCTCAACTAGAAATCGAAGCCGAACGATGCGTTCGGTTTCGTCCTTGACTACGGTCTCTAATCGCGCTCCCGATAGTGCGGAGCGTAGCGCCTGCGCGAAGAGACCAGGCGGCTGCGACTGCTTCTCGAGCTCTCTTGCGGTTCGCTTGATCAAATAGATGCGCGGTTGCGCTGGTTCCGCGCTGACAAAAAGATATCCTGCGTTGCGAACCCCAAAATCGATCGCCAGAGAGAAAGGCGACAGTTGAAACACACGACCCACAGTGTGGTTCACCAACGTCTTTTCCAGCTCTGCAACGATTGCCTGAATAGTTTCCTGACGCATCGTTTTAGGAGGCTAACAGAATTGGCAAAGCAAACGAAAAGGGCTCTCAATCGAGAGCCCCGGGAGCTGGATGTTTGCGGTATTAACTGTGAACGACTGCCGTTCTGGTGATGCGATCGTGAGCAGTCAAGCCTTCCGGGTTGAGCAACGCAAAGACGGAAGTGATGCCTAGCACGATTAGTGACGCCTGATAGATCAACGCTCGTCCGGCAGACTGAGTGCCGGTGGGAATCAGGCCGGTGCGAACATCGACGATACGGAGCGAAAAGAGTCTAAGTCCGAGTGTTTGCCCGGTAAGCGCCGTGGAAACCGTGAAGTAGAGAAAGCCGATGATGGAAAAGATTCCAGCCGCAAGAATCCAGGCGCGTGGCAGTTGCCAATTAGTATTTATAAGTTCCAGCGCGGCGGCGAATGGAGCGCAAAGCAAAGCCACAACTGCTAAGTCGACGATTGCGCTTACGAGTCGCGCCACAACCGATGCTGGCTGGTAGCAAGAAGTTTCAAGTCGAGCGGTAGTACTTACCGAATCCAGATAGTTGAGCGCAGGATCGTCGAGGTCACGAATAACTCGCTTTGGCTTCGGAACATTTGCGACCTCAGCAGGTGTTGGTGCGGGAACGACTACGAGGTTGTGAGCCTTCTCGGGCTGGCGCGGTTGCAATTCTTCCTCATCACACATCATCGCTGTCAAAGGTGCAGCCTCGCCCACCGCGGTGTCGTCTTGCAGCATTGGCGCGGCGTAGGCCACGGCCGTCGAGCCCGATGAATTGCCTGCGTAGACTCGTCCGTCATGGGCTCGTTCGATTCGGCGGAGTGCTGCTGCAACGAGCGGATTGACCGGAGCGGCCTCTGCCTGAGGAAGCAGCTCCAACTGCGGCATCGTCTCGCTAAGGTCCGGCCCTTTTTCGAGCGAAAGATCCAAAGCCTCTTCGCGCGCGCGTTTCTCCTGTACCTCGCGCACGCGCTCGCTCAATTCCTTACGCCATTGAGGAACGGTGCTTCGCGATACTCCTGGAAACTCGATTAGTTTTGAACCGTGTGCGGCGCTGTAGGCTGGCTCGTCACCATTTGCGGCCGATACATCAGAACTTTCCATGCGGGCTCCTGCGGTGCATTGGCCACATTGATCCAATCCGGATTCAATGGGCGCGCCGCATGAGAGACATTCCATACCAAAGTGCCTCCGAAGGGGAATCTGGAGAGCTGAATTTCGCGACGCCACTCTGTCTAACATCCAGCTCGGTGCACAATCGGGGCGCATGCTATCAGGAACTACTTTAACTGGTCAATTAGAATTATTCAGATAGTTGAAGTTGCCGGACGACGGGAGCAGTAGGATTTGGTGAGAATGACCTGTGGAAAACTTTCAAATTGGAGTTCGTCCGGCGAAACCATCTTCGACGTCGTGCCACCACTCCACTTCGTCGCCTTCGCCGATCTGCCAGCAGAGCAGCACGACACGCCCGTCGCGCAAAGAAGGAAAGTCAACCAGGCCGCGGTCCAAGTCTTTCAACTGTACGCCCAAAACTTCGAGTTCGTTGGTTTGAGAAGTGAGTTCGATCAGGAAATCAGCGTAGCGCAAGCCGTCGCCGAAACCCCCACCGCCATGTTCCGCTTGCTCCGCGGCGGCTTTTGCCTCGTTGCGGTAGAAGGCGAGTTTTTTGCGTGCTGCCTGAATTCTTTTCAGAATCTCACGGACGGCGGGCAGCAACGCATTTGCTTCAGCAACGGTAAATAACTTCATGAGTCTCTCTGTTTGCTGAAGCCTTCACTGTTCGTCAGTCACACGAATGAATTCCGAAGCAGCAGTGCCAAAGTCCTCAGATTCGTCCGCGAGTTCGGTTTCCAGAACGACATGCATTGCGGTTTGGAACTCAACTGTCGCGGACTCTTGCTGGATCTGCATGTGATCATGAATGAAATGTGCGGGAACGTGTTCATGCAGTTCGCGCTCGTCGTAACGATGACCGTGACTCGCTTCCTTCCGCACCTTGTCCGCGATTTCACCCAGGTCGATGAAATAATCGGCGACGTCAATTAGCTTCGGCGCCGTGTTGGAGCGAAAGCCTGCTACTTCTACGCGACAGCCTTTGTATGCAACCGCGTTTACCGCATAAACAAAATCCTCGTCACCAGAGACAAGTACGGCAGTGTCGTAACGTCCGGCGAGGGACAACATGTCGACGGCTATCTCCACGTCGAGATTTGCCTTGCGCGTTCCGTCGTAGAAGGTCTTCAGTTCTTTTTGAATAACGCGGAAACCGTTGCGGCGCATCCAGAGCAGAAATCCCTGTTGCCGTTCCGCGCCGATATCTACTCCGGTGTAAAAGAACGCCCGCAGCAGACGGCCGTCACCCAGCAGCACACGGAGCAACTTGTTGTAGTCGATATCGATGTTGTGAAAGCGTGCGGCATGAAAAAGATTGTTACCGTCTATGAACACCGCAACTAGTCCGCGGTGCCCCAGTTGCCAGGAGATGTTATTAGTCGGATCGAAGTTATGCATGAAAATAGAAGCTCCAAAAGGTGTCTTATTAACAAGACTAGCATGCGTTTTTGCGGCTTGTTGGTCAAGCTTGTAAATAATTAAGGAGACGACTAGGTTGCGAGCGTGGCTCGCAAGACTTTTCCTTCAACAGCATCCACGTAAACCAGGCGACGGGGGCCGGTACCCACACTGATTTCCCACGCGATGTGGAGTTCGAGGGCATCGGTACGGCCGCTGGTTGGAAATACTAACGTTACCAACTCAACCGGGGTAGCTTCCTCGGTCGCGGCGACGCGAGCGGAGACCTGTTGTCCACTTGCGTCCGTATAAGCGATGTCGGAGCTCCGCACGACGTTGATTGCGTCGGCCGCAGTCAACTTTGGAGCGACTGGTGCGAGCAGGCTTTGAAGGCGTTCGGCGTCAGGCAAACAAGTGCTGCTGATGTTTCGTACGACGCGATTGGCAAGGAACTGAATCTCGAGCGAACCGTAGCCGCCGCGTAAGGGATAACGAAATGGTCGCTGTTCGTATCTGGCTACTTTCATGCCGTCAGGACGGTCGGTTCTTTCAACAAGAGAGAGCTGAGCGGGGTCAGCTCCGATCAAGACGCGCCAGTCTGTAATGAACCGTCGCAGCGATTCCCTCGTTTCCTCTTCATTCATCTCAGGATTAATACCGACCTTGGGGAGGTACAATAGCGTACTGAGATTTGGCGGCAAACTTTGAATCGAGGCGGTGATTGGTTGTAGTTGCACTGCTGTCTGGGCGCTTGGGCTTTGAGTCAGTCGATTGAAAGCAAGGTTCGCCGCATCAGTTCGTTGAGCCTGCTCGGTGAAGAGGATGGGATACAGTGGACCAAAGCTTCGTGGTCCGCCGGGGTCAGGCGGCTGAAACGCGGCACAGGAACCCGACAACAAGCCGAGTGAAATGCAGAAAAATCGGATGATGCGTTGTTTAGTGGTCATTTGGTTTTTCCGCAGCGGCCAACAGTATATGCGCCCGTATATGACTCGGGAGAAATTTATGCTCCGCGTATAATTGCCAATCGTGGAGGAGCTGTTGCCTAAAGATAACGAAAACTTGCCATTCACCGACGACGCAACGCCGGCCCCCAGCGAGCCGCAAGGTTTTGCTCATGATCAAATGGTTCGCTGCGACGTGTGTTTGCGAGCAAATCCGCCCGTCCGCGCAAACTGTCTTTATTGTGCAGCGGCACTTCCGGGTGGAAAAAAAGTCAGCGAACCGCGAGCGATAACTCTGAAACCTGTGGATGAAACAGTTTCCGGGTATAACTGTATTCTAGTTTCTGCAAGTACCCGCAGCATTGCCGCGGACAAATTACAAGCGCCGGCTCAACTTCTAAAGCTAAGTACTAGCGAGCTACAACGAATTGTCGACTCTCGCGTGACGCTGCCATTGGCCCGAACTGAGACCCGCGAAGAGGCTGAACTAATAACACGCAAGTTGATGGATCTCGGCCTCGGTTCCACGGTAGTTTCTGATGTTGAGCTTGGCTTCGCAGCTTCGATCATTCAGATCCGCGCCGTAAAGATTACTGACACCGGGATTACGCTGAAACAGATTGGAGGGGATGCAGGAATAGAGGTTCCCTGGTCGGAAATGGCTCTCATTGTCAGCGGTCGATTGATATCGAAGCGAGTTGAATCCTCCGAACAAAAAGGGAAGGGCGGCGAGCAAGAGATAACGGAAGCCAGAGAGTTTTTTGCTGACGAACCGGTAATGGACCTATACATGACCACGCGCCCGGAATGTTTCCGGATCACCGCGAACAATTTCGACTTTTCATCACTGCCTAATCGCGGCTTCGTCGCCGCCGAGAATTTCGCCACGTTGCTCAACCTAATTCGCACCAGGGCACCCGCGGCACGTCACGACGATTCATATTTGTCCTTGCGACAAACGCTGGATGCTGCCTGGCCCTCTGGTCAACGTACAGGTTCGGGAGGTTGGCGCCGCGAGCGGCCGGGTAAGTACAGTATTGAGGCCGTGACTGAAACCAATAACGTAAACCAATTCACTCGCTATTCCCGTCTGCGCTCCTTTCTCCTGAAACGTCCTAAACTCGAAAACGAAATCTAACCATGGCAAATCAGCGGCGCCCGCGGACCCAAAAACACTTTCGCGAAGATCCCAGCGATCACCGGAGCGAGCGGGCTACCGCACGAATGAGTTTGGGCGCCACCTCCAGCGACAAGGTCTACGGACTGAATCCGGTATTGGAAGTTTTGCGAGCGGGTCGCCGGCCACTCGAAAGCATAACGATTGCCGAAGGTGCACGACATGAACGTCTCGGTGAGCTCCTGGGTTTAGCAAAGCAGGCGCGGGTTCCGGTTCATCGCGTGCCTCGCGTTAGTCTGGATCGGATTGAGGGTGGTGGGAACCATCAGGGCGTAATCGCACGAGTGGCTGCGGCCCGTTACCGCGATGCCGACGAATTGCTGGACGCGCTGACTACAAAAGTGCAAAGCAACCAGCCTCCCCTCGTTCTCGGTCTCGATGGCGTGGAGGATCCAAGGAACTTCGGTGCGATTCTGCGTACCGCCGAGTGCGCAGGAGTGGACGGGGTCTTCATTCCGGAACGCCGTGCGGTGGGGCTGACCGACACTGTCGCGAAGGCGGCTGCGGGAGCGGTTGAATACGTTCCGATTGCGCGTGTGACTAATCTCGTACGTTTGATAGAGCAGTTGAAAGAACGTAACATCTGGGTCGTCGGCGCTGCAGCGGAAGCAACCTCAAATTACTCGGAATGGAACTGGCAATTGCCGACCGCGATCTTTCTCGGAAGTGAAGGTTCAGGCCTACACCGTCTCGTCAGGGAACGTTGCGACTCGCTGGTTCGTATTCCGGTGCTTGGACACCTCGAGTCCCTCAATGTTTCAGTCGTCGCGGGAATTTTGCTCTACGAAGCGCTGCGCCAAAGAGCAAGCGAGTAAACTCGAACGGAGGCGAAATCATGTTCTGCCCCAAATGTGCTGCTCAGAATTTAGACGGCGCCAGTTTTTGTCGAGTCTGTGGCGCCAACATCAGTCTCGTGCCCCAGGCGCTAAACGGACACATGCTGCAGCCAACAGTGCCTGCGGAAGAAATGACGCGCGCCGAGAAGCGTGCGCTGAAACGGGCACCAACGCTCGATAACGCCTTTCGAAATACCTTCATGGGAATCGCCTTCCTGCTAGTGACCCTCGCCCTATCGTTTTCTGACATGGGAAAGGGTTGGTGGTTCTGGATGTTTATTCCGGCGTTTTCGATGATGGGTACGGGCATCGCGCAGTACATTCGTTTTCGAGAACATCAAAACCGATCGCTCCCGGGGTTTGTCACCGCCCAGCCGACGATCCAAGCTGCGCCTTCTGCGCCCGTCTTTAACGCTCGCGGCACCGGTGAATTGCTGGCGTCGCCCCCCAGTGTTACCGAAGGCACGACCCGCCATCTGGGCGTCGAAGCTCCCACCAAAGTTCTCAATAACGAATCATCCAAGTAATCTCCAGGTTGAATTGGAACAATGGATATGATGTGCGCCACCCGGTCGCTCACTGATCCTGCGACTTGAGCAAATCGCTCCTTCTCTTGATGAACTTGGCAAATAAATTACGAGTCTGCGTTCCGGTTTGTGCTTCCACGATCACGGCTGTGAAAGAGGCACTGGGGCGCGCTTGTGAAGTTGCTGACATTGTCGAACTGAGACTCGATTGTCTTCTACCCGCAGAACTCGACCGAGTAGCTGAACTCCGTCCTTTGTTAGCTTCCTTGAACACTCCCGTGATTGTCACGCTCCGACCCAGGGAGCAAGGCGGAAGTAGTGATTTGGATCTAGCCTCTCGTAGTCGCTTCTGGACGTCCTGGTCTAATTCAGACTTGTTCTATGACCTCGAACTCGATCTGTTAGAAGTTGGGCAGTGGCCAAAGAAAACGAAGTCCCATCATTTGATTTGTTCGCATCATGATTTTTCGGAGGTCCCGTCTAACCTCGAAGCAGTCTTCGATCGAATGTTGGCCACTCCTGCTCGCATTCTCAAGCTTGCCGTTCAAGCCCAGGACGTTACTGACTGCATCCCGATGTTTCAGTTGTTGGCCCGCTCTCGCCAGCAGCAGCGAGAGATGATCCCGATCGCTATGGGTCCGGCTGGGATTGCGACGCGGATCCTCGGGCCTGCAAACGGTGCGTTCCTGACTTACGCAGCCCTGGATCAGAAAAGTGCCACTGCGGCAGGTCAGCCCACAGTCGCGGAGCTGAAGTCGCTCTATCGCATTGACAGGATCAATCACGAGACACAGATCACTGGATTGATGGGTCTGCCCGTGTTGCATTCGGTTTCACCGCAAATGCATAACGCCGCACTGAAGGCAGCGGACCTCAATGGCGTTTACATTCCTTTTCCCGTTCGCGATGCGACGGAGTTCTTAAGGCGCCTGGTTCATCCGCGAACTCGCGAACTGGATTGGAATGTTCGCGGAGTGAGCGTAACCGCGCCCCACAAGAGCACGGTGATTGATGCGCTTGATTGGATTGAGCCAACTGCGGCCGAGCTCGGGGCCATCAATACGATCGTCGTGGAAGGAAACCAGCTGCGTGGCTATAACACCGATATCCTGGCATTTATTCAAACGCTCGTTAAGTCGTTCGGTGAATTGCCAAACGCGAAGTGCGCCGTCATCGGAGCTGGGGGTGCTGCGCGGGCGGTGATCTGGGGCTTGAAGCAAACAACAAGGAATGTCACGGTGTTTGGACGCAATGAACTGCAGGCCAAGACCCTGGCGCGCGAACTCGAAGTCGACTGTCGACCGTTCATTGATGCCCGATTTGATGACTTCGATCTGGTGATCAATGCGACCACTTTAGGAACAGCGGGGGAGCTAGAGTCGCAAACACCCGCTCGGGCTCCACAATTGCGCGGGGCGCGTCTGGCCTGCGATCTGGTTTACAATCCCGAAGAGACGCTTTTCCTGCGCGAAGCTCGAGCGGCTGGCTGTCAGACTCTCGGTGGTTTACCGATGCTGGTCAGGCAAGCAATCGCACAATTCAAATTGTGGACGAGTATCGAAGCGGCCGAGAAGGTCATGTTGCAGGCTGCGCAAGAGGCCTTAGTTGCAGCCATGAGGTGATGATTGGAAAGTCGAGTCGCACAAATTGAGGAGCGTTACAGCCGGCAGATCCTTTTCAATGGGATCGGCAAGGAAGGGCAACGACGGTTGGGGGAGTCCCGCGCGCTGCTCGTCGGTTGCGGCGCCCTTGGTTCTGCTCACGCCGAAGCCATGGCGCGCGCCGGCGTTGGCAAGTTGCGAATCGTAGATCGAGATTTCGTCGAAGCGTCTAACTTGCAAAGGCAGACGATGTTCACGGAACAGGACGCCGCCGAACGCACTCCCAAGGCGGTCGCTGCTGCTAATCACATTCGGGAACTGAACTCAGAAATCCAAGTTGAAGCGGAGATCGCCGACGTTAATCATTCGAACATCGAACGACTAATTAAAGACTGCGATGTCGTCCTCGACGGCACTGACAATTTCGCTACCCGTTATTTGATCAACGACGCGTGTGTGAAGCACGAGCGCAATTGGATTTACGGAGCTGCCGTCGGGTCCTACGGCGTAACCATGACCATCCGGCCGCAGCAAACACCATGTCTCCGTTGCGTGTTTGAAGAAGCACCACCCGCAGCCAGTGCGCCTACCTGCGATACGGCGGGAGTAATCATGCCAATCATCAGTGTGGTCGCGGCGGTGCAGGTGAGTGAGGCGTTGAAGTTATTGACAGGAGATGTAGCGGCACTCCACGGCTCACTGATGCAGTTTGATGTGTGGCGTAACGAATGGAGGAAAATTAATCCCGGACCGCCCGCACCGGATTGCCCAACCTGTGCCCTCAAAAAGTTTCCAACGCTGGAAGCAGCGGCTGGCGATTTCGCTGCGGTGATGTGTGGACGCAACGCCGTGCAAATCTCCCCATCACAGCCGACGCACGTTGACTTCAAAGCTCTTGCGGAAAGATTGAGGGGGGCCGGCGAAGTTAAGTTTAACGACTATCTCTTGCGCTTTCGCACGGGTGAATTTGAACTCACGGTCTTTCAAGACGCTCGCTCGATCATCCGCGGTACCGATGAAATGAAGACAGCTCGCTCCCTCTACGCTAAGTACATAGGAAACTAGAAGGATCGCGAGTCAGTTTAAAATTCTGAAGCCGCGGTGTGAATGAGAAAATTTTAAGCTGCACGACCACGAGACTCGACACATGGCTCAAATTAAAAGCAAATTCATTTTTCTCACCTTGCTGTCTTCGTTCCTAACACTAGGCATGCCTGGAAACGTCCGAGCCGGTCAGCCGGTCATCTGGGAAATCAACGGCAGGGCCGAATTATTAAAGGGCGATGCCCGCGGCGTTTCAATCACGGATACCGGCGTGCTGATGCTGGCGCCTAACCTGACTGAGATTTTCAACACCGATCAGGCGTACGTCTGGTCCAGCGCGATCGATAATCAGGGAAATGTCTATCTGGGAACCGGTCACGATGGCCGGATTTATCGCGTGACTGCTGACGGGCGGGGTTCGTTGTTGTACGACGCTGCCGAGTTGGACATCACTGCGATTGCTGTTTCGCGCGACGGCGCGTTGTATGCTGGCACTTCTCCGGATGGCAAGGTCTATCGCATTACTGCCGATGGACGCGCTGACGTATATTTCGATCCAGCGGATAAGTACATCTGGTCGCTGGCTATTCTTAACGATGGTGCGATCGCGGTGGGGACGGGAGATAACGGCAAGCTCTATCGCGTTTCGACTGCAAACGCCAAACCTGAATCGTCGCTCCTGGTGAGCACCAATCAAACTCACGTAATGTCACTGGCAGTCACCGCTCAAGGAGACTTGATCGCCGGGACCGATCCCGGCGGTCTGGTCCTGCGCATATCTTCTGAGGGCAAGGCATTCGCATTGTTCGACGCTAACCTGCGTGAGATCCATGCCCTCGCTCCGGCTGCCGACGGATCAATTTACGCACTCGCGCTGAGTGATGCCGCCTCCACGGCGCGACCGCAACCGGCGGCCCCTGCACCTACTGGAGATACAGCGGCAACCCCCAGCACGAGCGTGACGATCACGGCTGTCGACGAGGCGGGCAATCCGCTTCCGAGTGTAACCCCAACTTTACGCAGTCGATCTGATCTTTCCAACGCCCGTAGCGCCGTGTTTCGCATACTGCCGGATGGCGCCTCTGATGTGGTTTGGAGTTCACCAACTGTAACTGCATTTGCGATTGCACCCGGTCTGCAAACCGGCACGGTCCTGATTGGCACAGCCGATAAAGGAAGAATCTATTCGGTTACCAACGATGGGCGCGACACCCTGCTGTTGCAATCAACTGAAGGGCAGATTTCATCTTTCCTGGTTCGCAGCGGGCAGGTGTACGCAGCCTCCAGCAATCAGGGAAAACTCTTGCGCTTCGCCGCGGGATCTGTCGCTGATGGTTCATATGAGTCGCCCGTACGCGATGCAAAGTTAACCGCGACCTGGGGGCGGATCTTCTGGCGCAGCGCAGGTAATATTGAACTGCAAACGCGAACCGGTAATGGCGAACGACCAGACTCGACCTGGAGTGAGTGGAGTGCCCCCTACAAGAATCCCGAAGGCAATCAGATCACGAGTCCGCGCGCGCGCTTCATTCAATGGCGCGCTACGCTGCGGGCGACTTCCAATACTTCACCAACGTGGATGGAGGATGTGAGCGTTGCGTATCTGCCGCGGAACGTGGCGCCGGAAGTTCTTTCAATTACCGCCTTGCCGGTGGGTATCGGCCTGCAATCGGTGGTGCAGATGCCGGTGGATCCAAACGTCGAAGCATCGGGTTTAGACCCGTCGTTATTTGGTGCCGTGGCCCAGGCTCCCCCACGTCGCTTGTTTCAGCGCGGTGCTCGGTCGTTTCAATGGCAAGCAGAAGATAGGAATGGCGACACGCTGGACTACGCGATCTACTATCGCGCGCTAAATGAAAGCACTTTCCGTTTACTAAAGGACAAGCTGCGGGAAAACTTCTTCACGATTGATGGCGCGACTCTCGCCGATGGCCGCTACATTATTAAGATTACGGTTACCGACGCCGCCGACAACCCTTCCGGACAAGCATTGTCTGGCGAGCGCTTGAGTGAGCCCGTAGACATAGACAACACGCCCCCCTCAGTGAAAGCCAATCCGGCGCGGATGCGAAGCGATGGCGGAGGCGTTTTGGTGTTCGAAGTCGAGGACGCGACCGGAAAGATCAAACGTGCGGACGCGAGTATTGATGGTGGACCCTGGGTGCCGGTATTTCCCGAAGACGGTATCGCAGATAGCGGTCGCGAGAGGTATGCAGTTGAGTTTGGATCTTTGAGTACGGGGGAACACACGATTTCGCTGCGAGTTTTCGATATCAGCGGCAACGTGGGCACCCTCAGCAGTGGAGTCAAACGCTGAATCATGGGATCGCGGGCGTCTCGCCCGCAGTCTGGGGGTCTCCTGCTGTTGCCTTTTTTTCGCGCTCATTGCGGGCGGGACGCCCGCGATCCCGAAAAGCGGCATCTTATAAAGCTCGCAGCTCCAAACGTGCACGATACCGTGCGAGGCGTTGCCAAACGGTGTCAGTGGTGAAGGTTTTTCAAGCGGAAATAAGCCGAGATTGTGCGAAACTAATGGACTGGAGCCGGGTGCTCCTTCTTGGCATCCATGTTGCTCCAGTAAGGAGCGGCGCAACTCTTCTCCTCTCCCAAGCGCTGAGTGGGAGCTGAGGAGGCATTAGAGATTATGACGAATTTAAGACGAAAGTTGATGGCGGTGGCGATGTCGGTCGTAATGACAGGCGTCGTCTCGTTTGGCGCTTTCGCCCAAAAGAGGGAGCAAGACAAAAGGCCCCAAAAACCGCAGGACACTAAGGTCGTCGTTGAGCCAAAAGGGAAGCCGCCCCAAAACTCGAATCAGGGAGACAAAAGAAGAAACGACGGCAGAAAGGGAAAACCCTGACCGAGCTGCTCGGTAATCTGTTGAGCAGCATTGAATAGTTCTTACTTAGTTCTGAACTAGTGGCGCTTCCAGACCCACGCATCGAAAGATGCGTGGGTTTTTTAATTGCCAATTGCCGATTGCCGATTTTTGATTGGCTACCTTCGCTACCGGCCAATTCAAGCGAGAAGGTGTGAAAGCCATGACACTCGGATAGTGATTGCATCCCGAAGAGAACCAAAGGTCCAGTAGCCGCCCTTACCGCGAGGCTTAGGCGCGTGGCTGTACCTCCGCTATCGGCGCGCTCTCGCTTTTAATCCGGACATAATAGTCTTTAGCGAGCGTTGGATTACCCTTCGTTTTCGGACGCGCCTCAACTCCGGTGATGTTTTTTCCATCCTTGAGTAAAGGGTTTATGGTCGGATATTTCGATTCCAATTATGAATATCACGATCCGGTTTATGGCGTAGCGGTGACCCTAATCCGCCAGTTCAAGAGAGCAAAGCGACAAAGGCAAACCAGGTTGATTCGGCTCTAGCGTCTCTCGAGAGACAACTGGGCCGCCTCGAACTCTTGCCAGAAAACGAAGCCGAACGCTTCAAGTTGGAGTCTGAGATTTTCCAGTTAAACCATGAAGCGTGCGACGAATGGCCGGAGGTTATCGTCGATTAGCGAATGCGGAGATGCAACTGAGTGGAGTCTAAAGAAGTGGTGCCCGCTAGTAGATTCGAACTACTGACCCCTCGCGTGTGAAGCGAGTGCTCTACCACTGAGCCAAGCGGGCGACAAACCGTTCAGAATCAATGAGACTTACAGCGATATTTGGACCAGCGAGTCAGCTGTAAATTTAATTGATTTTTAGGCATCTTAAACTATCTCTGCCCGCTTGCGCCAGTAGTATAAGGAACTCTTTAACTTCGCATCAGCATCTAGAGTACGACTTCGTTAGTGACCTTTTTGAACTGTTAATCGCCATCTTAATGAACGTCTGTGCGCGCGTCCGAGGTGTTTGTCCTTTCGATAGACGATCTTTTAGTTCACGCGAACGACGACCAGATTCTTGGCTTTCAACTCTATGTCTACGGGAAACTTAGAAATGAGAGCTACACCCAGCCCGCTGCGTCATTGTTCAGCTGACGCGGTTCACCCTCTCGGATCGAGGCAATGATCTCGCCGATCGGTTTCCCTTCGTAAGGCGTGCGACCAGTAAGCAGCTCATGAAGCTTATGCCAAAGCTCCAGACGACGGTGCGAGCGTCGACTTCTAAGCCGTACGCTTGCTCGGGCGACATGTAGCGCACTCATGCCACCGCGCCGAGCAAGCCAAAAACTTGTTCTTTGAGTAAGGCGAAGAGACTGTTCACGACCTCGAATTGACTCATCTAACAACAAGGATAGTTATGGTGAGGTCTGCCCTATTGTGGGAATCCAATGCGGCGCACGAGGTCAATAAAACGGGACTCTGAGTGCAGGCTATCAAAGATTGGTTCACCTTGAGGTACACCATGTAGCTGGACCGATCGTCGTAAGCCTTTTCGAGCCACGCAAGGGCCTGATCTTTCTCTCCCAGACCGGTATAGACCACCGCTATCGAGCACGGCTGGACATATCTACGCTTTGCCACATCTTCGAGTTGATAATCGGCGATAAGGGGATCGATTCTCGGCTCGTCTCATTTGTGAGATTGCTTCAGCCAGGCGCCCCACGGCTGCCAGGTTGAGGGCGGCCCATTGGTAAGCCGTGGCGTAGTTTGGATTCAGTTCAACGCTTGGGCGTAAATACAACATCAAGCCGGACGATTACTGCCGAAATACATGTTTATGACTCATCACGAAGATCTCAAAATCGCCCGACAGGTTCGTCTCCGTGATGCGGTTGCTGAAGAATACGATTTGCTGTCCGTCGGGAGAGACATCCGGACGTTGATCATTCCTTGAGTTTAATCGTCAAACACTCCTTTATGGTTGTACTTCTAGATTCGCCTTGTCCTTATCGATACCGACCTCGTGGACTTTTCGAGACACATTCGTGGCATTGATTTGCTTGGTAATCTACAATAGCCGCTCGCTCGATCTTCGGACAGAAGTAAGAATTGTCTCTCTATCGCGCCTAACCGAAACATGCGGGTTCCTTCCGGTACACAACTAGGTCGATACGAAGTGCGTTCCTTACTCGGTGTCGGCGGCATGGGTGAGGTTTATCTCGCGCAAGACCTGCAGTTGCGCCGCTCTGTGGCACTGAAGCTCTTGCCACCCCAATTTACGCGCGACGAAGAGCGGCTGCGCCGGTTCAAGCAAGAAGCGTTTGCCGCGTCTTCGCTGAACCATCCAAATCTCCTAACGATTTTTGAGATTGGCCAACAGGGTGATACCCATTTCATCGCCACTGAATACATCGACGGCCGATCGTTGCGCCAGCTCATCACTCAAGATCCGGTCCAGCTTTATCAAGTTCTAGACTGGGGAACCCAGATCGCCTCGGCTCTTGCAGCCGCACATGCTGCCGGGATCATCCATCGCGATATTAAGCCCGACAACATCATGGTTCGGCACGACGGCTACGTGAAGGTGCTTGATTTCGGTCTCGCTAAGTTAGGTGAATACAGGAATCTTGCCAGCGATCCGGAAGCAGCAACCTTACAAGTTATTCAAACCGATCCAGGTAAGGTCATGGGCACGGCGAGTTACATGTCGCCCGAGCAGACACGAGGCCTTCAACTAGATGAGCGCACCGACATCTGGAGCTTGGGAGTAATTCTGTATGAACTAATCGCCGGTCGACCTCCTTTCGAGGGCCTCAGTACCAGCGACGTGGTTGCGTCCATACTAAGAACTGAGCCGGTGCCCTTGCAGCGTTTCTCGCCGGACGTTCCCGATGAACTGCACCGCATTGTTCGCAAGGCCCTACAGAAAGACCCTGACGAGCGCTATCACCTGGCGAAAGAAATGGCCATTGACTTGAGGAACCTTCGTCGCGACCTTGAACTGAATGCCGAAATTGAGCGCTCGGTCCAACCTGTCGGTTCAGCTGATCGAAGCTTAGGCATTCAGAGTCGGACGCACATGAATCTCTCACGGCCCGCTTCAGATACGGCACCTGTACCCCAGCAGCGATCGACCACAAGCGCTGAACCATTTCTCAAGGATAGGCGGCGATATTCAACCGTTTCAAAGCTGGTTATAGGTGGCATTGTTTTGACACTGATCGCCGCTGCTTTTGTGATCATAAATTATTGGGCGAGCGGCACACGCTCAGTTGAGCCCATAACGAACATGCAAATTGCGCGACTTACAACTACCGGCAGGGTAGACCAAGCCGTCATCTCTCCTGACGGAAAATATATTGTTCATGCAGCTGCTGAAAATGGACTGCAGAGTCTACGAGTGCGTCAGGTAAACACAAACAGCGACGTAGAAGTCGTGCCGCCTTCAGAGGTGCGCTACGACAAACTAATTTTTTCACCTGATGGCGATTTCGTTTACTACGTGGCCACCCACAGGAACAGTATCTCTTCAAATCTCTATGCGATCCCTGCTTTAGGCGGTAGTGCCAGAAAGTTAATCTCGAACGTAACGAGCGCTGTGACCTTGTCGCCAGATGGGCAGAATGTTGCGTTCATACGCAACATGGCAGACAGTGGCGAGGACGTGGTGGTCGTTGCCGAGGCAAATGGAAGCAATGAGCGCAAGATTGCTGTGCGTAAACTACCGAACTTCTTTGGCTCGCTTACATGGTCACCATCGGGGAATTCGCTTGTTTGTGCTGCAGGTAGTTTCGTACCTGCCTACAATACATATCTAATCGAAATTCGACTTGATGATCCAAAAGAAAAACAGCTTGGCAGTCAAACTTGGGCCTCCATGGGTGAGATTGCTTGGGTTCCTGATTCTAGCGGATTGGTCTGTACTGCTTCTGATCCTGATTTACCTGGTCTCGATTCGCACCAACTTTGGTATGTTCGATACCCTGAAGGTGAAGTACGTCGAATTACAAACGATCTGAACAACTATCGCGGCGTCAGTGTTACGTCGGACTCCAAGAGATTGGTGACACTACAGTCAGCATCTACCTGCAACCTCTGGGTGGCTAACAATTCTAATTGGAATCAACCGACGCAAGTTACAACCGGTTCCAGACTTGATGGCCATAATGGAGTTGCGTACATGACAGGCGGACAGGTGGTCTATTCCTCGAGTGTGGGCGGCAATACCGATCTGTGGGTTATGAATGCAGATGGTAGCAACCAGCGTCAGCTGACAGCGAATTCGCGGAACAATACCCAGCCCGTCATAACTCGCGACGGACGCTACCTTATCTTTAGTTCTGATCGTTCGGGAACCGCCAACATCTGGCGCGAGGACATTGACGGCACGAATCCGCGACAGCTTACGAGTGGTAGTGGCGAAGCGTATCCAAGTTGTACACCCGATGGGAAATGGGTGGTATACACGTTATTGGGTGCAGGGAAGCCTTCGGTCTGGCGTGTGTCGATCGACGGCGGAGCACCGGAAAAGATTATCGAGGGATACTCGACTAATCCGGTTGTTTCTCCTGACGGCAAATCAATAGCCTGTTCTTATCGTGAACAGCCCAACGCCCGGATGAAAATAGGTCTATTCAGCATAAATGGGGGTGAGCCGATTCGTACTTTCGATATGGGAGCCATGCCGGTGTTTGATTCTGCCAGCTCCACTCTACGGTGGACTGCCGATGGCCGGGCATTAACGTATGTCCTGACCGCAGGTGACGTTTCTAACTTGTGGCACCAGCCTGTTTCAGGCGAACCTGCGAAACAGCTGACGAGCTTTAAATCCAGTCGAATTTTCTCGTTCGATTGGTCACCTGACGGCCAGCAATTGATCCTCAGCCGCGGTACAGTAACAAGTGATGTGATATTGATTAGTAACTTTCGCTAATCAGTCTCACAGTTCCGACATGAAGAGAACCACGGATCCACTATGAGCATCTTCTGACGCGCTTGAATTCAATCTCAGTGAAAGGGATCGAGACTATTCATCTAATCTACGCTAAGGCGTTCAGTGCTGCTCTAATATCCTCGTTCGTTGGTCTTTCCTGGTAGTTAAATTCAACCTTCATCCATGTAATGCGGCCCGTCTTGTCAATGACGAAAACCGTTGCACGAGGAATGCCTTCAAACTTTTGGCCGTTATAGTCGGGATCTCGAATCCCAAATGCATCGATTACTCGATGTCCTGGATCCGATAAAATCTGGTAATCAATCTTACCTTTACCGTCAGCGGCGATCTTTGCGGCAAATTCTCTACTTTGTGTTGGAGTGTCAACACTAATTGCTAGCAGATTAAGAGCCTCGTTTGGTTTCTTCAGGAAGCGTAGCTCAGCTAACTGCTGAGCGCAGTACGGTCACCAATTGCCTCGGTAGAACGCGAGGACAGTTGGAGCGCTTCCCCGCAGCGCCGACAACGTTACTTTTTGCCCATTTTGATCTTCAAGTGTGAAGTTCGGAGCCATCTCACCGATCTTCACCGGTTCGTTTCGAGGCTCCAGTTCAGCGTCGAGTCCGGAATTGAGTTTTGAGTTTGAGCAGGATAATGCAATGAGAAAAGGTAACAATGCGGCAGCCAACTTTATCCTCATATTAGAAACCGGAGACGAGACAAGATGATTAAGAAAAACCGTTCAGTAGGGGTTTAAGTCACAGAGGGTATTACGAAAAAGCGCGAGACGCAAAGACATTATCTGAAACTGGAATGAATGGCGAGCCAAAGCTGTTATGTTCAGCGTCACAGAGCTTTAGAACGTGCTGAGTACACAAAAGCGCACAGAAAATGTACACCGTATTGTTCCTCATTATGTAAGTTTTTGGCTAAGCTATAGTTGCGAGTGAGTGCCACATTGCTGAGCCAAGCGGGCATCATGTTGTACGTCGCCATATTACAATAACTTGTTTTGGAGTCAACGCCCTGTTACCTCTTTCTCAAGTTCGGCAAAAGAGATACTACGGGTTCAGCGATTAGCGTTAACTCTTCCATTACCCGATGATTGGGTTTCGTTGAGGGACGATCACCTTCCAAACTATTCTCCGAATAACTTCTCGAGTTCTTTGGATGCCTGTTCGACTGAGCGCTCGGCATCTTCCAGCGCACTCGCCGCCTCTTTTATCTCGACTGCAACGCTGCGCGCGCGTCCGGCAGCTTCTTCCGAGGCGGCTTTTGCCTTCTCCAAGCGCTCCTCAGCGTCGCGCCTTTTCTTCTCCGCTTCCTTCGCGTCGGCGAGGGCTTTCTTCTGCGCTGCCTCCAAACTCTTTGCCCTGGCTCGAGCTTCGCTCAGTGATCCCTTTGCTTCTTGAAGTGAAACTCTCGCGGCAGCCATCTTTGCCTTACGTGTCTCTTCAAGCTGACGCACTTTGATAACCGGCGCCCTCCGCGTGTGCGGGACTGCAGGGATGGACTTCTGTGAAGGCATGACGCGGGTCACCTCCGTCGTGCCGAATAACTCGAAGCCCGGGGGATCTACGTCCGCGGTAAGATGCCCGGGACGTGGAGCATCAGAACGCGATGCATATGCTGAGATTCCCTCCAGAGTTGTTGTGATGCGGCGGATAGTGTCCGGCGCGGGGTTGTGACCAGCATCTCGCAGCAATGAAGTTGCCAAATCCGTAAGGTGCGCAAGCGATTCGCGTCGCGCGTCGAGGGCTTCGCGCATAACCGCAACCTTTCCTGATGTCTGCGCTTTGTGAAAGCGCTCACCTGACGCGATCAGCTCGTCGAATGCCTCCCGATGATTCCAGTGGAGTTGGTTCACCGCCCACGCCGAGATTGAAGGCTTTACCAGGGCCTTCACGCGAGCCGCGTCATCCCCACGCCCGCTCTTCTTTAGCCGCGCAGCGAGTACGTTGCGCGCGCCGGTGAACTCTCCCAACGGGAGTCTGAACAAGGCATCAACATCAGCCCCGAGATCTGTGGTTGCGCTCCTGGATTTCATGTGCTGAATATCTACGTGAAATGGGCATCACTGCAAGGCGGCTAACGCGAAATTGGCCGACACACCCAAACTTGGCTAACACGCAGCTGATGCAGTGGCCCAGCTTCAATTCACAAAACAAAAGAGACAGAACTGTCAGCTGAGCGACACGGTCAGGAGAGATGATGTGAGCGAGATCGAAGGGGGCTCAAACCAAGGAGCAGCAGAAAGGACCTCAAAGGAGAAACAATGCAGAAGCGAAAATTAGGAAATAGCAATTTGGAGGTATCTGCGATCGGGCTCGGGTGCATGGGAATGAGCTTTGGGCTCGGGCCAGCAATTGACCACAAGGATGGGATAGCGTTGATCCGTGCGGCCGTTGAGCGGGGCGTCACGTTTTTTGATACGGCTGAGGTCTATGGCCCGTTCACGAACGAGCAACTTGTAGGCGAGGCTCTCGAGCCGTTTCGCGAACAGGTCGTGATCGCCACTAAGTTTGGTTTCAACATTGATGCTGACGGAACGCAGCACTCGACACCGCCCCTGAACAGCCGGCCTGAGCACATCAAACAGGCGGTCGAAGGTTCGCTAAAACGCCTTGGGACGGAACAGATCGACCTTTATTATCAGCATCGTGTCGACCCGGACGTGCCGATCGAGGACGTTGCCGGTGCGATCAAAGAACTGATTGAAGCGGGCAAGGTCAAGCACTTTGGCCTGTCGGAGGCGGGCGTCGCAACGATTCGTCGCGCACATGCCGTCCAGCCGGTGACGGCATTGCAAAGCGAATATTCCCTTTGGTGGCGAGAGCCCGAAGCGGAAATACTTCCGACGCTCGAAGACTTGGGAATTGGTTTTGTTCCCTTCAGTCCGCTCGGTAAGGGGTTTCTGACTGGAAAGATCGACGAAACTACTACTTTCGATGCCACTGATTTTCGGAACACGGTTCCGCGCTTTTCGCCGGAGGCGCGCAAGGCAAATCAGGCACTGGTCGCCCTGATCGCTCGTTTTGCAGAAGCAAAGGACGCAACTCCGGCACAGATTGCGCTTGCTTGGGTCCTCGCCCAAAAAGATTGGATCGTGCCCATTCCTGGAACGACCAAACTGCATCGTTTGGCAGAAAATACCTTGGCAGCGGAAGTGGAACTGAGAGCTGAAGATCTTAGGGAGATCGACAGCCTGACCGCCAAGGTAAAGGTGCAGGGTGCTCGTTATGGTGAGGGTTCGCAAAAACTGGTAAACCGCTAAGACAGAAATTAGAAATGAAATAATTCCGAGCGCCGCTATCCGTATGGCGTCGCGGATTTCATAGCCGCAACAAACGTATTCGCACAACGGAAGTGCGAAGGGTGCTCAGGCAGACTGGGCGCAAAGTTACACTGTAGCTCTGTGGAAAAACCGCTGCCTTGTTTGTTCAGGAGCTCTTCCAGGTCAAAGACCTACCCAGTGAGCGGTTCACGGCAAGTCAAAGACTTGTCGGGCACCTGAAGTCAGAGACTATTTCCACTCTCGTCAATCTCTTAGTCTTCACCATCCAGAGTCCTGTATACTTCTCTACGTCCCCGAATCCCCCTTGGTAGTCTCGAAGCTCTCCTTGGAAATTTAGCCATCAGTATGCCGACTGAACCTCCGGACGAGGGACTCTCTGATCCTAAATCAGTGCTTAACCGCCGTGATTCTCAGCGGTCCGAGGGCGGGATGCGCAACCTGCAGAGTCTCGAGTTAGCACCTTACTGGCTGTCCGCCATTATCGACTCAGCAGATGATGCGATCATTAGTAAGACTCTCGAGGGCATCATCACCAGTTGGAATAAGGGCGCAGAACGAATCTTCGGGTACACAGCGCCGGAGATCGTGGGGAAGCCGGTAACGGTTTTAATTCCCACGGACCATCTTGATGAAGAGACCTCGATCCTCTCGCACATTCGGCGAGGCGAACGCGTGGAGCATTATGAGACTGTGCGGCAGCGCAAGGATGGGAGCCTCGTTGAAATCTCCTTAGCAGTTTCGCCAATCAGAAGTGCCGATGGCGAAATAATCGGCGCATCTAAGGTGGCCCGCGACATTAGCCGGCAACGTCAGAATCAACGACTGCTCGACGAAAGTGCAGAACGTCTACAGTTGGCTCTTGCGGCCTCAAACCTCGGCGATTGGAGTTGGGACGCCGCTACTGATGTTGTGACCTTGTCGGAGACAGCGGCTCACATCTTCAGAATCCCTGCTGGGCCGCACATGACCTGGACGAAACTCCGCGACTTGCTTCACGAAGACGATCGCGAACGCGCGCGCTTTGCCGTTGAGGAATCGTTGGTGAATAGGGCCTACTACGACGTTGAGTATCGCCTCATAAGTGCCAACGGCACGCAGCGATGGGTGTCAGCGAAAGGTAGAGGTCAGTATCGAGAAGACGGCAGCATCGCGGGAATGTTAGGTGTCGTTCAGGACATCAGCTCCAGAAAGCTCACCGAGCAAGCTTTGCAAGAGCAAAAGGAGGCGTTAAGCACGCTTAACAAGCTCGGACAAGTAATCTCGGCAGAACTTGATTTACACAAAGCAGTTCAGGCAGTCACTGACGCGGCGACAGAGTTGACGGGAGCTCGCTTTGGCTCATTCTTCTATAACGTCCTGAATGAAGATGGCGCGTCCTATATGCTTTACACGATTGCCGGTGTGCCGCGCGAAGCCTTCTCGCATTTTCCCATGCCTCGAGCGACCGACTTATTTGGCCCGACATTCCGTGGCGAAGGCGTAGTCCGCATCGACGACGTGAAGCTTGACCCACGTTACGGGAAAAATTCACCTTACTACGGGATGCCGGAGGAACATTTGCCGGTGACGAGTTACCTAGCGATACCTGTGGTATCGAATTCAGGCGATGTGTTGGGCGGCCTCTTTTTTGGCCATCCAGCGGCGGGTGTCTTCACCGAAAGTGATGAGCGACTTGTGGTGGGACTTGCAGCTCAAGCTTCCATCGCGATGGATAACGCGAGGCTCTTCGAAGCCGCAGGGCGCGCGCGAACTGAGGCCGAGCGAGCGGCGGCAGAGAATGAATTGCTATATCGCCGGGCGGAAGAGTCGAGCCGCCTCAAGGACGAGTTTCTAGCCACCATTTCGCACGAGCTGCGTACTCCCCTAACTTCAATTCTCGGGTGGGCACGCATGCTACGCAGTCACCAGTTGTCTGCTGAAGACTACGCCAAAGCTTTGGAGACGATTGAGCGAAACGCACACTCGCAAGCCCAATTGATCGACGATTTGCTCGACGTTTCACGCATTATTACGGGCAAGCTACGCATGGACGTCCGGCCCGCGGATCCGAATGAGTTTATTACTGCTGCTATTGAAGCTCTGACGCCGGCTGCCATCGCTAAAGGCGTCCGGCTGCAGAAAATCATGGACACCGGTGTGATTTCCATTCCTGCTGATCCAGTTCGGTTGCAGCAGGTTGTGTGGAATCTATTATCAAACGCGATCAAGTTTACCCCCCGTGGCGGGCGCGTGCAGGTTCGGCTGGAGCGAGCGAACTCGCAAATCGAGATTATTATCAGCGACACCGGCCAGGGCATCTCTGCTGATTTTCTTCCCTATGTGTTCGACCGCTTTCGGCAAGCGGACCAGCGCACCAGCCGGCGACACGGTGGTAGGGTCTGGGACTGTCGATTGTCCGGCATCTGGTTGAACTCCACGGTGGTTCCGTGCAGGCGGCTAGTGCTGGCGAGGGTCAAGGAGCGACCTTCACGGTTCAATTACCGGTGGCACCTGTATATCAGGTGGATAAGGACGGCGGGCGCGTTCACCCATCAGCCAGAGATCTTTTACGGGAAACGGACTGCGGAGATCGACTTGATGGCTTGCTCGTCCTCATTGTCGATGACGAACCGGATACGCGGGAGATGCTTAAGGCGGGTCTCGTGCGGTGTGGAGCGGAAATCGTAACGGCTGCTTCTGCAACTGAAGCGTTCGCCGCGATCAATGGCGAGCTGCCCGACTTGCTCATCAGTGATGTCGGCATGCCTGAAGTTGACGGTTACGAATTGATCAGGCGTCTGCGGAAGTTGCCACCTCACCAGGGAGGCAAGATTCCGGCAATTGCTTTAACTGCTTATGCAAGGGTCGAAGATCGAATGCTGGCATTGCGAGCCGGCTATCAAATGCATTGTCCCAAGCCTGTGGATTTGGCCGAGCTCGTCGCTGTTGCTTCTAGTCTAGTGAAGCGCGGGGACTAAGTTTTGCGATTACCACTTGCGGATTTCCCAATTGGGTTCTTTCGGTATGGGCTAATTGGCAATCGCAAATTCTTTAGCCTCCGATCGAGGGATCGCTGGCGGTCGCAGGTTGCGAATCATTCACGTGGATCGTGTTGGTGTCTGAATCGAGATAAAAATGGTTCTTGCCGGTGGCGCTGACGCCTTCGCCAATTTGTGGGTCGGCATTGAGAGTGTAGCCTGCCTGTTGCGAGGTTGAACGGGGTATCACTCGCAAAGTGAATATGTAGCCTTCAACCAAAGGTGTCGTTCCATCGTAGCGATTGTCGAGCAGGTTTTCGCGGCGCAACTCTTCGAAGCTGCCGAAGGTGGTGCGTTGTTTAGAGTTGTAATAGAGCATCTGCTGCTCGGCAACGGTTCTCATCGACTTAATAGCTGCCGCCTCGTTCGCCGAGCGCAGCGCAGCTTTCCAGCCGGTAATACCTACGGCAATCAGGATTCCAATAATAGCGATAACGATCATCAGCTCGATGAGGGAAAAGCCCTCATCGCCGCGGCGTTGTTTAAGATTGTGTCTCATAAAAATCTCCTTGCCCTGCGTTACACGTGATACCTGGGACCAGGTTCCGATTCCTTTATGCCGTGTAGCGACGGAGGCCAGTTTACTACAGCCCCCGAGAAGAATCACATCGAGTGGTGCCATGGGCAGACAACTTTTGGGGTGCGACTGTCACTGTTAGCATGTAGAATGACTGAAGTTTTTGTAGCAAACTGATGGTTTGCGAAGTGGCAGTGGGGTAGCAAAACTGTAAATTTGTGAACTGTCCCCTATAGCCAGGCAGCAGAACACAAACGATTAGGCAACTAAAGCTTGCGTTGCTGGTTCAGGGAAGCCATTAGATGAGACGTCTGCAACCAGTTGAAGGTCACTCCGCCGCGGTCGTATCCACCGCCGTGGAAAAAATCGAGCGTCTGCAAAACGCGATCGAACAGGTGATTAAGGGTAAGCCGGAGGCAGTGCGTCTGGCGATAGTCACACTAATTGCCGGCGGCCATCTGCTGGTTGAGGACGTTCCCGGCGTTGGCAAAACCACTCTCGCGCAGGCGCTGGCTCGCGCGCTGGATTGCAGCTTCCAACGCATACAGTTCACCTCGGATTTGCTGCCTTCCGACGTGATTGGCCTTTCTATT